>QBXO01000001.1 GCA_003284565.1 SAR116 cluster bacterium AG-321-K23
AACGAAGAAATGTCACCACCTAATAGTGCTATTTCTTTAACAAATCTTGATGCAACGAATTGATGAGTTTCAGACGCTGTTAAAAAAATAGTTTCGATATCATTTGCTAATCTTGCATTCATACCTGCCATTTGGAACTCATAATCAAAATCAGAAACAGCTCTCAGTCCTCTTATTATCATTGTTGCAGAATTAGCTCTTGCAAAGTCAATAAGAAGGTTATCAAAACTCTCAACTCGGATTTCACCTAATGTTCTTTTTGAACTTTTTAAATTTTGATTAATAGCATCTTGAATCAAGGATTTTCTTTGTGAAATTTCAAAAAAAGGGTTTTTTCCAATATTTTCTGCCACTCCAATAATAAGCACGTCACATAATGAACTTGCTCTAAAAATAATATCTAAATGACCATTTGTTACTGGGTCAAAAGTTCCTGGATATAATGCTGTTCTTTTCAACAAAAACTCTTTTTATATATCTATCAAAATATTAATATTTCTATTAATCACTTGCAACTTCATTATCATTTCCTTCAGCGTTGTCATCCTCATCACTATCAGTCAACAACGCAACAGAAACTACTTTTTCTTCTTCATCAACATCAAAAAGTCTTACGCCTTGTGTTTTTCTTCCAGCTATTCTTATTGAGTCTCCCTCTCCTCCATGAACACGAATTCTTATAAGCTTTCCTGAGTTAGTAACAAGCATTATCTGATCATCCTCAGAAGCTACATAAGACGCGACAACTGGTCCATTTCTACCAGAACATTCTATATTTGCTACTCCTTGACCACCTCTATTAGTCATTCTGTAATCTTCGATAGGAGTTCTTTTACCAAAACCGTTTTCTGTAACGGATAATATGTATCTTTTCTCCAACTTAGGTATTAATGACATTGATACAACATAATCATTATTTTTTAACTTAATTCCTCTCACTCCTGATGAGCCTCTTCCAACAAAAACCCTAACATCATTAACATCAAACCTAATTGCTTTACCTAATCTAGTTGCTAACAACACATTATCTGTATCACAACAAGGTATCACTGAAACCAACTCATCATTTTCATTAAGTTTCATAGCAATTTTACCATTCTGCCTAATGTTAGTAAAATCACTCAATTGATTTCTTCTAATATTTCCATTTTTGGTAGCAAAAATTATTTGTAAATTTTCCCACGTTTCTTCATTTTCTGGCATAGGCATAACAGTATGTATTTTTTCATCTTGCTCTATTGGAAGTAAGTTAATCATAGGCTTACCAAGAGCTTGAGGTGCAGACTCAGGTAATTTATAACACTTTAATTGATAAACCATCCCTGAGGATGTAAAAAATAATATTGGTGTATGTGTATTAGTTACAAAAAGTGAAGTAACGGTATCTTCATCCCTCATTTTCATGCCAGCTCTACCTTTACCACCTCTTCTTTGTGCTCTATATGTGGATAAAGATACTCTTTTAATGTAACCTCTATGACTAACCGTAACAACCATATCTTCTTTTTGAATAAGATCTTCATCGTCATGGTCAACAACACTGTCATTGATTTCAGTTCTTCTAGGATCATCAATTTTTGTTAAAACTTCATCAAGTTCGTCTTGTATTAAATCAGTAAGTTTAGATTTATCAGACAGAATAATTAAATATTCTTTTATTTGATTAGACAATTCCTCAGTTTCTTTTTCTAGTTTAGATCTTTCCATTCCTGTAAGTCTTTGTAGTCTGAGCTCTAAAATAGCTTTTGCTTGAGCAACTGATAATTTATAGTAATCATCAACGATTTGATAGTCAGGTTCATCAATTAATTTTATAAAATGTGCAACTTCTTTAGCCGGCCAAGATTTTGCACATAACTCTTTACGTGCATTTTCTGGGTCAGAAGAAGCTTTTATTAACTCAATAACTTCGTCAATACTTGTTATTGCTACCATCAACCCTGCTAAAATATGAGCTCTATTTCTAGATTTATTTAATAAAAACTTAGTTCTTCTTGTTACCACTTCAAATCTAAATTCTATAAAAGCGTTAAGAATTTCAATTAGACCCATTTGCTTTGGTTGCCCATTATCTAAAGCTAGCATATTTACAGGAAAACTTGTTTGTAATCTTGTATGACGCCACAATTGGTTTAGAACAACATCACCTTGAATGTCTTTTTTAATTTCAATAACAATTCTCATTCCATTTCTATCAGATTCATCTCTGAGATCAGAAATTCCTTCAATTGTCTTTTCTCTAACCAAGTCACCTATTTTCTCCAAAACAAGAGCTTTGTTCACTTGAAATGGAATTTCAGTAATAATTATAGTTTCACGATCATGGTTTTTACCTGTTTGTACAATTTCTGCTTTTGATCGCATAATTATACTACCTCTTCCTGTCTTAAAAGCTTCTCTTATGCCTGTTCTACCCATTATCAAACTTGCTGTAGGAAAGTCAGGGCCTGGGATAATTTCCATTAACTCTTCTAAACTTATTTTTGGATTTTTAATAATAGCTTTACATGCACGAATAACTTCACCAGGATTGTGTGGTGGAATATTTGTTGCCATACCAACTGCAATACCACCTGCACCATTTACAAGCATATTTGGAAATTCAGCAGGCAGTACAGATGGTTCTAATTGAGATTCATCATAATTAGGAATAAAATCGATAGTATCTTTATCAATATCTCTCAACAAACTTTCAGAAGATCTAGCAAGTCTCGATTCTGTGTATCTCATGGCTGCAGGCGGATCACCATCTATAGATCCAAAATTACCTTGACCATCAACAAGCATTAGTCTCATTGAAAATTCTTGTGCCATTCTTACCATAGAGTCATATATAGCTGTGTCTCCATGAGGATGATAATTACCCATGACATCACCAACGACTCTAGCAGATTTTCTGTATGGTTTTGACCAATCATACCCACCTTCAATCATCGCGTATAATATGCGTCTATGCACTGGTTTAAGACCATCTCTTACATCAGGCAAAGCCCTTGATACAATCACACTCATCGCATAATCAAGGTATGATTTTTTCATTTCATCTGTTATAGAGATCAGAGATTTACTAACGGGATTATTTTTTTCTTCTGACAAAGAAAGCTCCAATTATTGGTTAAAAAAACTGCTAATTTTCAACATATTGTATATTGATTTTAATTTTATAACAATATCTATTATATAACTAAATCATTTTAAAATGGAATTTCGTCATCTAAATCAGACGCTATATCATCTGACATAGATATTTGATTAGATTGATCAATTTCAGGATTTTGTTGATCATTACTTATTTGATTTTCAGATCTTGAGCCTAATAAAGTTAATTCCCCCCTATACCTTTGGAGAACAACCTCTGTAGTGTATTTTTCTTGGCCTGATTGTTGATCTGTCCATTTTCTTGTTTGGAGTTGACCTTCTAAATATACAGTGCTCCCTTTTTTGAGATACTGTTCTGCAATTTTTCCGAGCGCGTCATTAAATATAACAACACGATGCCATTCAGTTCTTTCTCTTTGTTCACCTGAACTTTTGTCTTTCCACCTATCTGAGGTAGCAACACTAAGTTGAACAATTTTGTCTCCATTTTGCATTGCTCTAACTTCTGGATCTCTACCTAAATTTCCTACTAAAGTGACTTTATTAACACTTCCACTCATATCACATCTCCATAAATAACAGGTGGTATTATAAACTATCATTTAGTTAAAAAAAACTAAAATTTAATCTTTTTGATTGACATTTATCTCTTCAAAGTTAACTAAATGGAAAGTTAAAATTTATTTAAAAAGGATAAAATCAATAATGCAAAATATGCATGAGCCTAATCAATTTCTTAAAGTTCGAAGTGCCAATGAACACAATCTTAAAAATGTTGATATTAACATACCAAAAAATAAATTAATTGTAATGACTGGCGTTTCAGGATCTGGGAAAAGTTCTTTAGCTTTTGATACAATTTATGCAGAAGGACAAAGAAGATATGTAGAATCACTCTCAGCTTATGCAAGACAATTTTTACAAATGATGCAAAAACCAGACGTTGAATCTATTGAAGGACTTTCACCTGCAATTTCAATCGAACAAAAATCAACAAATAAAAATCCAAGATCAACAGTTGGAACTGTAACAGAAATATATGATTACATGAGGCTTCTTTGGGCAAGAGTTGGAATACCCTATTCTCCAGCAACAGGTTTACCAATTGAAAGTCAAACAATAAGCCAAATGGTAGATAAAATTTTAAAAAAAGAAAATAAAACAAAAATTTATTTGCTTGCTCCTATTGTACGTGGAAGAAAAGGGGAATATAGAAAAGAATTTATAGATCTACGAAAAAAAGGTTTCCAAAGACTTAGAATAAATAATGAATTTTATGATATAGAAGAATTACCTTCACTTGATAGATATAAAAAACACGACATAGAAGTTGTTGTAGATAGACTAGTAATTACTAAGTCAACGGAACAAGAAAATAAAGACCTACTTCAACGATTAGCTGACTCTATCGAAATATCATTACAATTATCTGATGGGTTATTGTACGTTCTTGATATTGATAGTAATAATAAGGAAGTTTATTCGTCTAATTTCTCTTGCCCGGTAAGTGGTTTTACGATTGATGAAATTGAGCCAAGAATATTTTCATTTAACAACCCAGCTGGAGCATGTGGCAAATGTGATGGTCTAGGAAACGCGGTTGCTTTTGACATTAAACTAGTAGTACCTGACGAAAATCTTACTTTAAGAGAGGGGGCAATTGCTCCATGGGCTTTAAATACAAGTAAATTATACATACAAACCCTTCAATCTCTAGGTAAACATTATAAATTTGATATTGATTCTAAATTTTTAGATCTTTCAACAGACATTAAAGAAAAATTATTATATGGATCAGGTGATGAAAAAATTGAAATAGTTTATAATGACGGAACAAGAGTTTTTCGATCTAATAAAGTCTTTGAAGGTATTATTCCTAATCTAGCTAGACGATTAAAAGAAAGTGAAAGTAAGTGGGTTAAAGAAGAGTTAGGAAGATTTCAATCTGATAAAGACTGCGAAAAATGTAATGGAAAAAGATTAAAAACAGAAACTTTAGCTGTCAAAATAAATAATAAAGATATAGCTGATGTTTCTAGGTTTACAATCGAAGAGGCAAGAAAATGGTTTTTGGAACTTAACAATATACTTAATGAACAAGAATTAGCGATTTCAAAACAAGTTTTGAAAGAAATAAACGATAGACTAGGTTTCTTAACAAGTGTTGGATTATCTTATTTATCAATTTCAAGGAATAGTGGAACATTATCAGGAGGAGAAAGCCAAAGAATTAGATTGGCTAGTCAAATCGGTTCTGGCCTGTCAGGTGTTTTATACGTGTTGGATGAACCAAGTATTGGTTTGCATCAAAGAGATAATGAAAGATTACTTCATACTCTCCAGAAACTAAGAGACCTTGGCAATACTGTGATCGTAGTTGAGCATGATGAAGAGGCTATATTAATTGCAGATCATGTTATCGATATTGGCCCTGGCGCTGGTATTAATGGAGGCAAAATAATTGCGCAAGGAACTCCTAAACAAATTAAAGAAAAAAAAGAAAGTATAACTGGAAATTACCTTGCTGGGATAAAAAAAATTGATGTTCCTAAAAAAAGAAGAAAAATTAATTCTAATAAACATATTATATTAAGAGGGGCATCTGGTAATAATCTTCAAAATATTGATGTAGAATTCCCTCTTGGAATACTTACTTGTGTGACCGGAGTTTCTGGTGGAGGTAAATCAACTTTGGTTATACAAACTCTACAAAAAAGCTTATCAAAAATCTTAAATGGAAACAGTTCTATTCCTGCTCCTTACAAATCAATCAATGGTATTTCACAAATTGATAAGATTATTGATATTGACCAATCTCCAATTGGAAGAACACCCAGATCTAATCCGGCCACTTATACTGGCGCCTTCAACCATATTAGAGATTGGTTTGCAGGATTACCAGAAGCTAAAGCAAGAGGATATTTACCAGGCCGCTTTTCGTTTAATGTAAAAGGTGGAAGATGTGAAGCCTGTCAAGGAGACGGTGTCATTAAAATTGAAATGCATTTTTTACCAGATGTTTACGTTAAATGTGATCAATGTAAGGGAAAAAGATATAATAGAGAAACTCTTGAAGTAAAATGGAGAGACAAATCTATATCGGATGTCCTTGACATGACTGTAAAAGAAGGTGCTGAACTTTTTAAAGCTGTTCCTTTAATTTATGAAAAATTAGAAACTTTAGAAAGAGTTGGATTAGATTACATTAAAATTGGACAACGTTCTACTACTCTATCTGGTGGAGAAGCTCAGAGAATAAAACTTGCAAAAGAATTATCAAGAAAAGGAACAGGTAGAACTATATATATTCTTGATGAACCTACAACCGGTCTTCATTTTCATGACATTAAAAAGCTTCTAGAGGTTATGCAAGAATTAGTAGATAATGGTAACACAATGATCGTAATTGAACATAATCTCGATGTTATTAAAACAGCAGATCATATAATTGATTTAGGTCCAGAAGGTGGTGATAAAGGCGGGTATGTTGTTGCGCAAGGGACCCCTGAGGAAGTATCAAAGGTTGCTGATAGTCATACCGGCATCTTTTTAAAAAAATTATTAAATAAAAAAGCTTAAAATGTCTAACAATAATAAAATTGTAATTATTGGAGGTGGCTTAGCTGGTTGTGAGGCTGCCTATCAGATTTCTAAGTTTGATATAAATGTTGATTTGTATGAGATGAGACCAAAGGTAAAAACAGAAGCGCATCAAACAAAATATTTAGCTGAACTTGTTTGCTCCAACTCTTTTCGATCTGATGACAAGGAATATAATGCAGTTGGTGTTTTACACGAGGAATTACGGATTGCAGATTCCTTGATATTGAAGACTGCTGATCATAACAAAGTTCCAGCAGGCTCTGCGTTAGCCGTAGACAGAGATGATTTCGCAAAAGAAGTAAATAAAACTATAAGTTCTATTTCAAATATAAATATTATTAATCAAGAAGTAAAAGATCTTAGTGAATTTAATGATCAGATAGTAATTATTTCAACAGGACCTCTAACTTCTAAAACATTAACAGAAAGTATTAAAATTAAAACTTCTGAAAATTCTCTAGCTTTTTATGATGCGATTGCCCCTATTATTTATAAAGAAACAATTAATATGTCAGTAGCTTGGAAACAATCTAGATATAACAAGGGAAATGGAGATGACTATATTAATTGTCCATTGTCAAAAGAAGAATATTATCAATTTATAGATAAAATTAAAAAATCACCAAAAATGGAATTTAAAGATTTTGAAGACACTCCGTTTTTTGAAGGATGTATGCCAATTGAAGAAATAATTAGAAGAGGTGATGAGACTTTAAGATATGGCCCAATGAAACCTGTTGGATTAACTAATCCTCATAAAAAAGAAGAACCTTACGCTGTTGTACAGTTAAGGCAAGATAACAAATCTGGGACATTATACAATATTGTTGGTTTTCAGACAAAGATGAAACATGGATCACAAAAAGAAATATTTAAAACAATCCCTGGCCTTGAAAATGCAGAATTTGCTAGACTTGGAGGTCTTCATAGAAACACATTTATAAAATCGCCTAGACTTTTAGATCCATTTTTAAGACTTAAAAATTTTCAAAATATTTTTTTTGCCGGACAAATCACAGGTGTTGAAGGTTATGTTGAATCATCTGCTATTGGATTACTAGCTGGTATTATTGCTGCTCATGATTTAAAAAATAAAAGATTAAACTTGCCTCCTGAGAACACAGCACATGGATCATTGTTAAAACATATCACAATGAATGCAAACCCAGATACATTTCAACCTATGAATATAAATTTTGGACTAATGCCAGATATAAATCTAGGTTCAAAAAAGAAAAGACATGTAAAAGGAAGAGAAAAGAAAAAGATTCTATCTAATACTGCAATTAGCTCATTTAAAGAGTGGATAAAGGAAGTTAATTTTTAATTTTCTTTTTCGTATTCGGGTATATTTGTACGATCATCAACTTTCTCACCTTTGTTAATATTAAAGTAAGTCAAAATTGATACAGCTACAAAAATAGATGAAAAAGTACCTATAATCACACCCCAAATCATTGCAAGAGCAAAATCAGATAAAACTGCGCCACCAAAAAAGAAAATTATAAAAAGTGCCAATAATGTTGTTACTGATGTAATAACAGTTCTAGAAAGTGTTTCATTAATTGACTTGTTATAAATAAAATAGTGAGTTTTTGATTTATATCTTCTTAAATTTTCTCTAACACGATCAAAGATAACAACAGTGTCGTTAATGGAATAACCAGCTGTTGTTAAAATAGCTGCTATCGTAGCTAAATTAAATTCTAACTGCAGTAAAGAAAATAGACCAACGGTTGTAAAAACGTCATGAATTAAGGCTGTTATTGCTGCAATCGAAAATTGCCATTCAAACCTAAACCATATGTAGATCATTATTGATAACAAAGCTAGCGAAACGGCATAAATTCCTGCAGTCTTCAATTCATCCCCAACAACTGGACCTACGAATTCAGATCTTCTAACAGTGTAATCTTTGTCTGTAAGAGATTTTACCTTTTCAATCATAGCTATTTGTTCTTTTTGATCGCCCTCTTGCTTTTGAATTCTCACTAAAAAATCAGTTTCTTTACCAAAGTTTTGTATTGAAACTTCACCTGCGTTTAAAGTGGATATTGTTTCTCTTAGCTGATTAATATTTGGTGAATTAAGGTTTTTACTTCTTAATTCAAGTAATATTCCACCTTTAAAATCAATTCCGTAATTTAAGTTATAAACCATTAAACTGATTAAAGTTGCAGACAAAATTATAAAAGAAAAAAAGAAAGCAATTACTTTTAAACGCAAAAAATCAAAATTTGTATTATTCGGTATAAGCCTTAATAATTTCATTTTTAGTCCTGTAAGAAAACACTGTTAATATCTTTTTTCTTTGAATATAAAAAAACTATATATTTTGTTATGACAATTGCAGTAAACATTGAAGTTGCTATACCAATCATTAAAGTTACTGAAAATCCTTTAATTGGACCGCTTCCAAACGAAAACAAAGCCAAAGCTGCAAACAAAGTTGTTAAGTTAGCATCTATAATTGTTGAAATTGCTCTTTGAAATCCAGCATCGATTGCGTCAAGGATATTTCTACCTGAATTAAATTCTTCTTTTATTCTCTCAAAAATTAAAACATTTGCATCTACAGCCATTCCCATAGTCAAAACTATTCCAGCGATACCAGGTAATGTAAGGGTTGCTTGAATTAAACTTAATAATGCAATTATAAATATAATATTACATACAAGTGCTATATTAGCAAAAATTCCGAACATACCATACGTAATTAACATAAAAATCATTACTGCGACTAACCCAAAGATACTTGCAATCTTTCCTGCAGAAATTGAATCACTTCCTAGACCTGGACCAACTGAACGCTCTTCAAGAATAACCATTGGAGCAGGTAATGCACCTGATCTAAGAACTAATGCTAAATCATTTGTTTCTTGTACTGTAAAAGCACCAGTAATTTGCCCAGTTGAAAATATTTGAGTTTGTATTACTGGAGCGCTTACAACTTTTCCGTCAAGTACTATAGCAAAGGCTCTGCCAATATTTTTTCCAGTAACCCTTCCAAATTTCTTTCCACCTAAAGGAGATAATTGAAATGAAACTGATGGACTGTTATTTCTGTCAAACGTTGGACTTGCATCCTTAAGCATTTCACCAGATACCATAACTCTTTTATTTATCATATAAAAACGATCAGGATTTTTATCTTCCTGTAATTTAATAAAACCAGGAGGAGACTTTGAATCTTTATCTAAATCTTCAGGAAGTATACTTGGATGAGCTAATTGAAATGTTAATTTTGCAGTTTTGCCTAATAATTTTTTTATACGGCTTGGATCATCTAAACCAGGAAGTTGGACAATAATACGGTCAACACCTTGTCGTTGAATGCTAGGCTCATTTGTTCCAGTCTCATCTATTCTCCTTCTAACAATTTCAATGGCCTGAGCCATTGTGGTTTTTGTTATATTTTTTTTATTTTGTTCTGAAAATTTGATTAAAAAAGAGTTAAGTTTGTTCTCTACAATAAGGTTTTTATTTAATGAAAGTAAAATTGATTTGATTTTTTCATTTGAATAATTTTTTCTTTTTTGAAATGAAATAATATCATCTTGTATGCTTAACTTTTTATAACCAATTTTTGATTTTCTGAGTGAAGATCTAATATCTGATAGAAGTGATTCAAGTTTTTCAGCAAAAACAACATCCATGTCAGCTTTAAGCAATAGATAAGAACCACCTTTTAAATCAAGACCAAGGTTAATTTTTTTTCCTGGTAAAAAATTGAATGACTGATCTTGTTTAGAAGTATTAAAAAAGTTTGGTACAGCATAGACCATGCCTATGACCACAGTCATAATTATCAGAATTAATCTTATTTTTGACAAACTTTTCATATCAAAAAATCCATAAAATAATAAAAATTATTTCTTCTTTAAATTTGATTTTTTATTTTCAGGTTTTAGCTTTTGATCACCACGAACCTCAGATATCATTTGTCTTGTGAGCTCTACAGTTACCCCCGAAGCAATTTCTACGCTTACAGTTTCTGATCCATCAGTAGCCTTTGTCACTACGCCGAGTATTCCTCCTGCAGTTAAAACTTGGTTACCCCTCTTTAAACTCTCAACCATCAGTTTATGTTGTTTAACTCTTTTTTGTTGAGGTCTAATAAGCAAAAAATAAAAAATTATAAAAATTAAAATGAATGGAAGAAGTCCTTGTAATGAAAAACCTCCAGCTCCTCCAGCTGCTGATTGAGCAAATGCACTTGAAATCATAAGTAACTCCACTGTAAACTTTATATAAAGATAACAATTTATATAAAAAAAAACTAAGAAAGACCATAGATAAAATTTAAAAAAATATATATATTACTATTTTTACTTATTTAGGCTTTTTATAATGGTTGATAATACTACAAATTCTATTTTGGAGAGAATAGCGAATGCTTTAGAAAGATTAGCTCCACCTGATAAAAAAATTAAAAATTTAGATAAAAGCGAAGGTTTTATTTTTGAATCCAAATCTGGATTAATTAGACCTGTTGAAAATATAAACCGTATTTCAATTTCGCTTCTTCAGGGCATCGATAATCAAAAAGAAATACTTTTAAACAATACATTAAATTTTGCTAACAATTTGAGTGCAAATAATGCTTTGCTTTGGGGTGCAAGAGGAACAGGCAAATCTTCTCTTGTCAAAGCAGTTCACAAGGAAGTTATAGTTAAAACAAAATCCAAAGTTTTAAAATTAGTTGAAATTCATAGAGAAGATATATCTGAACTTCCTGAACTTTTATTACTTTTATCACAACACAAAAATTATAGATTTATTTTGTTATGTGATGACTTGTCATTTGATACTGGCGAAAATAACTATAAAAGCCTTAAGGCTGCACTCGATGGAGGTATCGAAGGAAAGCCAAATAATGTAATTTTTTATGCAACTTCAAATAGAAGACATTTGATGCCAAGAGACATGATGGAAAATGAGAGATCTACTGCGATAAACCCCTCTGAGTCTGTGGAAGAGAAAGTTTCTTTATCTGATAGGTTTGGATTATGGATTGGATTTCATAATATGAATCAAGACACATTTCTAGCTATAGTCGAAGCATACTGTAATGAATTCAAAATATCGATTGGAAAAGATAAACTTAAATCTGAGGCACTAGAATGGTCAATTACTAGAGGTGCCAGATCAGGAAGAGTTGCTTGGCAATTTATTGAAGATTTAGCCAGCAAACAAAATGTTAAAATCTATTAATTCAAATAATTTATTGGGTTAACTGGATTTCTATTATGCCTTAGTTGAAAGTGAAAATAATTTTTGTTTTGTGATGTACTAGCAATTATTTGTTGTTTTTTTATTTTATCACCAACCTTAACATTATACTTGCCTAAATTAGAATATGCAGTAACCCAAGATTGATTATGTTTTAAAATTATTAGATTACCAAACTTTTTAATTTGTGAACCCACAAACGCTACCTCTCCATCATAGGCTGAATAAATAGGTTTGTTTTGACCTAACATAATATCAATACCGTCGTAATGTTGGCCTTTGCCAAATTTGCCAAAATTTTTTATAATTTCACCTTTTGCTGGCCATACAAAAAAAGGAGCATCTTTAATTTTTTCATTGCTGGAAGTGTATTTGTTTTTAGTAATTTGTTTTGTATCATATACTTTTTCATTAATAATTAAGTCAACAACTGAAAAATCTTTAAGCAATGGAATTAAGATTTTTTTCCCTACAACTAAATTAAAAGGAGTTTTAAGTTTATTTAATTTAATAATTTCTGTTTTTTTTACGGCAAATCTTTTTGAAATTTTTTCAACAGTATCATTCTCTTTCACAATATAAAAATTTTCATGTCTTAAAAATAAAATTTGATTAGGTTTTAATTCATAAGGTTTTGAAAGATTATTATCTTCAATTATATCTTTTGGAATTACTTTAAATTTGTTGGCAATATTATAAATTGTCTCATTTTCTCTAACAATTATCATACCATTTAATGGAATATTCATGTTATTTGAACTAGGAGTTTTATTAAAAACTTTAGCTTCTTTTTCGGGAGCAAAGTCTTTTTTTAAACCGTCGTAAAGCTTATTACTTTGACACCCAAACGCAAGAAAAATTAAAATGATGTAGTAACTTTTTTTCAACTTAAACACCTTTATTTTTAGACTTAGATTAAAATCAAACAAATTTCAATAATTATCACTTATTAATGGAACGAAATTGACTTGACCAAGATCTTCCCAAATATCTTTTTCTCTGTTATTTTTGATAGTTATTTTTTTTAATCTTTGTCCTTTTAAAACAGATCCTACTGGCACCACACACGTACCATTAAATCTAACTTGACTTAATAATCTATTATCAATTTTTTCTACTGCGCATGTAATAATTAAATGATCAAAAGGTGCTAATTTCGGCCATCCTAAAAATCCATCTTTACACTCACAAATAATATTTGTTAGCTTAAGTCTTTTAAAACAACTAATTGCGTTTACTAATAAGGGGCGAATTCTTTCTATTGAATATACTCTTCTAGATAAAATTGATAATATAGATGTTTGGTAACCAGAACCAGTTCCTATTTCTAAAATTACTTCATTTCCTTTTAGAGATAAAGCTTCAGTCATTAGTGCAACAATATATGGCTGACTTATTGTTTGTTCAAAACCAATAGGCAGAGGATTATTTTCATATGCATAATCTTTAAGGTTAGAAGGAAGAAAAATTTCTCTAGGAATTTTTTCAATTGCAGATAAAACATTTTTTGAAGAAATTCCCATAGATCTTAATTTCATAATTAAATTAGCTTTTTGAATTGTGCTTTCAAATATCATGGTTCATTTTTTTTAAAAATTCATTATTACTTAAATTTAAGGACAATGGTGTTATTGAGATTTTATTTTTTTTTAAACATTCTAAATCAGTATTGATTAATGAACTGTGATCATTAATCATTCGCCCTATCATGAAGGAACTAAAATCATCATCAAATAAAATTTCATCAGCAATTTTTTGAGATGCTAAAGTTGTGAAAGAACTTCTAACATTTTCTAAATTAGATGAAATTATAAATGGAAAATTTACATTATAAAATCTAGGAGTTTGTGACTTGATTGTTAGTAAATAGTTTATGATATCAAAACCTTTGGCTTGTGAACACTCATAAGAGTTAATTTTATCATCACCACCGTATTGACTTAACGCAATTGAATCTATTCCCCTCACTGCACCCTCCCATGCAGCAGCAACAGTACCTGAATAAGAAACTTCGTCTCCAATATTACTTCCAGCATTTATACCACTAAGAATTAAATCAGGTTTGTTTTTGTTAAACAAATGATTGAGAGCAAATATCATACAATCAGTTGGTGTGCCATCAACAATCCAAAAATTTTTTGACATTTCTCTAAAGTTAATATTTTGTTTAATGGTAATAGATTTTGATTTTGCTGATTGATTTATTTTTGGAGATACTATTAATACATTATCTGCTAGTTGTTCAGCAATATTTAATAGAACTTTTAAGCCAATTGCTTTATAGCCATCATCATTGGAAATAAGAATGTTATTCAATTTTTTGTTCATGTGTTTAATTTAATGCTTCAATTATTTTAATTCCCTTCATGTAAGGCACAAGAACATCAGGAATAACTACAGATCCATCACTTTGTTGATAATTTTCTAATATAGCAATTATTGTTCTACCGATTGCTAAACCGGAACCATTAAGTGTATGCAAGAAATTAATTTTATTTGTTTCTTTGTCTTTAAATTTAGCATTCATTCTTCTTGCTTGAAAATCTCCACAATTAGAGCAAGATGAAATTTCCCTATACATACCTTTCCCTGAATTTTGTCCAGGAAGCCAAACCTCTAGATCAAATGTTTTCTTGGCTGAAAACCCGACATCTCCAGAGCACAACTTCATAATTCTATATGGTAATTCTAATTTTTTTAGAATAGTTTCTGCACAAGAAACTAAGTTTTTCAATTCTTCATCTGAATTAATTGGATTTGTTATAAAAACCATTTCCACTTTAGAAAATTGGTGTTGACGTATCATACCCCTAGTATCAGTGCCTGCTGCTCCTGCTTCCGATCTGAAACAAGGAGTATTTGCAACAAATCTTAATGGCAAACAATTTTTATCAAGAATTTCGTCCCTTACAATATTAGTTAAAGGCACTTCAGCTGTAGGAATTAACCATCTTTTGTCTGTTGTGCAAAATAAATCGTCTGAAAATTTAGGAAGCTGGCCAGTGCCAAATAGTGCTTCATCTCTTACGATATAGGGAGGAGAAATTTCTTCAAATCCAAAATTATTTACGTGAGTGTCTATCATAAATGAAGATAGCGCTCTTTCCAACAATGCTATTTTTCCTCTTAATAAAACAAACCTTGATCCTGATATCTTAACACCCGTCTTAAAATCAAGTTGATTTAGTTTTTCACCAATCTCTACATGATCTAGAGGCTCAAAAGAAAATTTAGGTTTTGTTCCCCACTCTTTAATTAATTTATTTTCATTTTCATTTTCCCCTTCAGGAACATCTTCATCTAAACTGTTGGGTAATACTTTTAAAATATCATTTAGTTCACTTGAACAATTTTTTATTTCTTGATCTATTTTTGTTAATTCCGACTTTAAATTGGAAATATTTTTTTTTAATTCTGATACATCTTTACCTTCAGATATTAACTTACCAATATCTTTTGAGCTATTATTTCTTTTTTCTTGTATAACTTGTATTTCAGATTGTTTTTTTCTAATAGATTTATCAATTTTAAGGATTGAAGATATGTTAATATTCAGACCTCTACGATACATTTGTTTTTCAAATTTTTCGGGATTATTTCTTATAAATTTTATATCATGCATCAAAAAAACTCTTTTACTTACTTTTACTGAGAAATTTAGAAAAAATTATAGATAATTCGTATAAAGCGATAATTGGTAATGCAAGTAAAATTTGTGAAATAACATCTGGTGGTGTAAGTATTGCAGCAATGACAAAAGCCGTTAAGATTGCGTACTTTCTTTTACTAGCAAGATCATCTGGTGTGATAATACCTGTTTTAACTAACAATAATAAAATAACTGGTAATTCAAAACATAATCCAAAAGCAAAAATCAGTTTCATAATTAATGAAAGGTATTCTGATATTCTTGGTTCTAATTCTATCGGCAGAGAACCATCTACACTATTAACTTGAAAAGAAAGAAAGAAGTCCCACGCAAGAGGTATTACAATATAGTAAACCATAGCTGCACCAGCTATAAATAAAATAGGTGTAGCCAGTAAAAAAGGAAGAAAAGCTTGTTTTTCATTTTGATATAAACCTGGCGCAACAAATCTCCATATTTGAATTAAAAATATTGGTAATGAAACACATAAAGATATAAAAAAAGCAACTTTAACTTGTGTAAAAAAACCTTCATGCAAGGCAGTAAATATCATTCTTCCACCATTTTCAAGTATTTGAGAAGCAAGTGGAGCTTGCAAAAACATGTAAACAATATCTGCAAGATTTTGATTGTCATTAGTAAATTTAATAAAGCAAAGAAAAAATAAAAATAAAAATGCACAAAATGATACTAATAGTCTGTTTCTTAGCTCAATAAGGTGATCTAAAAGTGTCATATTTTGTTCAGGATTTTTGATTTTGCTCATATTATCATTTATAATTATAAATTTTTTATTTTCGAATTTGATTTTTTATCTTTTTTAGCATTATTTGCAATTTTTATATCATCAACGTCATTTTTTATTGATTTTATGTCAACATCATCTTCTAATTCCTTAATTTGACCAACATGGTCATCGATTAAAGATTTCTTATCAATTTTATTTACCTCTTTTCTTAAATCAGAAATTTCAGCTTCATTTGCTAAATCATCAATTCCTGAGTGAAATTGTGAAGCCATAGATTTTATTTTTCTTACAAAGGATGTGATTGACCTTAGAACTTTTGGCAAATCTTTTGGACCAACTACAATAAGCAACACAAAAGAAATTAAAAGAAATTCTGGAAAACCAATATCAAGCATTAAATTTTACTTTACTTAGGATTTCTTTTTTACAGATTGTTTCTTTTTTGCTGTTTTTTTAACAGACTTTTTTTTAGGCTTGGTTTTTGTTTCAGCAATAACCTCTATATTTTCGTCACTTTCTTTATTAGATTTAACCTGGTCTTTGAAATTTTTTAATCCTTTTCCAAAATCGCCCATTATACTTGATAATTTACCTTTTCCACCAAATAAAATTAAAACAACAATTAATACAATAATCCAGTGCCAAATACTAAATGCACCCATGTTATATATCTCCTATCTAAATACTTTTAAATTAAAAACATATTATATGTAAATTATATTTTTTTTATATATTAAAATTATTTATTGCTCAAAGATAAAAATTTGTTTTGGATCTGTTTCGACAATTACCTTTTCATCTACTTTAAAAAAATTTAGCCCTGGAATTTTAGCATGAAGGTGAATTTTTTTTTCATCAACTTTCAGTGACAAATGAACCAAACTAGAACCAGCAAGTAATCTTGTTTCCATTACATATCCATAATATGAAGACTTTAAAAGATTGGTTTTATGTTTTTTATTTAAATTAATTTTAGTTGCTGAAAACAATTTTATAGCTTCTTCTCTTATAACAATTGTTACATTCTTATTATTAAATTTTTGAGGACAATTAAAAGTACCAAGTACTGTGCTTACGGAACCGTCTTTGACAATGCCTTCAAGTATGTTTATATCTCCAAAAAACTCAGCTATGAAAGTGGATTTAGGACGTAAATAAAGATCTATGGGACTTCCAAACTGTTCGATACACCCATTATTTAAGACACCAATTTTATCAGACATAAACATTGCTTCTTCTGGATCATGAGTTACTAATAATGCTGAAATTTTATGTTCTCTTAAAATATGTAACATTTGATCTCTAATTTTTTCCTTTAATCTAGAATCTAAATTAGAATAGGGCTCATCTAAAAAAATAATTTTTGGATCAGAAGCCATTGATCTAATAAGTGCAACTTGTTGTTGTTGACCGCCTGATAATTCATGTGGATAGTTATTGCCCAAATTAGAAATATCAATTTCATCCATTAAGTTTTTAATTTTTTGTAAACATCTCTCGATATCTTTTTTTTTAATTCCAAAGAAAATATTTTGTAAAACTGTTAAGTGTGGAAATAGTGCACAATCTTGAAAAACATATCCAATTTGTCTTTTTTCTGAGTTCAAATGAAAATTGAAAGATGAAATAATTTCACCATTTAATTTGATTTCACCCTTTTGAAGCTTTTCGATTCCACTAGCTAATTTAAGTAGAGTTGTTTTTCCACATCCAGAGGGGCCTAATAAGGAAACAATCTCTCCTGCTTGAAGTATCATAGAAAAGTCATTCAAAATTACTTTTTTGTCATATTTATGTGAAACATTTAAAAACTCTAACAATTTTTAAATCCTAATAATTAATTTACATTTCTTCAGCTGATTGATCATTAAAAATAACTTTATTTTTATCAAGTAAACCTGAATTTTTAAGATCTTCAATTCCTGGGAGATCACTGATGTTTTTAAGATTAAAATAATCTAAAAACAAATTTGTAGTTTTCCATGTAAGAGGGTTTCCGGGAGTTGATTTCCGATGCCCAGGTCGTATCCATTCTAATTCTAATAGAATATCTAAGGTTCCTTTGCTAAGTGAAACCCCTCGAATATTTTCTATTTCTGAGCGTGTAATGGGTTGATGGTACGCAATAATTGCTAAAGTTTCAGTTGCTGCACGTGACAACGGTTTTGGAACAATTTTTTCAATATTTAAGAACTCTGAAACATCTAATGATGTTCTAAATGCATATGTGTTATTAATAACATACAAATTTACTCCACTTGAGGCGTATTTTTTTTCTAAGTTTTCTAATATTTCATTTAATATATTTTTATCTAATATTCGTTTTAATAATTCGTCATAAGGCACAGGATCAGATGAAGAAAATATAAGAGCTTCAACAACTTTCTGTTTTAAGACAAAATTATAATTTTCATTATTTTTTTCTTTTAACTTTTTCATAAGGTTACCTGAGATTTAGTTTTCATTTTAAAAATATTATTTAATTTTTGGTTGTAACAATATGTTAGCATTATAATTATCTTGCCTTATTTGCAAATCACCCTCTTTAACAAGCTCCAGAGAAGCAGCAAAATGCGAGGCTAGAGCTGATTTCCTTTCTAAATTATTTCTTAAATTTTTTGGAATGAAATCTAGAAGATCTTTCCAATCTTTTGAATTTTTAAAAAAATTTTTTAGAATGATTAATGCATCTTCAACTGAGTATAATTGAGTATCCGAGATAATAATAGACTTATTATTTTTGTTTGTAATAATTTCACCATAAGTTTTAATTAAATCATATAAACTTGTGTTGTATTGATTTTTTTGATTTATGCCAAAAATTTCAGGGTTGCCTCTCTTAAAAAAATGAGTTCCTAATTTATATCTTTGAAATAGAAGCTTTGATACTTTTTGCATTCCTTCTAATCTTTTCATCTGGAATTCAAGTAATTCTGACATTTCTTCAGAAGTAATAGACTCCTCATCTTTATCATCAGGTAATAAAAGTTTTGATTTCAAAAAAGCTAGCCATGCCCCCATTACTAAATATTCTGCAGCAATATCAATGTCTTTTTTTATAATTTTTTCTAAAAATTTTAAATATTGTTCAGCTAATGTTAAAATTGATAATTTTGTTAAATCAATTTTATGATCCCTAGCCAAGCTTAAAAGAAGATCAATCGGACCTTCAAAACCGTCCAATGAAAGACTTAATACTACAATTTTATTATAATTTAATTCTGACATTCAATTTCTTTTATTAACTTGAAGAATACACACTATTTTTTCTTTTTTAAATTTGTCACATAACTTTAAACCACTATCTTTGTTCATCAAACTTGTCCAAACTCTATAAAATAATAAATTATCATTATTAGTATAAGAATATATTTCTAACTTTGTTTGTAATAATAAATTACTATATTTTTTTTCAATATTTTCCTTGGCTAATTTAGCTTTTTTTAAATTCCTAAATGATCCGAATTGAACTCTGTACAAAAGTATATTTTTATTTGATATGTTTAAATTTTTTTTAATTAATTTAGAATTTGAAGTTTTTTCACTTGATATTTTCAAATCCTTTAATAAATCTTTGTCATTTTTTTTCAGTGTCTTTTTTTCAAATGGAACTACTTCTAAAGGTAAAAGTTCTGGTTTAGTTGGCTTGGGTCTAATTTTTTCAATTTGAATTAATGCATCTTTATTATTTAATATTTCAATATCTAAATTTGAAATTTTCTTACCACCTGGATCTTTGGGTTTAGTGATAATATTTTCATTATCTGGCCCTAAAATAATTAATTCACTATTATCAGTTTTTTGAAAAAGTATTTTTAAAGCAAAAAGACCAATAGAAAAAAAAATTCCAACACTTAAAAAAAATATAGAAAATATCTTTAAGTAATTATTCATCAATTTACATCTCAAGAACTGGTTCAATCTTAAGAAGACTTAACCCTTTTCTGATTGTTAAAGCAACAGCTTTCACTAATGACAATCTTGCATTTGTTAATTCTAAATCATTTTCAACTATAAATTTAATATTATCATCTTTTCCTTTATTCCATAAACTGTGAAAAATACTTGATAATTCAATTAAGTAGTAACAAATCCTGTGAGGTTCATGATTTCGAGCAGCAAGTTCTAAAGTTCTAGGCCATAAAGCTATAAATTTTATAAGTTCAATTTCATAATCATTTTTTAATAGTTTGGGATTTTTTAAAATTAGCTCGTCTTCCTTTATTTTTGAAGATCTAAAAATGGAATTACAACGTGCGTGAGCATACTGTACGTAAAACACCGGATTTTCTTTTGATTTTTCCGTTACTTTTTTAAAATCAAAATCTATAGATTGATCGTTTCTTCTAGTTAACATAATAAACCTAACAACATCTTTACCAACAGCATTTATAATGTCAGATAAAGTTACGAAGTTGCCAGCTCTCTTACTCATTTTAATTGGTTTTCCATCTTCTAAGAGGTTTACTAATGCACAAACTTTAGTATCAATTGCAACAGAGCCGTTGGATAAAGCACTTACAGCGGCATTTATCCTTGAAATATAACCTATATGGTCTGCACCCAAAACATTAATTAAATCACCTTTGGTTCTATTCATTTTATCTAAATGATAAGCCATATCGGTTGCAAAATAAGTCCACGTACCATCTGATTTTTTTAGAGCCCTATCTGTATCATCCCCATACACGGATGATTTAAATAATAATTGCTCTCTTTTTTCCCAATTTTTTGGATCAGTACCTTTAGGTGGATCTAAAACACCATAAAAAATAAGATTTTTACTTTCAAGATTTTTTAAAATTTCAGCTAATAAATTTCCTGAAATAATTTCTTTTTCACTAGTAAAAACATCCATTTCTATTCCTAATTTAAGAAGATCATTTTTGATCATTCTCATTATAACTTCTAAAGAAACAGATCTAACTTTATCAAAAATTTTTTCTTGATTATCTTGTTCTAATTCATCTCCATATTTTTCAAAAAGAATTTGACCAACTTCTTTAAGATATTCACCTGGATAAAGACCCTCAGGAATATCAATTAACTTTTTTGTTAATTGTTCATTATATCTTAATAAAGAAGACTCTACTAATTTTTCAATTTGATTTCCAGCATCATTAATGTAGTACTCTTTGGTAACTAAGTACCCAGCCTCAGTCAAAAGAGATGCTAGTGCGTCTCCAAAAACAGCTCCTCTTGCATGACCAGCATGAAGAGGACCAGTAGGATTAGCAGAGATGAATTCGATATTAATATTTTTTCCTTTTCCTATATCTAATTGATCCCAATTTTCTTTATTTTTTAGTAAATTACTTATAAAATCAAACCATACATGTTGTTTGAATGTAATATTAATAAAACCTGGCTCAGCCACACTTACATTTTCTATATCAGGAAAATTTGAAATGTAGGCTATAAAATTTTTCGCTATTATTTTAGGGCTCAATTTTAAATCTTTACTTAAAATCATTGCTAGATTTGTAGACATATCTCCATTAATTGAATTTTTAGGAGGTTCTAAAGTTAACTTTTTAAGTAAGTCCTCTACTTTAAAAGAATATTTAAAATCTGATTTAAACTTCTCAATCGCTTTAATCAAATGGCTAAAATAAAATTTGTAAATATTCATTAACTTAAAATCTTTCTATTTATAAAATTTATCATATTCTTTTTTTAAATAATTGTCAGTCATACCCGCTATATAATCAGCTATAATTCTAAATTTATTTTTTTGTGACATTTCCGATAGCATTTCCTCATTATAATGTTTCCATTGTTCTGGAAGTGTATGAATATCTTTTATAAATAACAAAAATAATTTTTCTATCATAAGTGTATTTTGGTCTAATATTTTTACTAATGATTGATTGTGATACATTTTTTTAAATAAAAAATTTCTTATTTCTTCCATTGACGATGAAGCATCTTTAGAAAGTTTAACAATTATATTTCCATAATTCTTTACCTCATTTACATGTTTAAAATTATTTTTTTTTATAATTTTTAGTGCATTTGATACCACATCGTTTATAAAGTAACTGATTAAATGCCTAACTAATTGATGAATTAATATATCACCTTTTATATTTACAAATTTACTTTCGATATTTTTTAAAATGTAATTAATGATATCTATTTTACGAATATCATTTAAAGAAAATAGTTTTTCACGAAGGCCATCATCAAAATCATGCGTCAAATATGCTATATCATCAGAAATATTTGCCACTTGACCTTCTAATGAACTATGTGTTTTAAAATCAATCTCCAAGAGAATACAGATATCCTTGATAGTTTCTGGTGTTTTATTTAAATCCAAAAATGGTCCATTATGTTTAATCAATCCCTCTAAAGTTTCATAAGTAAGGTTCAAACCGTCAAAATTTGGATATTTTTTTTCTAATATTGTTACAACTCTAAGTGTTTGTTCATTATGACTAAAACCACCAACATCAGCCATTATTTTTTGGAGAACATCCTCCCCTCTATGACCTAAAGGCGGATGTCCTAGATCATGCGCAAGGGCTATGGTTTCAGTCAAATCTTCATTAATATTCAGAGCCTTAGCGATTGATCTTGCAATCTGAGAAACTTCAAGAGTATGAGTTAATCGAGTTCTATAATGATCTCCTTCGTGAAACACAAAAACCTGAGTTTTGTCTTTTAACCTTCTAAAAGCTTCAGAGTGAATTATTCTATCCCTATCTCTTTGAAATTCAGTCCTGCCAAGAATAAGTTTATCATCTTTATGGACTCTGCCCCTACTTTCTGAACTAAGACATGCAAACGAACTTAAATATCGGTTATCATTATTAGTAAACATTAAATTTTCCAATAAATTATTCATTTATGAATAAAAATATGTTAATTTGCAATTAAACATTTGTAATAATTTTCAAACTTCAAAATTAAACGAGGTTTTTTAAAATGAATGAAAGTAAAGATTTCAATCAAGACTTTTATCTATCAAAGGAAGCTTTAGAAAGAGTAAAAGTTTTACTAAAAGATGAAGAAGGTTCATATTTTAGAATATCAGTTTTAGGAGGTGGTTGTTCTGGCTTTCAATATGATTTTTCATTTGATAAAAAACCTAAAGACGATGATATGATCTTCAAAGAAGGAGGAATTGATTATTTAATAGATAAAGTATCTATAGATTTTCTTCGAGGAAGTACTTTAGAATACGTGTCGGAACTTGCAGGATCATATTTTAAAATTGAAAATCCCAATGCTACAGCAAATTGTGGCTGTGGAACAAGCTTCTCAATCTAATATTACCTAATAAAATGTCCTTAAAAATATCTAGTTATAATGTAAATTCTATAAAAATGAGACTGCAAAATGTATTGAGTTGGTTAGATAAAAATAATACTGATATAATTTTATTGCAAGAAACTAAGACAATTGATGATAATTTTCCGTCATTAGATTTTGAACAAAAAAAATATGACGTAATATTCAACGGACAAAAATCATATAATGGCGTAGCTATTGCGTCTAAATTTGAAATAGATGAAATTACTAGATCATTACCTTTATATGATGAAGAGATGGATGAAGATGATCAAGCAAGGTTTTTACATGTTAAAATTAAAGACATAAATATTATTTGTTTATACTTACCTAACGGAAATCCTGCACCAGGTGCAAAATATGACTACAAAATTCGTTGGATGAGGCGTCTAACAAAATATACGAAAGAGATTTATGATTCTAATGAACCCTTAATTTTAGGAGGCGATTTTAATGTTATCCAAGAAAGTATAGATTGTTATGATATATCAAAATGGCAAAATGATGCATTATATCTAGAAAAAACTAGGAAGCATTTAAGAGAGTTAATAAACATTGGTCTAGTTGATGCTTATCGTATAAAATATCCAAGTACTAAAGAGTATAGTTTCTGGGATTATCAGAATGGAGCTTGGCAAAAGGATAACGGGATAAGAATAGATCTATTTTTAATTTCACCAGAGATAGTTGATAATCTAATTGATGTAGGTATAGATAAAATACCAAGAGGTGAAGAAAAACCCAGCGACCACACACCTATTTGGATTGAATTAAACAATTAATTATTTTTATGAATATTTTTTGGCTTAAAATTTGATATTTCAACGTTTCGTGGATCTGGTATCCATACTTCACGATTTGGATGCATACCTGCACCAAAAACAGCCGAAACAGCAGAATTTCTCATTCTGTTTAATAATCTTGTATCTGCATCACCAACAAACGGATGCAGACCATTATTTTCTTGAACTACAATGTTCCATTCTTTTTTTCTTTCTTTTAGAATTTTTAAATTAAGTAATTCGGTACAATTTAAAGTGTTCGCATTAAGATCAACTATAATTTCATCACCATTTTTGATCAATCCAATTGGTCCACCAATTGCTGCTTCCGGACCCACATGCCCAATAACTAGCCCAACAGATCCCCCTGAGAAACGTCCATCAGTCATTAGACCAACAATAATATTCCTCTCTCTGCACAAAGAGGTAATCCTTGAAGTTGAGTCAAGCATCTCTGGCATTCCTGGCCCACCTACAGGACCTTCATACCTTACTATAATCATATCTTTGTTTTCAAATTTTTCAGGATTATTTTCTAGTGTGTCGAGTAACATTTGCTCTCCATTAAAAACTTTTGCTTTGCCAACAAAAACATTATTTTCTAATCCACCTTCTACACCTGCTAGTTTTAAAATTGCACTATACTCAGGTGATAAATTTCCACCTAATAATCTTAATCCACCAGTTTCTTTAAATGGTTTTTTAACAGGATAGATAACTTCTCCATCTGGTTCTTCAGGAGAAAGTCTTTTAATTTGTTCTTCTAATGTTTCACCAGTGCAAGTTAGAGTTTGCCCATTTAACAACCCTGAATTAAGAAGATCATTAACAAAAACTTGCACGCCGCCTTTAGCGTCAATATCAACCATTGAATACTTTCCAAATGGTCTAGCATCAACTAAAACTGGAACTACGTTTTTAGATAAATAATTAAATTCTTCAAAGCTCATAATATCATCATTAAAATTTTTATAACCAGCTGCTCGAGCTAATTCTGGAGCATGAAGCATTACATTTGTAGAACCTCCAATTGACATTGCAACAATAAGTGCATTTCTTAAAGAATCTCTTGTAACAATATCTCTTGGCTTAATGTCTTGTTTTATCATATTATCCAAATAATTAATAAGTTGATTTGGAAAGATCTCTAACCTTCTTTTATCCTCTGATGCTGGTGAAACCATTTCTAGTGGTTGCATTCCAACTACGCCAATAAATGTTTGCATAGTGTTATAAGTAAAAATGCCCCCACAACTTCCATGGCCTGGACAGGCTTCACACGCTATTCTTTTTTTCAAAGCCTCATCATCACTTCCTGCTAATTGGTAAGCTGTAATTAAGTCAATTGGTTCTTTTGTCACGGAGTCAACTCCAGGTCTTATTGACCCGTCTGACATCATGATGGCAGGTCTATTATGTTCTAGTATGGCAGCCAACGTTCCCACGGGTGGTTTGTCACATGCAACCACTGCAATAGTTCCCTCAAGACCTGAGGCACTTAAATGTTCACAAAGTGAATCATTAGTAACTTCTCTTCCAATCAAAGAATATCGCATTTCTTTTGTTCCATTTCGAATACCATCAGATGTCGCGACTGTATATTCTGGCTGCACAAGTCTCATCAATATATCATTAGGATTTTGTCCTATTCTTTGTCTTAATCTTTCATGAATAGTTTTGACTTTTTCCTCAACACCAAAATAACATTGTGAATCACCCTTATTTCCAACCACTCCTATTGATGGTTCATGTATCAAGTCCAAATCAGTCTTAAGCATCCTTGCAACCCCAAAAGTCTGAGAATTTCTTCCGGGGTTTTTGTCAATTAAAACTGTTTTTGAATTCTTCATATTTTTCTCCAACTTACTTTTAATATTATAAATTAACTAAAGCCTTTTCTATTTCTAACTTTCTTTGATCAAATACATTTTTTTTGGATTTTACATCCTCTATAACATTTAATGGTGCTTTTTTTACAAATGATGAATTTTTCAATCTTTTGTCTATAATTTCAATTTCATTAATTATATTTGTTAACTCTTTATTCAATCTATTCCTTTCTGCTTCAATATCTATTAATCCATCTGTTGGTATCATTAAAGTTATCTCATCAATAGTTATAATTATAGATTTTTCTTTTTTATGATCTTGTTTGGATGCAAATTTTATCTGTTTTAATTTTGCTAAATTAATAATTAAATTATTATTTTCTATAATAATTGTCTTTTTTTCTTGGTTCACATTTTTAAGAATAATTGTAGGTCTAGATTTATTAGGAATATTTTTTTCTACCCTAATTGATCTTATCGCGGAAACAATATCTATTATTAGCCCTATTCCATTTTTTAAAGAGGTTTTAGTTTTTATTATCTTTGGCCAAGGTGATGAAATCGCTAGCTTATTAGTTTTAAACAAATTTTCAAAAATTTCTTCGGTTACATATGGCATTATTGGATGTAACATTAATAAAACATTTTTCATAATTTTAATAGAAACACTTTTAGTTTCTTTTTGTGACTCAATGTCTTCAGAGTTATTCAAAATAGGCTTGATAAACTCTATATACCAGTCACAGTAATCTCTCCAAATAAACTGATATAAGGCGTCAGCAGCATCATTAAACTTGTATTCAACTATAGATTTTTTTACTTTAAAATTAAGTTGATTATAAATATCTATTATCCATTTATTGACTTGTAGCTTTACAAAATCAATTTCATTATTAAGTTCTGAAATACATTCATTAAATTCCAGAAACTTACATCCATTCCATATTTTTGTACTGAAATTTCTATAACCTGCAATTCTCTCTTCTGATAATTTTATATCTCTTCCTTGAGCGGCCATAGCTGTTAGAGTAAACCTCAGTGAGTCAGCTCCATATTTCATAGATAAGTCCAAAGGATCTAGGACATTACCCTTTGATTTTGACATTTTTTGACCCTTATCATCTCTTACTAAAGCGTGTATATATACTTCTTTGAAAGGAACTTGGTCATCCATAAAATGAATGCCCATCATCATCATACGTGCTACCCAAAAGAAAATTATATCAAACCCTGTTACAAGAACACTAGTTGGATAGTATTTCTTCAGATCTTGTGTGTTGTCAGGCCATCCCAATGTAGAAAATGGCCAAAGTGCAGATGAAAACCATGTATCTAGCACATCTTCATCTTGTATCAGTTTAACTTTTTTCCCATAATGCAATTCTGCTGATTTTTCGGCATCTGCCTGATTAAGTTCTACAAAAATTTTATCATCAGGCCCAAACCAGGCGGGTATTCTATGTCCCCACCATAGCTGTCTAGAAACACACCATGGTTGAATATTGTTCATCCATTCAAAATAAGTTTTATCCCAGTTTTGTGGGACAAATCTTGTTTTTTTATCTTTAACAGCTTTTATAGCAGGTTTAGCCAATTTATATGCATCAACATACCATTGATCCATAAGCCAAGGTTCGACAACAACATTAGACCTATCTCCATGAGGAACTGTATGTACAATTTTCTCTTCTTTTACATATAAATTTTGAGCTTTCAAAATTTCTAAAACCTTTTTTCTAGCTTCAAATCTGTCTAAACCTTTGAAATCTTTTCCACCATTTTCATTTATAGAAGCATTAGCATCAAAGATATTAATCATATCTAATCCGTGACTTTTACCCACTTCAAAATCATTAAAGTCGTGCGCAGGTGTAATTTTAACAGCACCAGAACCTTTTTCTGGATCTGAATAACTATCAAAAATAATTGGAATACGCCTGTTTAAAATTGGTAGTATTACATTTTTACCTTTTAGGTGTATATATCTGTCATCATCGGGATTTACAGCTACAGCTGTATCTCCTAACATAGTTTCCGGTCTAGTTGTTGCAATTGTTAAGAATTCATCACTATTTTCAACTGGATATTTAAAATACCAAAATTTGCCTTCAACTTCTTTCTGCTCTACTTCTAAATCTGAAATAGCTGTCAATAGTTTTGGATCCCAATTAACTAATCGCTTGTCTCTATAAATCAATCCTTCTTTATATAGATTTACAAATACAGAAATTACAGCTTTTGATAATCCTGCATCCATCGTAAATCGTTCTTTTTCCCAATCAGGTGACGCTCCTAAAGCTCTTAACTGATTTGTAATTTCGCCTCCTGATTTTTCTTTCCACTCCCACACTTTTTCAATAAACTTTTCTCTTCCTAAACCATGTCGTGTTAAATTAGATTTTGCTAACTCTCTTTCAACAACCATTTGAGTAGCTATTCCAGCGTGATCAGTTCCTGGTTGCCAAAGTACATCTTGTCCCTGCATTCTATGGAATCTTATTAAAATATCTTGAATAGTGAATGTTAAAGCATGTCCAATATGTAAAGAACCAGTCACGTTTGGAGGTGGCATCATTATAACATATGGTTTTTTTGAAGATTGACTATCGGAAGAGAAAGCACCACTTTCCAGCCATTTTTTATACCATTTTTTTTCTATGTAATTAGAATCAAATCTTTTTTCCATCATATCAGATTTCCAATAAACTTTGTTTAATTAAACATTTTAGGATCTAATATGTTAAAATCTATATCATTCTGTTTCAAATCATATTTAACATTCAAATCTTTGTTAATATCTTTAATAGATAATCTTCCTATGATGGACTTTAATTGGTAAATACTTAAAATCTCGTCCGCTCGACTTTGTATCAAGTTAGTAGATGCATCTAAAAATTCAACTTCTGCATCTAGCACATCTAAAATTGTTCTTAAACCAAAATCTGACTCTTTTTTGATACCATTTAAGGCTAGCAATGAGGATTTTTTTTCGGCCATAGATGCTTTAGTTTTTGCAATAGCACTTGTGTAAGTTTGATATGAGGAAATAGCACTTAACTCTACTACTCTCTGTTTTTCAGATAATTCAACTGAACTAGCTCTAAATAAATTATCAAGTTTTTTTATTGATGCTTTTGATGATGAATTATAAAATAAAGGTGTCTTAAAAGTAAGATTTACACCATAACTCTGATAATCAGTTGAAGAGGTATTTAATGATGAGACACTATCTTTGCCAAAAAATTCTAAATTAAGTGTTGGCCTGTTATCGGTTTCTTTTAATGCAATATTTTTTTGAGCAATATTCTTTTTCAATTTAGCAATAATAATATCAAAGTTATTCTCTAGGGCAATTTTGACGGTTTTACTTTTAGTGTCTGGAGGCATGAAAGTTGAAATAGGCAAAGATAATTTATTTGGAATAGATTTAAATTTTGTAATACTTTTGAAGTTGGAAACTGATTTTTCAAGATTTCCTTCAGATAAAATCAAATCATATTCAGCTTTTGCTAATTTAGATTGAGCTTCAGCCAATGTGGTAGGTGTTACTGTGCCAGCTTGTAGCTTTAACTTTGTGGCATCAACATTTTCTTTAAATCTATCTAAGCTTTTTTTTCTTAAACTAACTACAGATTGATTAGAGTAAACGTCTAAATAAGTTCTAACAGAATTCAATATTATTTTTTGCTCAATAAAATTTAAATTATATTGCTCAAGCTTAATATTTTCTTTTGCTATAAAATTTTTTTCAAATGCTTCTCCACCGTCAAAGATATTTTTGCGTAATGAGATTGTAGAGGTAGTTGTTTCATCATTTACAAACGTTCCTTGGGAATTACTATCTTTGTTGTCAGATTTGAAGGTTGTTACAAAAGAATTTGTCCAGTCTTTTGAAGAACGAGATTCCTCTAAAGAATTTTTAGCTGCAGCTAATTTATAATTTTGAGCTTTTAATTCCAAACTATTTTTAAGCGCTTCATGAATAGAATGTTCAAAAAAATCAGAACTAAGAACTTTTGAAACATTTAAAAACACAAAAAAGAAAATTATTAAATAAAAAAATTTAATTCTTTTAAAAAAGAAAGTCATTTAAACCTCAAAAAAATTCTAAATAAATATTAAATATCATTTAATAGCGTATTGAAAAGAAAATTCTAGTTAATAATTAAGTATTAACAAGAATTTTTGAAACTAAATATCATAGAGTTTTTTTTTAATTGCTTGTATGCTATTGAAAAGTTATAGAATTAAGCACCTAACTTATGTGGCCCGATGGCAGAGTGGTGATGCAGCGGCCTGCAAAGCCGTTAACAGCGGTTCGATTCCGCTTCGGGCCTCCATTTATTAGATGTAATGCATATGTTTAAAAATCAAGATATTCCAATAAATAATGATTTAGTATTAATTGGTGGCGGTCATTCTCACATAATGCTAATGATGGAACTAACAAAAAAACCTATTCAAGGGAATCGAATTACATTAATAAGTAATGAGATAGATACTCCTTATTCTGGTATGATACCAGGTTTTATTGAAGGAATTTATACGTGGAGAGAAACTCACATAGATCTCTATAAACTTTGTTTTAAGTTAGATATTAGGTTTATAAATTCAGAAGTTTTAGAAATTTCAGGAACCAATAAAGAAATTATTTTAAAAAATAGGCCAAAAATAAAATTTGACGTTTTATCTATAAATACTGGCATACAAAGCAATAATAAAACAATCAAAGGGGCACTTAAATATTCTATTCCAGTTAAACCAATCTCAAAATTATCCAATAATTTTTTAAATCAAATAAAAAAAAATAACAATATTGCTTTTATTGGAGGAGGCCCTGCTTCAGTAGAATTGGCTTTAGGGTTACAAAAACGTTTTAAAAATTCCAAATCTAATTTAAAAATAAGCATAATAACTGGTAAAAATGGACTATTAAGTTCTTTCCCACAAAAAACCATAAAAGTAGCAAAACAAACTCTACAAAATTCAAAAATTAATGTGATTGAAAAAGTAGAAGTAATTGAAGTACAAAAAGACAAACTGATTTTGTCAGATAAAACTAAATTGAAAATTGAAAAATCAATTTTATCAACAAATGCAATGGCACCTGAATGGATAAAAAAATCAGATATAATTTTAAATCCCAATAATTTTATAATTGTTAATAATAAATTTCAAACAAATTACGATTATGTTTTTGCTGCTGGTGATGTAATTGATTTTAATAATCAAAATTTAGGTAAATCAGGGGTTTTTGCAGTTAAATCTGGAAAACCTCTAGCTAAAAGTATTAGAGGATTTATTCAAAAAAAAGTAGCCGTTCCCTATAAATTTTATAAAAATTATTTATCAATAATTGGATTGTCAAATGGGCTTGCCATTGCCACCAAATATCATTTTACATTTACTTCAAAATTAAGTTTTATGTTAAAAAAATTAATAGATCAAAATTTTGTAAAAAAATTCAATAATTTGAACCAAAATAATTATTCTTTATTTACAAATTTATTTAAAATTTTTGATGTTATTATTCAAAAAAATAATGAAAATATCTATACTAATAATATGCAATGCAGAGGTTGTGCAGCTAAGGTAGATTTCAATGCCCTAAAAACCACTTTAAAAAAAGAAATAATTACAACTTCAGAAGATGCAATTAATATAAAAAATTATTCAAAGTTATATCAGAGTGTTGATATGATTAATTCTATTGTATCAGATCCATATCTTTTAGGGAAAATTGCAGCTAATCATGCTATTAGTGATATTATTGCAGTGAAGTCTAAAGTTATTTCAGCCCTAATGATTTTACAACTGCCATTTTCAAATTCTGAAATAAATTCAAGAGATTTAGAACAAGTTACCTCTGGTGCTAGTGATATTTTCAAGTTAGCTGGTTGTTCTATTAGTGGTGGACATACTATGATTGGCAAAGATAAAGATCCAGTAGTTGGATTTTCTGTGCTAGGTGAAAAGAAAAATGAAATTAATAATAAAATTAGGAATAAATTGAAAGTAAATGATATTTTGATTTTAACTGAAAAAATAGGGTCTGGGATCATATTTGCAGGTATTAATAATGATATTATTGATAGTTATTATCAAATTGAAGTTCTTAATCAGATGTCTCGAGGAAATATTCGTTTTTCAAATATTGCAGACCAATTGAAAACATTGCATATGACAGACATAACTGGCTTTGGGCTTGCAAATCATCTTTTAAACCTAATAAAAAGAGATGCTGGGAAGACTGGACTGACAATCTATACAGATAAAATACCTATATTTGACGGTGTTACGGAAGCTTTGTCCAAAAAAGTCAGATCTTCATTATTTAACAAGAACTTTAACACTGCACAAAAAGAATTAATCTATAATAGAGAAACAAAGTCAATAGATGAAATTTTATATGATCCTCAAACCGTTGGAGGTTTGGCATTTATAATTCCAGAAGAGGAAAAAATTAAGCAATTTAAAATCTTAAAGGAAAACAAAATTAATTTTACTGAAATAGGTTTTGTAAATAATTTAGATAATAAAATTAGAATAATGTAAGAAATGGTAAAAAAATTAAAAACAATTAAAAATTGGGAACGCAAAAACTTCGATGCAATTATTGATGTCAGATCTCCATCAGAATTTGCTAATGATCATATAATAGGGGCTATCAATTGCCCTGTATTATCTGACCAGGAAAGAGAAAAAGTTGGTACCATTTATAAAAATGAAAGTACCTTTAAAGCCAAAATAATTGGATCTACTCTTACTGCAAGAAATATTGCAGACCATATTGAAAAAAATTTTCTTGAACAAAAAGGTTCATGGCAACCATTAATCTATTGTTGGAGAGGTGGACAAAGATCAAAAGCTTTTTCAATTATTTTATCAGAAGTAGGATGGCGAACATACCAATTAGATGGTGGATACAAAGAGTATAGAAATGGTGTTGTAAAATTTTTTGAAACCATAGGATCTAAATTAAAAATAATTTTAATTAGTGGAAAAACTGGTTCTGCAAAAACTAAAATTTTACAAAGTATTGAGGAATTAGGTGGACAAATATTAGATCTTGAAGGTTTGGCCAATCATAAAGGTTCTTTGTTAGGTAAAATACCCGGTTTAGAACAACCTTCTCAAAAATTATTTGAAAGTAAATTATTCAATAAACTTAAACAATTTAACCTTAAAAAAAATATATTTATTGAAGCAGAAAGTAGCAAAATTGGTAATGTTCACATTCCTAAAACAATTTGGGCCAAAATGATAGTTTCACCTAGAGTTGAGATTAAAGCAGATTTAAAATTACGAGCAAATTTTCTTGTTAAAGATTATGATTATATGTGCAACGATCCTGAACTGATTTATCCCTTACTTAATGGTATAAAAAATAGATTAAGTAAAAATTTGATAAATACTTGGAAGGATTTAATACTTAAAAAAAATTGGATAGAGCTAACAGAAAGTTTTTTAGAAAATCATTATGACCCTTCATATACCTCTAATACAATCAAAAACGATCGTAAAATAATAAAACTTATAAATGCTAAATCTTTAAGTCATTCGGAAATTCCAAAAATAGCTAAAATAATTTTAAAAAATAATTAGTTTTCAACTCTTTGAATTGGTTTATTAAATTGTTGCATTTTATAATAATTAGATTAAAAACATAAAGATAAGTAATTGGTTTATTCCCCGGTAGCTCAGCGGTAGAGCAGACGACTGTTAATCGTCTGGCCGGCGGTTCGAATCCGTCCCGGGGAGCCACTATTTACATAACTTTTCCCAAGAATCTACAATTTCATGAAAATTAACTTCCTTAAGATATTTTGATATTAATACAGGTTGGTTCATAAATTTATTATCAGCATAAAAAAGTAATAAACTTATTTCAGCTTCTAGTAATTTACACTCTGTTTCAAACTTATTACTACTAGCATTATTATTTTTTTCTGCAAAGGCAGGGAAATTTGAGAATAAAATAAATAAAAATACCTTAAAAAATTTCATTTTGATTTCACAATTTTAGTTATAAAAGTTTTACTGCAAAGTAACCTACAAATATATATCGTAATATTTTTGATATTGAAACTATAGTGATAAATATTATAAAAGGAACACGAAACATACCTGCAACAATTGTTAAGGGGTCTCCAATAAAAGGAACCCATGAAAGAAATAAAGACCATTTTCCATACTTTAGATACCATAAAGATACATTACATAATTGTTTTTTTTTAACAGGAAACCATCTTTTATTTATAAATTTTGTTATATAAAATCCTAAGTACCAATTAATAATTGAACCTAATATATTACCAAAACTTGCAAAAAAAATTAGTAAAAATAGTGAATATTTTTTTATTAAAATAAAAGTGGTTAATGTTATTTCAGAATGCCCAGGAAGTATTGTTGAAGACAAAAACGAAGAAATAAAGAGACTACTATAAGCTTCTAACGAATTCATTATTTACAACTTTCTATTTTAACTGCTAATTCTTCCCATTTTTTTTCTTCTTCGGAAATAAGATTTTTCAAAGTTTTTAACTCACTACTGACTTCCTGAATACGTTTTTGGTTGTTAGCTTCATAGAAATTTTCAAGCAACATCTCATTTTCTAAATTATTTTTTTTATTTTCATAAACAGTAATTTTGTTTTCACAATTTTTTAAAAGTTTTTTTAAATCTCTAGTGTTAAAAGTTTTAGACTTAACTTGATCTATTTTTTTATCACCAATATACTTTTGTTTGGTTTTAATTAAATTGTTGTTTAAGACCAACTTTCTATATTCATAAATATCACCTGAAAACTCTGAAACATTCCCATCTTTTATAATGATTAATCGGTCAACTAATCTTTCTACCAAGAAAGCATCATGACTTACCAAAATTAATGATCCTGTGTAATCATTTAAAGCCATAATGAGTGCTTCCCTACTCTCAATATCTAAATGATTAGTAGGCTCATCTAGAATTAACAAATCAGGTTTTTCAATAACAACTAAAAGAAGTAATAATCTAGCTTTTTGTCCTCCAGACAATCTTTTTACTTCAATATCCATAGTATCTTGAGTAAAACCAGCTGAACCAAGTTTAGCTCTAATCGCAGAAGGAACTTCTTTGTCAAGTTTTGAATATAGATGCTGAAAAGGTGATTCATTTGGCTTTAACTCATCTAGCTGGTGTTGTGCAAAATATCCAATTTTCATTTTTTGTGGAGAATTTAATTTTCCTTTCATTAAATTTAATTTTTTGGCTAGTAACTTTGAAAAAGTAGATTTACCCTCTCCATTAACTCCTAAAAGGCCAATACGATCATCCGGATCTATACTCAAATTTATATTTTTTAAAACAGGTACGTTATCATATCCAACAGTGGCTTCATCAATCGTAATTAATGGGGGAGAAAATTTTGTAACTATGTCAAATCTGAAAGTTGGGATTTTTTGGTTTTCTTCAATTACAATGGGCTTCATTTTTTCCAATATTTTAATCCTTGATTGAGCTTGTTTAGCTTTGGAAGCTTTAGCTTTAAAACGATTAATAAAGCTTTCTAAGTGTGCTCTTTGGGAATCTTGTTTATTTTTTTGAGATATTTTTTGCTCTAATTGAAGTCTTCTTTCGTTATCAAAAAAGTTATAATTACCATTATAAAAAATTAATTTCTTATTTGTTAGATGTAATATGCTAGTTACTGATTTATTCAGCAGATTCCTATCGTGAGAAATAACCAAAACAGTATTTTTAAATTTTTGTAAGTAATTTTCTAACCAAACTGAACCTTCAAAATCGAGATAGTTTGTGGGTTCATCAAGTAAAAGTAATTCTGGATTAGAAAACAGCACACTTGCTAGTGCAACACGCATTCTCCAACCACCTGAAAAGCTGTAGCATGGTTTAATAATATCATCTTTGCTAAACCCCAAACCATTTAAAATTGAAGATGCCCTCGCTTCAGCAGAGTATGCATTAATATCCGACAACCTAGTATGAATTTCTGCAATTTTGTTTGGATCTTTTTCTATTTGAGCATTGTGTAAAAGTTGTGATCTTTCAATATCAGCCTCTAAAACTGTATTTAATAATGTTGCTTCAGTTGAAGGAGCTTCTTGTGAAACATAGCCAATCTTATGATTTTTTGGTACCTCAATCATTCCACCGTCTAAAATAATTTCATTTAAAATTAATTTGAATAAAGTAGTTTTTCCAGCTCCATTTCTTCCAACAATACCAACCTTATGTCCCGATGGAACAAATCCAGACGCATTTTCAAATAGTGGGACACCACCAATAGAGAAGTAAATATTTTTAAAATTAATCATTTTAAATTTTCAATATTAAATTAATATAGCATTTGTATATATAAAACTGATTATTAGTTAAGTAAAAATTTATGAAATATGATATTAAAAATAATTTTGTTGATACGGTTGGGAATACCCCACTAATAAAATTAAAAAAAGCTAGTGAAATTACTGGGTGTGAAATTTATGGAAAAGCCGAGTTTCTTAACCCAGGTTCATCTATAAAAGACAGAGCTGCTAAAGGTATTGTTATAGATGCAATAGAAAAAAAACAATTATTACCAGGAGGCATAATTGTTGAGGGCACAGCAGGTAACACTGGTATCGGCCTAGGACTAGTTGGAAATTCATTAGGATATAAAACCTTAATTATTATGCCTGAGACCCAAAGTCAGGAAAAAAAAGATGCTTTAAAATTAATTGGATGTGAATTAAAATTAGTCCCTGCTTTGCCTTATTCAAATCCTGGTAATTACATAAGACAATCACAACAAATCGCTGAGGATTTGGCCAAAACACATGAAAATGGCGTTCTTTGGGCTAATCAATTTGACAATCTTGCTAATCAAATGTCACATTACAACTCTACAGGGCCTGAAATATGGGAACAAACAGAAGGTAAAGTTGACGCTTTTACATGTGCAGTTGGCACTGGAGGAACTTTATCTGGTACAGGACTATTTTTAAAAGAAAAAAATAAAAATATTAAAATAGGTTTATCAGATCCTTATGGCTCTGGGTTGTATAATTTTTATCAAAATGGTGAAATGAAATCAGAAGGAAACTCAATAACTGAGGGAATTGGTCAGGGTAGAGTTACTAAAAATTTGGAAAACTGTCCTATAGATTTGTCATTTAAAATTAATGATAACAATGCCTTAGGCGTTATATTTGATTTACTTAGTGAGGAAGGTTTGTTTCTCGGAGGCTCTAGTGGTATTAACGTTGCTGGAGCAATTGAGTTAGCAAAAGAACTAGGTCCAGGACACACAGTTGTAACGATCTTGTGTGATTCCGGACAAAGATATCAATCTAAAATATGGAATCCAGAATTTTTAAAATCTAAAGATTTAGTAGTTCCTAATTGGTTATAAATGGAGATATATTTTGAACAACTCTTTATTCGTAGAGCCTAATTTTCTAAAAAATAAACTTAATGATGCAAATATAAAAATTTTGGACGCTACATTTTTCCTTCCAGACTCTGGCTTAAATGCTGAAGAAGAATATGAAAAAGAACACATTTCTAATTCAGTTTTTTTTGATATTAATAAAATTGCTGATCCAAAAAATCCCTTACCTCACATGATACCATCAAAAGATCTTTTTTCTGATATGATGCAAAACTTAGGTCTTAACAATGAAGACGAAATTATTATCTATGATAATTCACCGTTGCTATCTTCGGCTCGCGCATGGTTTTTACTTCGATATTTTGGTCATAGAAACATTTTAATCTTAAATGGTGGATTAAAAAATTGGAAAAAATGTGGTGGAGAAACAACAATAAAAAAAACAATTATTTCTAAAGGCAACTTTATTAGTAAGACTGAAAAAACAGAGTTAGTTATAAATTTAGAAGAAATGATTTCTTATTCAAAAAATAATTCCAAAATAATTTTAGATGCTAGATCTTATAAAAGGTTTACTGGCGAAGCTAAAGAACCGAGACCAGGATTAAAATCTGGTCATATTCCTAATTCAAAAAGCTTACCTTCTTCTGAATTACTTACAAGTGACGGGCTCCTTAAATCAAATGAAGAGTTAGATAATTTTTTTTCTAATAGTAATATTGATACATCGGAAGATATAATCGCAACTTGTGGATCTGGTGTATCTGCATGTGTGATTTCAGTTGCACTTTATTGCTTAGGTAAAGAAAATGTACCTGTTTATGATGGTTCATGGACTGAGTGGGCAACATCAGCACAAAAAATACAAACAGGAAATTAATCTATAGGCTAATGATTAAGAATTTGGCTTAAAAAAAGTTTAGTTCTGTCATTTTTAGGATTGTTAAAAAAGTTCTTAGGGTCATTCTGTTCTATGATTTCACCTTCATCCATGAAAATAACACTATCTGCAACTTTTTTTGCAAAACCCATTTCATGAGTTACAACTATCATCGTCATTCCAGTTTCAGCTAATTCTATCATAGTGTCTAAAACTTCTTTTATCATTTCTGGATCAAGGGCAGATGTAGGTTCATCAAATAACATTATTTTAGGTTGCATACATAATGATCGCGCAATAGCAACCCTTTGTTGTTGACCTCCAGATAATTGTCCAGGATATTTCAAAGCCTGCTCAGGAATTTTCACTCTAGTTAATAACTCCATTGCTAATTCCTCGGCTTCTTTTTTTGGAAGTTTTTTTACCCAAATTGGAGCTAGAGTACAATTTTCAAGAACAGTTAAATGAGGAAACAAATTAAAAGACTGGAAAACCATTCCTACATCACTTCTTATGGCTTCAAGATTTTTTAAATCTCCAGTCAACTCAACATTATTTACTATTATATCTCCCTGTTGATGAACTTCTAATCTATTAATACACCTAATGAGCGTTGACTTTCCAGATCCTGATGGTCCACAAATAACTATTCGTTCACCTTGGTTTACGCCTAAAGAAATATTTTTAAGAACATGAAAATTACCAAACCATTTATGCATTTCTTTTATTTGGATAACTGTTTTTGAAGATTTATTGTTATTTATTACCATTTTATTCTCACTTCTTATCAGTGTTTAATTTATTTTCAAGCCACAATGAATAACGAGACATAGCAAAACAACTTACAAAAAAGAATAATGCTACAAATAAATAAGTTTCAGTAGATAAACCATTCCATTTTGTATCAGCAAGTGCTGCCCTACCTATACCAAGTGGATCAAGTAATCCAATAACTACGACAAGTGTTGTGTCTTTATATAAACCAATAAAAGTGTTAACAATTCCAGGTATAGAAATCTTTAGAGCTTGTGGAAGTGTTATAAATCTTGTTTTTTGCCAATAATTCATTCCTAAAGCGTCAGCAGCTTCATACTGACCCTTTGGAATAGCTTGTATCCCACCTCTTATCACTTCTGCTATGTAAGCAGCAGAGAAAAAAGTAAACATAATTATAACTCTTACTAAAATACTAAAATTAGTTCCAGGAGGAAGAAAATAATTTAGCATTGAGGATGCAACAAAAAGAAGTGTTATAAGCGGGACTCCTCTCATAAATTCAATGAAACAGACGCTTAATGTTCTAACTACTGTTAAATTCGATTGTCTTCCCAATGCTAGTAGAATTCCTAGAGGCAAAGAACAAACAATACCGCAAACACCTAAAATGACTGTAAGCATAAAGCCACCAAAAAGACTATATTCAATTTTCTGAAGACCAAAGTAACCACCCATAATTAATACAAAAGCAAAAAATGGATAAAATAAACTAAAATATAATAGCCACTTTCTTTTTGGTATATCGGGATACAGTAAAGGTGCAAAAGCTATAAACATTGTTAAAAATGTTATGTCAATCCTCCACCTTTCAGCTTCAGGGTAAAACCCATAAACAAACTGACCCACTCTTCTTGTTATAACTGCCCAACAAGCACCATCATTTATTTTTCTGCACGCAATTTTAGATTCAGCATCAAAAACAGCGTCTAAGAAAAACCAGCCTATTATTCCATTAATTAAATAGTAAAGAAGTACAACTGATATGATTGTAAGTAGGGAGTTACTTATAGATGAAAATAAATTTTGTCTAATCCATCCATATACTCCAACTGTGCCAGGAGGAGGAGGAAGATCAGGATAGTTTCCTGGTTTATAAGTCTTTTCACTCATCTTATCTTCCTATTAGTTTAACTTTGCTATTATACCAGTTCATTAAAGCAGATATGCTTAGTGAAACCGATAAATAAATTAGCATTACAATAAGCATAGTTTCCATTTCTCTTCCAGTTTGATTAAGAGATATACCACCAAGTGTGGCAACGAGATCCATGTAACCTATAGCAATGGCTAGAGATGAATTCTTTGTTAAGTTTAAATATTGACTTGTTAATGGCGGAATTATAACTCTTCTAGCTTGAGGTAGTATGACTAAATTCATAACTTTTGAGGGTTTTAAGCCTATTGATTCAGCTGCTTCTCTTTGACCCTTATCTATAGCTAAAATTCCTGCTCTGACTATTTCTGCAATAAAAGCGGCTGTATAAATTCCTAGTGCGAAAGTTAATGCTGCTAGTTCAGGGCTCATATGCATTCCACCTCTAAAATTAAAACCTTTTAACGCAGGAATTTCTAATGAAATAGGCATTCCTGACAGAAAAAAAGCAATTAAAGGTAGAAAAAAAATTACTGAAAAATTAATCCAAAAAACTGGATATTGGATACCAGTTAAATCTTGTTTTCTTTTACAATATTTGGCAAATAAAATAGAAAATATAATTGCAATTACCAAAAACAAATAAACAAGTTCAATACCACTTTCTGTAAGTGGTTTAGGTATGTAAAAACCTCTATTAGATAAAAAAGTAACCTCACCTAAGCTTATTGCTTTTCTTGGATGAGGAAGGGTATTAATTATAATACCGTGCCATAGCAAAATATGTAATAAGATTGGTACATTTCTTGTAAATTCAACATACCAGTAAGCTATCTTACTAGCTAACCAATTTTTTGATAATCTTATGATTCCAAGAGCAATACCTAAAACAGTTGCTAGAATAATTCCAAAAAAAGCGACTAGACCCGTATTTAATAGACCTACAATACCAGCTCTTAAATGACTATCTCTATTGTTGTAGTCAATTAAATATTGATTAATATCATATCCAGCCGGTATAAATAAAAATTCAAAGCTGATATCTTTCCCAAGAGCTTTAAAGTTAGCATTGACATTCATTACTAACCAAGAAATGAACCAACCTAAAAAAAATAAAACAATTATTTGGACTATAATTTCTCTACTTTTCTCATTACGCCAAATATTAGAAAAAAAAGTCATTAAAAAGTCTTTTATTTTTTTGGATTAATTTAGTTTCACTGCGCCTATTGATTAGACGCAGTGAAAAATATTAATTATTTTATTGGCGGTATGTAGTGTAAACCACCATCTCTGTACAATGCATTCATGCCTCTTTTAATAGTAAGAGGAAAAAGATGCTTTTCGAAACTTTCCTGATAGTTTCCAACTTGACTAATAACATTAACAGCCCAGTCTGGAGATAAACCAAGTTTTGATAAACCCTGCAATGGATCTTTACCAAGTAGTCTATTTATTTCCTTGTCTTTGTTGTCCTTAGCAGCTAGTTCTTTAACATTTTTAGATGTTATGCCTTTTTCTTCACCAGCCATCATCGCTCTTAATACCCAAGCTACAATGTCCGCCCACTGATCATCGCCATGCCTTACGACTGGACCCAATGGCTCTTTTGAAACTATTTCAGGTAAAACCATATGGTCTGACGGATTATCAAAACTCATCATTGTAGCGTATAGTCCAGATGCATCAGTAGTATAAACATCACATCTTCCTGCTTTATAAAGCTCTTGAGCTTCTGCATTGGTCTCGATTGGAACAGGATTATATTTAATGTTATTTCCTGCGAAAAATTCAGCAAGATTTAATTCTGTAGTAGTACCAGTTTGGATACAAACAGAAGCACCATCTAATCCTTTAGCAGATTTTACGCCCAATGCTTTTGGAACCATAAATCCTTGACCGTCATAGTAATTAACACCAATAAATGTCTGGGATAAATCCACATCTCTAGAAAATGTCCAAGTTGTGTTTCTGGACAAGACTTCACCCTCACCAGCAGCTAGTTTTGTAAAACGTGTTTTACCTGTAGCTGTTGTATAATTAACCTTATCTGCATCGCCTAATGTAGCAGCAGCAACTGCTCTACAAAAATCAACATCAAATCCGGTCCAATTACCTTTATCGTCTGGTGCAGCAAAACCAGCTAAACCTGTATTTATAATACAGTTTAGCTTTCCTCTCGCTCTTACATCGTCTAATGTACTTGCTAATACAGAACCAGCAAACATTACTCCAGCAGTTACACCTGCTAAAAGCATTTTAGTTTTCATATTATTTCTCCACTAATAATGTTAATAAAGTTTTTTCATGTTAAACATGAATTTTGTAGTACTTTCGTTCTTATTTAGTATAGTTTCAAGATAAAAATAAAAAAAAATGTCACTTTAAAATCTAAAGATTAAATTTTTATCATGTTTTAAGAAAAAAATTTAATTAAGAAAAAAATAAATGAAAAAAAATCTTACAAATTATAATACAGAGACCATAACTTCTCACTCAGGGAAAAACCCAGTTGAAAATCACGGAATCCCAGCTCCACCTTTATATAGGACTAGCACAATATTAAGTCCTAAATTAGACAATTATAGAAATAGAACAGGAAAATTTACTTATGGTAGAAATGGAACCCCTACATCAGATTCATTAATTAATGCAATATCAGATCTATACAAAGCAGAAGGATGTGTATTAGCACCTTCAGGAATGGGGGCAATTTCAATTGGATTAATGTCTGTGTTACAAGCAAAAGATCATATTTTGATTCCTGATTCTGTCTATGGTTCAGCAAGAAGATTTATTCAAGAAGAATTTCCTAGGCTTAATATAGAGTTTGAATTTTATAATTCACGTGACCTCGATCATCTGGAAACACTAATAAAAAGAAATACAAAAGCAATATATATAGAAAGTCCTGGTACTTATACTTTTGAAATAATTGATATAAAAAGAGTTGTTAAAATTTGTAAAAAAAATAATTTAAAATCGCTCATAGACAACACTTGGGCGACCGCATTATATTTTAACCCGTTTGATTTTGGAGTAGATATAGTAATAGAAGCAATTACTAAATACATTTCTGGTCATTCTGATATAATGATGGGAGTTGTTTTAGGTAATAAAGAAGATTTAATTGCACTTCAAAGATGGTCAAAAAATACTGGTAATTATGTAAGTCCTGATGATATTTATATGTCTTTGAGGGGTCTAAGAACCCTTCCCTTGAGATTAGAAAAATCATCGCAAAATAGTATTAAAATTGCTAAATTTTTTGAAACTAAGAAAATAATCAAAAAAGTCTTTCATCCTGCTCTTAATCAACATCCTGATCATAAGCTTTGGAAAAGAGACTTTAAGGGTGCTTCGGGACTATTTGCAATTGAATTTCATGATAATGTAGAAGAAGAAGCTATAGATATTATAGCTGATAATTGTAAAATTTTTGGAATTGGTTCTTCTTGGGGAGGTTACTCTAGTCTTTTATCTACAATGAATGTTTCAGAAAACAGAAGTTTAAAATCTAGTTTCATTCCAACAGGTAATTATTTAAGAATTTATACAGGTAGTGAGGATACAGAAGACCTAATCGGAGATTTAAACCTTGGATTTGAAAAAATTATGAAAAGGTAACCACTTTATGATTAAACAAGTTGTTCTTCGCCTAAAACTGTTGTTCTTCTCATATCCCTATTTTCTTTTAAATCGTCAAATGCTCTAGCTCTATGCATGGTTTGTCTGTTATCCCAAATAATCAGGTCATTTTGGGACCATTTATGAACATATTTAAATTGTGTTTGAGTGGCATATTCAATTAAATCATCGATAAAACACATCGAGTCAGGTCTTATCCAATCTCTAATCTTTCCAATATGACTAGAAAGAAAGATTGTTTTTCTTTTAGTCAAATTGTTCATTCTAACAAGAGGTTGTTCAACAGGTGTAAAATTTTTAATTTCTTCTGTAGACAATTCTCTAGTCATATCAAAACCTAATCTTTGTCGTGAATAAATCAAAGAATGTTCACAAATCATATTTTTAATTTTTGTTTTAGTATTATTATCAAGACAATCATATGCATCTCTCATATCAGCAAATTCAGTATTACCCCCTTCTTTTGATATATTTCTAGCAGATAAAAGAGAATATTTTGCCGGAATTTTTTTAAATGAACTATCAGTATGCCATAGTCTATTTCCTAAATTAAATATCCTTCTAGGATCATTTATTGTAAAAGGTTTATTATTTTTATCTAAATTAGAAACATCTGCTAGATCTGTAGACAATCTTCTATCCTTAGCTTTTGTAATATTAGATTTGTTTCCTGATGCTTCTATTTCACCAAAATATTTAGTAAATCTAACCTGTTCTTCATCATTGATATTTTGGTCTTTGAACACTAATACAGACAATTGATTTATTGCTTTATCAATCTTTTCTACTAATTCATTATTTAATTTTTTTGTAAGATCAACTCCTGAAACAAATCCAACAAAGTTTGGAGATGTTTCTCTTGTATCTATTTTCATATTAATCTCCTTTAGATTCTAATAAAAAAATATTAGAATTTATTTATAATTAATTATAAAATATGACTTGTAAAAAAAAAAGAGAGAAATTTATGAGTTTAATAAGAGTAAATGTTATTTTCACACCTTTAATTTTATTATTCTTACTTGTAACTTTTAAAACTCATGCCGTTCAAGAATTAAAAGGGGCATGGTTTGAATGTGAGTTTTCGGGCAAAACAACCAAACCTACTGATGATTGCAATATGCTAGACAATGACGGGTTTATATTTAATAAAAATATTGCTGCGCATATATCCGTCATAGACAGTCAAGAACCAAATTGTAAAAAAAATAAATTTGGTCAATGTTTTCCAAATAATTTAAAATTTGTAACTGTAAGAAAGGGAAGACAAGACAAGGTAAAATTTAAAAATGGAAAGCTAATTTTAACTTTTTTAGGTTGCGGACAAGTTTTTCATTTGAAAGATAAAATTAAATACGTTGAAGCTGCTCCAGATAAAAAAAAATGCTTTTGGGCTGGCAAAAAAATATTTTATCTAAAAAAATATAATGGAAAATTAATTTTTAAAAAATAAGTGATATAATAGTATGTATATCTTAAAACAAACAAATCTTCTTAAATTTGGATTAATTACGCTTGGAATAATAGTTGCTTTATTTTGTTTCTATGTGGTTGTTGGCTTTTTAGGTATCCAGTTCTTAATGGAACCTTATCAATATGGAACTTTTTTTGCCTGGGTCATTATATTATTTAGTATTTTTTATAGATTTACATTTTTACTTTTAACTATAGGTGTGTTTTTTGGCATAATTAATGTTTTAGAATGGCATTTAATTTTTGCAGTTTTATTTACTTTGCCTAGTCTTCTATTTATTTTTCCAAAACAAATTCTTAATTTTAAAATGAAATCAAATAGTAAGACAAAAACTAAAAAAAATGCTTTTAATGAATTTGTAAATACAAACACACAACAAAATATGAATAGATTTAAGACTAAATCTAAAACTAGTGAAGTAATCGACGGTGAGTTTGAGGTTATAAAAGATAACGAAAATAACAAAAATTAGTCATTTAGTTTAATATGAGTTGACTCTTTTGAATTAAGATCAAAAGAAACCATGCCTCCACTTGATGTAGACAAACCAGTAAAAGCTAAAATATTAACGTAATGAGTAACCAGTAAATATGGTCCCCTTGATTTGTCAAAGCTATTTATTAAAACGCTTAATTTTTTTAATGTAATGTCTTTATCAGAAAAACTTTCATAAAATGAATTTAAACCTGCGTGCATTTTAAATTTACCAACTTTCATATTTATGACTGTGTCTTTACATCTACACCAAAAACTTGAGTAAATATTAGAGAATTTTATACCTAATTTTTTAAAAGATTGACCAATCATTTTACTTTGAGCGATACCAACTTGGTCAAGATTTCGTTGAGTAGAACAATTATTAACATTAAAATTTTGAGGGTCTCCATTACCTGGAGCTAGAGCATGTCTTAAAAACACAACCTTATTGATACTTTGTTGTTTAAGATCACTTAAATAAATAAAATTATCGTTTGCAAGAGCATTAGAGGTTAAAAATAATAAAAAGAAAAATTTAAAAATTAGTTTAATCACTTTAATTTAAAATCCTGTTATTTTTTAAAATGTAATGTTTTTTTACCGTCTCTTTTTATAATTACAAGAGAAGAAAATACAATTATTAATGATCCCACATAGAAAGTTGATGAAATAATTTCGTTAAAAACATAAACACCAACAACTATTCCAACTGGAACTGATATGTATCTTAAAGGAGCCAATAAACTAACAGGCGCCATTTTTAGACTATAGGCTAAAAAGTACTGCTGAAAACTAGACAAAAAACCTATCAATATTAGTAAGAATAGAAGATGATTATTTTTGGGTAACTCTGATTTATCTAATATACAAATGAACATGAATATTATTAGTCCAAATATGTTATACCAAAGAGCTACAGTTGTTGGATGGTCTGTGTTACTCAACTTTCTGACATAAATAGTCATCAGTGCTCCAAAAAATGGAGATAGAAGACCAAAAATTATTCCAATATTGTTCCATTCTTTGGAAAACGGGTCTAATATTAATAAAACACCTCCAAATCCAATAAAAGCTATTATTTTTCTAAACCAACCTACTACCTCCTTTATAACGATAGGAGCAAGCAAAGTTACAAATAAGGGCATCGTCTGAAGTAAAGTTGTCATAAGACTGATATCTATAAATTGTAATGCTGCAAATAAACAACCAAATGAACCTAATCCTGTAATTGTTCTAATTGCTAAGCTTAATTTAGATACAACATGAAAGGCTTTGAGTTTTCGTTGATAAATGGCTGTTATCAAAAGCAATGGTATACAAAATAAATACCTAAAAAATAAAATCATAAACACAGATGTTTCAACTGCAATAAATTTTACAATACTAGCAATAATTATTGTACAAATCACTTCAGTGATTGAAAATACTATCCCTATAGATATTTTTGATTTGTGATTTATAAGAGACATTTTAAAAAAACATTTTACTTATTTCGACAACTTATCTGCTAAGTTATTGATTTTATTTTTATTATGGTCGGGCCAACAGGATTTGAACCTGTGACCTCCCGCCCCCCAGACGGACGCGCTACCAGGCTGCGCTATGGCCCGAATTAATAATTAATTACCGTTAAAAAAGAAAAATACAATATATTTATTTTACATTTAAATAGAAACTTTCATTATTAAATATTTAATTGTAAAAATTAGATTGAAATAAAAAGTATTTAATAATCTACATTTACGAAAATATCTAATTATTTACATTAAGTTAATGTATAAAAATTAAAAAAATGAGGATTTAAATGGAATTTAAAAATGATGTTGCGGTTATACAACAAAAAGCAACAGAAACAAATGTTGGGATTATTAGAAGACAAGCTATTCTAAACGAATTAAACTTAATACAAGGTCAAACTGTATTAGATATTGGATGTGGTGGTGGACATTTACTGAAAGAAATATCTTTAGCGGTTGGAGAAAAAGGTAACGTTATAGGTGTTGATACTAGTGATTTTCAATTAAAATCAGCAAAAGATTATTGTTCTAATCTACCGAACATTCAACTACTTTGTTGTAGTGCAGATGTTATTGAACTAGCAGATAAATCTTGTGATGCAGTCACATCTACGCAAACTCTTGAATATATAGATGATGTTGATGATGTATTAAGAGAAGCAAAAAGATTACAGAAACCAAATTCAAAATTTGTTAATATATCAACCTTATGGGATTTTTTTGGTTTCCATGGACCAGATCCAGAGCTTAATAAAATTATGAATGATGCAGTGAAGGGCCAAAAACATTCGATGCTACCAATTCAACTCAGTGGAAAATTAAAAAAATTAGGGTATAAAAATATTAAAACACAAGAAATAAATTTCTTTATAAAAAATAAACATGACAATTCTTTTCCTAAATGTCACGAAATGTTAATGAGCAATGCTGCTAGAAACAAAGGTATTTCGGAGGAAAATATATTAAAGTGGCAAAAACAACTTAAAACAGCTGAAGAAGAAGGGTATTTCGCCTTTACTGCATATAGCATATTAACATCAGCATATAATCCTCATTAATATTCAAAATTAATGAGGCTAATTTTACAAGTTGGAGTTTAAGGAATTTTCATGTGAAATTTAACTGCTGTTAATGAATTAATCTAATTACCAGGTGCTTTATATAAACCAATCATTTTTGCACCTTCTTTAGCAATAGCATTTAAATCTACATCTTCAAGTATAGTTAATTCTGCTATTGCACCTGTTTTCATCATAGCTAATTTAAGAGATGTCATTATATTTGCACTTGGAGCCTCAACAATTGCTACGACGTCATATATGCCTCTTGTATATGACAAATCTAGTAATTTACCTCCTATTTTTTGTGATAATCCAGCTAACATTGTACGACGATCTTCATCTGGATTATCAAGCCAACCATCAGTTCCTTGTTTAGTATATTTACCCAATACAATAAATTTCATTTTTTTCTCCTTTATTAATTAATTCTATAATTAAGTTAAACTAAATATTATAAGTCTCTGATACAAATCTAGTTACAAGAAATGCTTCAAGTCCTTCTACACCACCTTCTGACCCGTAACCACTATGTTTAATACCTCCAAAAGGTGTTTCAGGAGTGCTTACTAAAGTAGAGTTAACAGCTAAAAGACCTGCTTGAATTTCTGATCGTAAATTATCAACAATCTTTGGGTCATTTGTAAATGCATAAGACGCAAGTCCAAAATCAAGTCTGTTAGCTCTATCAATTACTTCTTCAACTGATTTGAATGTATCAATCGGAAGTAAAGGTCCAAAGGGTTCTTCATTCATAATTTTAGAGCTATCATCTACTCCGGTCATTACAGTTGGTGAAAAGAAACTTCCAACCCTATTCATTCTGTTCCCACCCATTTCAATATTTGCACCATTATCTATTGCATCTTTTACAAAATCATTCATTACATCTATTCTTCTTTCTGCAATAAGTGGCCCCATATTTGTATCATCTTCTAAGCCATTACCGACCTTGATTTTATTAGTTTCTTCAATGACAGCTTGAGTAAATTTATCTTTAATATCGTCTTGCACTAAAAATCTTGTTGGAGAGACACAGACTTGTCCTGCATTTCTAAATTTACCAGCAACAGAAATTTGTGCTGCTTTTTTAATATCTGTATCATTAAATACCATAAGAGGAGAATGCCCTCCAAGCTCCATTGTACATCTAATCATATTTTCAGCAGCAAGCTTCTGAAGATGCTTTCCAACTGGCACGCTTCCAGTAAATGACAATTTACGAGGAATGTCAGAACTACATAAATACTCTGATACTTCAGATGGAACTCCAAATACAATATTTAGTACACCAGGAGGTAATCCAGCTTCCATAAAAGCTCTACCAATAGCAATTGCTGTTCCAGGAGTTTCCTCACTTGGTTTGATAGTAATGGTACAACCTGCTGCTAGAGCACCTCCAACTTTACGAACCACATTCATAACTGGGAAATTCCATGCAACAAAAGCAATAACTGGTCCAATTGGTTCTTTAATTACTGTTTGAGATAGGCCATTCATTCTTGACGGTACAAGTCTTCCATATGCTCTTTTACCCTCTTCGCCATACCATCTTAATACATCTAATCCAACAGACAATTCCATTTTAGCTTCAACTAATGGTTTACCCATTTCAGTAGTAAGATTAGTAGCTACTTGATCAAATTTATCTTCTAATATTCTGCATGCATTTTCTATAATTTTTTGCCTATTGAGAGAGGGTTCATTTTTCCATGATTTGAAAGCCTCCTTGTTTGATTCCATAGCTTCTTTAAGATCATTCTTGGAAGCATGGGGTAAATCACCAATTATTTCATTAGTAGCTGGATTATATACAGGCTCAGATTTGTTTTCAGAACCAGATCTCCATACTCCATTTATTAATAATTCTAATTTTTCATACTTCATAAATTACTCCTCATATTAGGTATATGTAAATTGATTGATAATAATTATCATTATTACTAATTTTAGTAGTAATAATATTTAATTCAATGTATTTTTTTTAAGTGAAACAAATGAAATCAATAAATACAGAAGTTGTAATATGTGGCGGCGGATTATCTGGTCTAATATGCAGTTTAGCCTTAAGTAATATTGGTATTTCCAGTTTTTGTATTGATAAGTCAACTAATATTAAAAAAAAACAAATAGATACGAGGTCAACTGCATATTTGAGACCTTCAAAAGAATTTTTAGAAAATATAGGTGTATGGAAGCATTTATCCAAAAATGCTAATCCACTCAAAACACTATCAATTGTTAACAGTAGTTCGGGATTTCCATACAACAACATTATTTCAGAAACAAAATTTAACGCTATAGAAATTTTTCAAAATGAGTTTGGCTGGAATATAAATAATAATCAAACCAAAAAGATACTTCTTGAATTAGTAGAAAAAGATAAAATGATAAATTTTGAATATGACGAAATTATCAATATTAAAGAATTTGACGAAAAACTAACTATTTATTTAAAAAATAAAAAGCAAATTAACACAAAATTATTAATAGGTGCAGATGGTAGAAACTCTTTTATAAGAAAAAATTATAATATTAATGCTGATATTGATAGTCTTGACCAAAAAGCAATTACATTTTTAATTAAACATGAATATATGCATACAGACATATCTTACGAAATTTATAAAACCGGTGGACCATTCACAACTGTTCCACTAAAAAATGATAAAGTTAATACATCTGCTGTAGTTTGGGTTGATAATAAAAATAACATTGAAAAATTACTCAAATTAAACAAAAAAGAATTTAATAAAGAAGTTAATAAAAGATCTGTGAATAAATTAGGAGATATTTCTGTAATATCCGAATTAGAAATTTTTCCAGTTACAACACAAATTGCAGATAAATTAGTGGATCATAGAATGATTTTAATAGGAGAAGCAGCTCATGCATTACCTCCTATTGGTGCACAAGGTTTAAATTTAACAATTAAAGATATAAAAGAAATTTACGATTTATGTAAAAAAAATCCTATCGGTATAGGTGATGGTGAAATGGTATCCAAGTTTAATATTAAAAGATTAATTGATATAAAAATTCGTTCAAAAAGCGTCAATATTTTAAATAAATTATCTGAGTCTAATCAATTAGTTATTTCTAAAACGAGAGATTTTGGATTAAATTTTTTAGCCAAAGTGCAACCTGTAAAATACTTACTTATGAAATTTGGGCTAGGGTGAATGCAATAAGAAATTATATTTAAATATTAATTTATATTTTCGATTCTTGGTATTAATTTTATGAGCTCTTTAGTGTAAGAATGCTTAGGCTTTTTAAATATATTTTCAGTAGTATTTATTTCACATATTTCCCCTTTGCGCATAACAGCTACTCTATCACACATTTGACGAATAACAGGAAGATCATGTGATATAAATAATAATGTGAGATCTAATTCATCTTGCAGGTCCTTTAATAAATTTAAAATATGTGCCTGAACGGAAACATCTAAGGATGATGTAGGTTCGTCACAGATTAAAATTTTAGGGCGTGATGCTAATGCTCTTGCAATTGAAATTCGCTGTCTTTGTCCACCTGAAAATTGATTCGGAAATTTAAGCATTGATGCTTTACCTAGGCCAACATGATTTAAAAGATCGCTTACGATTTCATTTATTTTATGATCACTTGATGCAGTTTTATAAAATTTTATCGGTTCTGCAACAATGTCTTTTACTCTCATTCTTGGATTAAGCGAAGAATAAGGATCTTGAAATATCATTTGCACTTCTTTTTGAGCATTAACAACCTCAGACTTTTTTTTGTTTTCAACTACCTCTTGGTCAAAGATTTTGATACTTCCACTATCTACACTAATAAGCCCTGCTATAAGGCGAGCAATAGTACTTTTACCAGAGCCAGATTCACCAACGATTCCAAAACTTTCTCCTTTTTCTATTTCAAAACTAGCATTATTAACAGCCTTAAGATGAACTCTATTTTTAAGCCAAAAAGATTTCTTTAGTAAAAAATCTTTGTTTAATTGAAAAACTGAAATAGCTTTTTTAGATTTTTTTTCATTAAGTTTTTCTCCTAACCAATGATTTTTAAGTTTTATGCGTTGATAATTTTGTTTGTTACCTTCAATGAAGTCTATTGATTTAAACCTTCCTAACTTAATATCACTCCGCGGAACTGCTGCAATTAAGCTCTTTGTGTATTTGTGCCTTGGATTTGAAATAACTTGTTGAACTGAGCCAGATTCAACAACACGTCCATCATACATTACTACTATACTATTTGCTGTGTTTGCAATTACACCAATATCGTGTGTTATTATAATTACTCCAACTTTACGTTTTTTGCAGAGTGATTTTATTAATTCTAAAATTTGGGCTTGTACAGAAACATCAAGTGCAGTTGTTGGCTCATCTGCAATTATTAAATCTGGATCACCTGCAAGCGCTAATGCAATTACAACTCTTTGACGCATTCCACCAGAGAATTGATGGGGGTAAGCTTTCATTCGAAGTTTAGGGTTATCAATCCCTACTGACTCTAAAAGCTCTATTGCTTCATTTTGAGCAGTTTTCTTATCAAAATTTTTTGTAAATCTAATAGTTTCAATCAACTGATTTCCTATTGTCATTATTGGGTTTAAAGATGTCTGAGGATCTTGAAAAATCATTCCTATCTTACTCCCACGGACAATACGCATAGCTCTTTCGTCAAGCCCAACAAGGTTCTGATGATCAAATAAAACTTTACCTGTTAAAATTTCAGCAGAACCATCCAATAAATTTATAATTGCATTTCCAATTGTTGACTTTCCAGCTCCACTTTCTCCAACAATTCCAAGAATTTCACCTGCCATAAGACTAATGGACACGTCACTAACTGCATCTACAATTTCTTGGTCTGAAAAAAATTTTATATTTAATTTATCAATCTTTAGTAAATAATTATTAATCATTCTTCAATCCAAAGTATTAGCAAATTAATAAAAAAGTAAAAAATCAATTATTTACCCTTGGGTTTAATATTATTCTTAATTGATCTCCAAAAATATTTATTGCAGCAACCGTTGCTAACAACATTAGTCCTGGAAAAAAAGTAATCCAATAAGCACCTGACAAAATAAAATCAAAACCATTTGAAATCAATGAACCTAAAGATGGCTCTGTTATAGGCACTCCAACTCCTAAAAAACTTAGTGTTGCTTCGATAGAAATAGAATGAGCTGTTTGTAATGTAGCCAAAACGATTAATGGCGAAATACTATTGGGTAAAAGGTGTTTCCAAATTATAAAAAAGTCACTCAAACCTAAACATGATGCGGCTTGTATATACTCTTTATTTCGTTCAACAATAGCAGCTGCGCGGACTGTTCGAGCGTAAATAGCCCACTGCACTATCGCTAAAGCAATGATTACTTTATCTATTCCTTTGCCTAATAGAGCTAACAATACAAGAGCAATTAAAATTGCTGGAAATGATAATTGTATGTCTACAACACGCATTAAAAATGAGTCAATCTTACCACCATAAAATCCAGAAATTAAACCAACAATCAATCCAATCGTTAAGGCAATTAATGCACTACTTATAGCTACGATTAAACTTGTACGAAGACCATAAATAATTGCACTTAATACATCCCTGCCCGCTCCATCTGTGCCTAACCAAGCAACATTACCATTGAACATGCTGTCACCTGGAGAAAGACGAGAATCTAAAATACTAACCACTTTTAAATCATATGGGTTTGTTGGGGCAAGAAAAGGAGCTATAACAGCACAAAATATAATTATAAAAAGTAGTCCTAGAGATATAATTGTTGCTGGCCTAGTAAATTTTTTAATAATAATTTTTGAATTATTGTTTTGCACACCATTTTTTTTGGAAATAACTTTATCATTCATTGAATTTCCCCCTTTATACGAACGCGGGGATCAAGAACTGCGTACATTATATCTACAATTAAGTTTAGAATTAAAAATAATGTTACAACAAACATTAGGTAAGCAACTACTATTGGACGATCAAGATTAATAATTGCCTCAATAACCAACTTACCAAGACCTGGCCAAGCAAAAATTGTTTCAGTAACTGTTGCAAAGGCAATTAGGGTTCCAAATTCAATTGCAAGAACAGTAATTATTGGTATTAGAATATTAGGGAGAAGGTGAAAACTGACTATTCGTTTAGGGGGTAGTCCTCTTGCACGGGTAAATTTTATAAAATCAAAACCCATAACCTCCTCAGTTCCAGCTCTTGCCAGTCTTATTACCATTGCAATTTTAAATAACGCAAGATTAGTTGCAGGCATTATAAGATGCAGCAAACCATCTAGGGTAAATAAGCTACTTTGAATACCTAAGAAAGTTCCCATTTCTCCGCGACCAGAAACAGGTAGCCAACCTAAAATGACTGAAAAAACAATTATCATCATGAGACCGAGCCAAAAAGTAGGAATTGAAATACCAAGAACCGAACCACCCATTATAATTCTAGTTCCAATGCTATTAGGATTTAACCCAGCAAATATTCCTAAAGGCAAGCCAACAACAATAGCAATAATTAATGCACAAGTTGCAAGCTCAAGTGTAGCTGGGAAACGTTCTATAATAAGTGCCAATGCTGGTCTTCCAAAAATAAAAGAATTTCCTAAATTTCCAGTTACAGCTCCTTGCAAAAACTTCCAATACTGTACATGAACTGGTTGATCCAAACCAAAGTCTTTTCTTACACGATCAATTTCTTCCGGCAAACTCTCCGGATTTACTAGCATGTCAACAGGGTCGCCTACAAAGTTAATCATAAAAAATACGATCAATGACATAAGAAATATTACAAAAATACTCTGTATTACACGCTTAACAATAAAACTAATAATATTTCATTCCTTCCAATAATTGGCCTGCTACAATACTGTAACAGGCCGAGAATAGTATATAATTACTAGCGAATGAAGTGTAAAAAAGTACTATCAAGAGCGCCTAATTCATAAGTAATACCCTTGCGAGCTGCCCAAGTGGCAACTACATGATGAATTGGTAATAAAGCGTATTCACGCATTGATATTTCTGTAGCCTTGATGAATTTTTTTTCACCTTCAGCTACATCCATAGATGATCTTCCATCTTCAATCAGTTTATCAACCTCAGCATTACTATAACCATTTCTATTGCCAGGTCCATATCCACGCTTCTTTTGTTTAGTGTGTATGAATATTCTAAGCGGGTGTGAAGGCTCTCCCGAACCATTTGCATATCCAGACATTGCAACAGTGAACTCTGGTGTTTTATTCACTCCACCACGAGCAAATCGTTTAAAAAAAACAGACGCAGGCATAGTTTCAACACTTGTTTGAATACCTATACTAGATAACATCTGAGCAATAGCTTCAAGTATACGTGTATCGTTAGTGTATCGACCTGCTGGTCCATGGATAGTTAACTTAAACCCATCGGCATATCCCGCCTCTGACATTAATTCTTTTGCTCGGCTTGGGTTGTACGCGTCTGGTTTTAAATTAGGTGAATACCCAATATATCCTTTTGGTGAAAATTGACCTGCAGGTGAAGATAAACCATCCATTATTCGATCAGAAATAGCTTGTCGATTAATTGCCAATGATACCGCTTTGCGCATACGTACATCTTGAAAAGGTGAAGCAATAGGTTTGCCATTATTATCTGTGGTATATGGCCTTCTAGGGTCATCGGTCATATGGAGCGTTAAATAAAGTGAACGATTAGAAACTGATTTGAAGACAGTTATACCGTCACGTTTTTCTAGATTAGGTAAATCTGACGGTGGAACTCGCTCTATAAAATCAACATCACCTGAAATCAAAGCTGCTGTTCTAGTTGTTCCATCCTTTATTGGACGTATAATTATATTATCCCATTTAACTTTATCACCCCAATATGAGTTGTTTTTGGTGATTTTAATTAAGTCTCCGGGTGACCATTTTGAGAATTCAAAAGGACCTGTGCCGAATGACGCAACACCAGTATTAAAATCTTCAGTTGTTGCATTTACAAATGCTGAGTCTATGATTGCAATACGAGACATATCATTTGGAATAAAAGGGTTCGGCTTTTTTGTAGAAATTCTAATAGTCAAATCATCAACAATTTCAAATTTCTTTCCTTTTATAAATGTACCAAAACTAGATGGACTATTTGGTACGTTTGCCGCTCTTTTCATGGTTGCTATCACGTCTTCAGAGCTAAATTTTGCACCATTATGAAATTTAACTCCAGCTCTTAATTTGAATTCCCATGTAAGATCATCAACTGGTCTCCAAGATTCTGCCAATCCAGGTAATAGTTTTTGATTAACGTCCTGCAAGACAAGAGCATTATAAACTTGTGTTGCAAATGAATTATTTATAGTCAAATTCTGATAATGTGGATCCATAGATGTTGGTTCTGCCGCAAGAGCAACTTTCAAATCTTTAGACAAAACAGAGCTCGATGAAAATCCTAACCATGATAAAATAGCTACAAATAATGTCATAACTTTAAAAAAAGATTTATTCATTTTTCTCCCTTTCAGTTAATTTTATTGTTGTTTAAAGCGGCCCCATTTAAATTCCACACCTTTTTAGCAAACTCTGTTACCTGATAATTGAATTGTTCAGGATACTCTACGTAAGAAGCGTGGCCCGCTTTGGGGAAAACGACTTCGCTTACTCCTCTAGGAAGAGCCGCGAGAAGAGATGAGTGCATCTCTGTCGAAATTACAGTGTCTTTACCTCCAGATAAAACCAAAACTGGAAGATTTAACTTATTACAAATATATGTGTTATCAGTTTCTTGGCTCATACGACCACCATCACGAATACTTTCAGATCTTATACCTAATGCAATATTAGCTAGAAATTTAATAACCGTTTCAGACGTATTTTTTGGTGTATTTCTTTGAGCGCGTTCTATTGCATATTCTATATCAGAAAACCTAGAACTAAATTTTTCAAGTCTATTCGCATATCGCGCCATTAATGCATTACCTTTTGGATATCCAAAACCTAGATGTGTCGACGACAAAATTAATCCTGAAACTGAAACGTTTTTATCACTAGCTAATTGAGTAGCTATTAAACCACCCATCGAGTGGCCTATTAAAATTATATTTTTTAATTTTAAATTATTAATAACAGCTTTTGCTGCGTTTTTATATTCTTCAATACTGTCGCCAAAAACATCTGATGCACCAAAACTTGGAGCATCCCAAGCAATGATACGAAAATAAGAATTTAATGAATAAAATAAATTTTCCCAACTTTTACTATGACCATTCAAGCCATGAAGAAGAAATAAAGTTGGTCCAGTTCCTAACTCTCTATATGCAATTTGACCTTGCTTGTAAGTTAAATATTGTAGATCTGGTATTTTAAATTTTAACAAAAATTATTCCATTATATATATAATAAATGTTTTTTATAAATAATTCAAAACTGTAACACTCTATCCATAAATAAAAATAGAGTAAAAATTTTTACATATTTTAGTGAGATTGACTTTCAGACTCACGTGTCAAAATAACAGTTTGCGCAAGTCTTAAAGCATGATCAAATTTAGGATTTACAAGAAGAGCATTACAATAATTGCGCCATGCATCAAGCATTGGCTTTGTAGGACGATAGTCATTTCTTCTTGTGTCACCATTAACTTTTACTTTTTCCAAATATTTTAGTTTTAAGGCATCATGAACAGTAGAACTTACAGTTGGACGACTGAATTGGGAAACCTTAACGAGTTCTGATATGGTAAAACTTCCTTTAGAAAAATAAAAATTCATCATATATCTTCTTAACTCAAAAGCTGTGAAACTGACATTAAATAAACGTCGAACTTGACCGGGTCCATGTTCGCGACGATAAACATGTCTTGAACTTTCAAATGCAGCTTGTGCAAAACAAAAGTGGTCAAATAAAATTTCAGACTTACTCATAATTTTCTCAAATGTGTAAATATATTTTACATATATTAATCTTTAAAAGAAATTTTTCAATTAGTTATTTCTATTGTATATGATTTTGGTAGGAATGGTGGAACTAACTGGGATTGAACCTGTCGTTTTTCCCTTTAACCCATTGAAATAATTTATTTTATTTTTTGTGCAAGACAGCGCAACACACCCTTTTGTCTATTTTTTTCTGACAACATTATAATTTGGATTTACAAGACAGATCAAATTACTTAACAAGACACTTTAGCACTGTTGTTCCCTAGGCCTTACATTCTATAAAAACCATTAATTAAAACCATATTTTAACAAAACTTCTTTATAAACGGGGTAACTTAAATGTTCATTGTTATACTTTTTAAAGATATTATAAATACTTGAAAGTTTATTACCTTTTATTGATTTTTTTACATTCTCAAAATGATTTTTTGCTAAATCAAATTTATTTGAAAAGTGTGATGCCACTCCAGAATGTATCTCAAAGAAAAAATTTCCATTATGTGGCATAGGACTTATCATTTTAAGTGCATTTTCTCCATCCTTAACAATGTTGTAACAAACAGCTAAAACATAATTATCCATAGCTGCAAAGTTACCAATATCTAACTCATGAGCTTTTAATCCCATCTCCCAACATCCTTTATGAAATTTGCATTGTTTGCTCGTATTTGGTTTAGGATTTTCATTAATTTTAGTTACATCATCTAATGTACATGATCCACCAAATGCAACATTAACAGCTAAATTACTGAGAATACTGGGGTCACCAATATTTAATTCAAATGCTCTATCTGCAATATTAAACATTTCCTCCCAGTTTTTTTTATGAAATTCAATCATTGTTTTTACAGAAAGACCTTTAGGAGAAAAAGGATCAAGAAGAAGACCTTTATTTACATATATATCAGCATCTTTTAATAAATGATCATTTTCACCCATCGGATTATCAGCATATAAATTTCTTGTTCTTTCCGCTAACCATATCCATGAGGGTGCATAATTAGGGTCTTTCTTTACAGAATTTTTTAAACATTCAATTGCTTTGGGTCTATATTTACGATCTGTACTAGCCTTCCTAGCTAAATTAACACATTCATAAATAGAAAGATCATCAGTGCTAACAGTTTCTATTTTTTTGTTTATATCCTTTAATAAAATAGCCCCTGCTCCAACCAACTCATTTATAATTTGTTTTATAATTTCATCCTGTAACTTAAAAATATTTTTTCCTGTTAAGTCTCTATCATATGTCTCTGACCAAATATTAGATATACTTTTACCATCAATAAGGTCAACTTTAACTCTGAGCATATTATCAATCTTCATGACGTTTCCATCTAAAATATAGGAAGCTTGAGTGTTGGAAGATAAATCTTTTAAATCATTTGGTCTTTTATTTATATTAAATATATTCAATGACTTAGATGATTTAGTTAATTTAGACCCTAAGTCTTGTGATATACCCAGAGCTAAAAGCTTTTCTTTTTGAGTTTCGCTAAGACTTTTAAAGGGAAGCACAATTATTTTACTTGTATCTAATCGTTTATCTTTATCCAACACTCCTGTGAAGAACAGTCCTATGAAGACAGCCGCTATGGCCCCCCCTATTATTGATATTATCTTGGCATTTGATGATTGTGTCTTGAGCTTTCTCTTTTGTGATGGGTCTAAGAGTAAGTCATAAGCGTGGAACTGGTTCTGCTTTACTTTCTGTATGCCTAAGTCATTAAACTCATACTTTGTTTTATTAGCAACAAGATCATAAATATTCTTGGATATTGTTATACCACCTGGCTGAGCTAATGCCTCTAACCTGGCAGCAATGTTTACTCCATCACCTAATAAATTATCACCCTCTTTAACAACATCACCCATATTGATGCCTATACGATATTCTAGCTTAACATCTGTTGTGTCCTTTTCATTACGGGCTTTAATCTGTTTCTGAAACTCTACAGCTGTATCAACAGCAGCAACTGCACTTGGAAACTCAGCAAATACAGAATCCCCACCTGTGTTGAATATACGGCCTTTTTGTTTTTTAATAAGAGGTTCAATGATCTTGTTACATTCACGAAGTCCTCGTAATGTAGCATTTTCATCTTTTTCCATGTGTTTACTATAGCCAACTAAATCAGTGGCAAATATTACTGCTATTTTACGGTCTATGTCTGATGAATTCATATTAATAATCTATACACGTAATATGATAATTTTCAATTGTATTTTAAATTTCTAAAAGTAAGTTTTTGTTATAGTATTACTAAAGTTTTAAGGAGCTAATAAATGGTTGATATTGAAAAAACTAGAAAGTTACAATACAAAATTATGCAAGATATAGCTGCTGGAGCTTTAATCCCTATGATGAGAATAGGAGATGAATTAGGTCTTTTTAAAAAATTAAATGAATTTGGTCCATGCACATCTGATGAATTCAGCAATCAAATTAAAATGGATAAAAGATATATAAGGGAGTGGTTGCTCGCTTTAGCTTCCGCCAAGTATATAGACTATAATACTAAAAATGAAGAGTTTTCTCTGAGTCGCGAACAATTTTCAATTTTGGGAGATGAAGATAGTATTTCTCTAATGATCGGAGGGTTTGAAAATTTAGTAGGTGCAATTCATAATTTGGATATAATAAAAGATAATTTTAAAAATGGAGAAGGTACAGATTGGGGAAACTTGCATCCATGTTGTCTATCAGGATCTGCAAGATTTTTTAAACCATCATATTCAATATTTTTAACAAAAAAGTGGATACCTAGTCTTGATGGCGCAGATGAGATGCTTTCTAAAGGTATCACTTTTGCTGATATAGGCTGTGGACATGGTTACTCAACATCTTTAATAGCCCAAAAATATGTTAATTCCAAAGTAGTAGGTATTGATCCTCATCAACCATCAATCACAGAAGCTAAGAAAAATAATAATAAAATTAATAATTTAGAATTTAGAGTTAACAACGCTAAAAATTATGAAGGTAAATATGATATAATTGCTTTTTTTGACTGTCTTCATGATATGGGAGATCCACTTGGGGCTATTAAATATGCAAAGACAAAACTTAATTCAAATGGAATAATTATGCTTGTTGAACCTACTGCTGATGACTTGCCAGAAAATAACTTTAACTTAATAGGACAACTGTATTATTCTTTCTCAACAATTGCATGTATTCCAGCTTCAAAATCTCAAGAAGTTGGTCTGGCACTCGGAGCTCAAGCTGGTCCTCAAAAATTATTTTCAATATTAAATGAAGCTGGATTTAAAAATACAAAGGTTACATACAAAACTGCTTCAAACATGGTAATTCAGGGAACATTATAAAAAAAAAATGTTTAATGGTGGGACTAACTGGGATTGAACCAGTGACCCCTTCGATGTCAACGAAGTGCTCTCCCGCTGAGCTATAGTCCCATTTCATAATAAGAAATATTATGTTATGCTTGTATTATATTAGCAATGGAAAAATGTAAATTATTTATGAAAAAAATTATTTTAAAATTTAAAGATAAAGAATTGATTTTAAACCTTAGAGACACACCAACTGCAGCATTGATTTATGATGCATTGCCTTTTACTTCAACGGTGAAAAAATGGGGAGAAGAAATTTATTTTGAAACACCTGTTGATGTCGAATTAGAAAATAATGCAAGGGCAGTTGTAGAATTTGGTGAAATAGCTTTTTGGAATGGTGGGTCAGCTATTGCCATAGGTTATGGGAAAACTCCAGTTTCTAAGAATAATGAAATTAGATTAATCTCACCTTGTAATATTTGGGCAGACAGTAGTTTCGATAAAAGTTATATTGAACAAATTAAAGAAAACGAGACTGTTAAAATAGAAAAGTTCTAACTATTTAGGTTTACATAAATAGTATCTAATTTCTTTTTAAATTCATAATCTAAGCTTATTGGGTTATTTGTTTTTCTATCAACATAAACATGAACGAAAAAACCATCTGCAGATGCCAAATCATCTTTTTGTTTAAAAAGACCCACTTCATATCTTACCGAACTATTCCCAATTTTTGTCACTCTTATTCCAGCTTCTATATCATCAGGATATTTAAAAGAAGAAAAATAATTACATCCCGATTGAACTATAAGACCTATAATATTACCATTTTCAATTTCTATTAAATTATTAATTATTAACCATTTATTAACTGCTGTATCGAATAACTCATAATAAATTACATTATTTAAGTGACCATATATGTCATTATCATTCCATCTTGTACTAAGTTTAGTGAAATAATTGTAGTCACTTCGATTTGAAGGGTTTTGTCGCAATTTAATTCTTTCTATTTGCAAATTCTTTTAATGAACAAATTTTAGATGCAATAAAATCAATCTTATTTTCAGGCAAAGAAGCTATATTTATACGCCCGTCTGGCATTAAGTATATTCCATTTTTTTTTCTTAAAGTCATTATCCCTTCTTCAGAGATAGGCAATAGTGAAAACATTCCATTTTGAACATTTAAAAAACTGAAATAATCTGTTTGTAGTTTGTTTTGAAGAATTTTTGAAAATTTGTCTCTAAGAGAAACTATTCTTTTCTGCATGTTACTGATTTCTGTAAGCCATTCATTTTTTAAAATTTTATCACCCAGTAAAATATTTATTATTTCAGCAGCATGGTCTGGTGGATGAAAATAAAGCTCACGCGCAATTTCACTTAACATTGTCTGCAAAGAGTAACTTTTTACTTTATTTGAGTCGGTAATTACTGCAATTAATCCACAACGATCTCTGTAAACACCAAAAGTCTTGCTAGATGAAATAGTTATTATTACTTCAGGAACAATTTTGACTAATTTTCTTATTCCTATTACATCTTCATCAATACCTTTACCCAACCCTTGATAAACTAGATCAACAAAAGGAATAATTCCTTTTTTTTTACAGATTTTTGCAACTTTTTCCCATTGATCTATATTCAAATCAGAACCAGTTGGATTATGACAACAACCATGTAATAATAATGCGTCACCTGACTTTAGTTTGTTTAAATCTAAAATCATTTCATCAAAGTTTAATAGATTATTTACATTATCGTAATAGGTATGTTTTAAGATTTTTAGTCCAGATTTTTGAAACATAAATGTTTGCTGTCCCCAAGTTGGATTAGGAATAGAAATCAAGTTATTTTTCAATTTATTTTTGATAAGTTCACCAGCTATCCTTAAACCAGAGCCTGCTCCAGGTATTTGTATTGCTCCAATTTTATTGCTTCTCTCATTTATAATATCTTTACCTAAAACCAATTCTAAGATATTATTGCAATATTCATAGTTCCCAGCAGGTGTTTTATAAGATTTAGAAACTTCCGTTTCTAGCAATATAGCTTCAGCTTTTTTTACTGCTTTGAAAACCGGTGCCTCACCTTTTTCGTCTCTATAAATACCTATTCCCAAGTCAATTTTTGAAGTTCTGTTGTCACTTTCCAATTCTTTGAACATAAGTCTGGTTGAATCAAGCGTTGGTTTTTGAATATCAAAATATCTCATAGAAAACTTTCAAATAAAAACGTTTAATATATATGTCGTAAAACATTTTTGAGTTTGAACTAATTAAAGAAATAAACTATAGAAAATGCATGTTAGAATATATTATTAGAAAGAACCCAAAAAATCCAGTTTTAATAACTGTGCCACACTCAGGAAGTTATTATCCAGAACTTTTCAAAAAACATATAAAGTTAGACCTAGATATAATAAGAAAAATTGAAGATTATCAATCAGATAAAATTTTAAAACTCGTAAAAAAAGAAAGTGTAGATATTTTAATCGCCAAATGCTCTAGAGCTGTGGTTGATTTAAACAGATCTAGTAAATCGATTGATAATAATATGTTTAATGAAGTTGTGTTATTTGATCACCCTGAAGAAAAAAAAATGATTTCATATGGTTTGGGTGTATTTCCTAAAATTATTTCTAATAAATCTATTTTTAAAACAAAATTACCAATTTCATACTCTAGGAAAATGCTTGAAAAGTATTATGATCCATTTCATAGATTGTTATCAAAGCAATTAGAATATTTATTAAAAAAATTTGGATTTTGTTATCATTTTGATCTTCATACCATGCCTTCAAGAGCTTTGAAAAATTTTAAAGTTAAACCTGATATCGTTTTAGGAAATAATTTTGGTAAAAGCTCCTCTGAAAATTTAATAAGTTATATAAAAAATAGTTTTGAAAAATTTGGTCTCAAAGTAGAAATTAATAACCCATATGCAGGTGGTTTCATAACTAGAAAATATGGTAATCCATTAACAGGTATTGAGACAGTTCAAATAGAAATTAATAGATCACTATATATGGATGAAACTAGTCATAGATTAAATGACATTCATTATTTGCAAAAAATATTTTCAGAAATATTTAACAATTTTGAATACTCTTTTAAATTAGCCGCTGAATAAGTCATAAAAGTCTATTAACTCCCAATAGATGTTCTAAATTAGAATTAATTACAACAGGCTCATTTAAGAGACTTTTAACTAAAAATTCAGCATATAAAGGAGCGTATACAAAACCCCAGGATCCCATACCACCTAGAAGATATTCGTTTTTTGTATTTTTATTTATTACAGAATTCAGGCTACAGAAAAATGGCATTCTATCTTTTGTACTTGCTCTTACACCTACTCTGTATTTTCTTTCAATTTTAAATTCTGTAATTATTTTTTTTAAAAAATGAGGAATAGATTTTAAATTATTAATTTCATCAATTTCTTTATAATTTTTATCATCATTTCTATTAAATGATGATCCTATTTGATGATATCCTCTAAATGCCTGCGTGAAATGATGACCATAACTAAAATTCAATTTTAAATCATTTACAAGTTGATTTTGTTTTAAATAAGTTACCTGCCCAGAAACAGAGTTAATTGGAATATGTTTACTAAGATTTTTCATCTCATAACCATTCGCCCAAATTACAGTTTTGGCTTTTAATTTATTACCTTTATGATCTATCAATATCTTGAATTCATTCTTAGTATTAACAATATTTTTAACATCAAATTTGGGTATAAATTTAACATTTTTAATTAAATTCCTAATAAATTTGTTGTTGTCTAATATTCCTGAAGATTTCATGTAGACATAATTGATATTTCTAAGAAAATTGTCGTTTTCTATTTTATTGGTAATCAAATCAACGGGCCAATTATTTTGTAGAAGTTTTGAATATTTAACTTTATCTCTTTCCTTAGAAGGTAAAACAATAAGCCCTTTAGAAGGAGGTATTGAATTAAGTTCTTTAGCAAGTTTTCTGGAATAACTAAAAGCCTCTAAAGAAAGTAATCCATATGAAGAATTATCCAATGTGAGTTTAGGCATTTGAATTGCCAACTTATTACCACTGGCTCCACTTGCATATTTTGAGGATTTATCTACTAAAAAACATTCTATATTTCTTTTTCTTAATGAATAAGCTAAGGATGCACCTGAAATACCAGATCCTATTATAGCTACTGGTCCAATATAATTTTTAAAAGTTGATATTTTATTAGAATTGCTGAATATAGGCTTTTTTATTCCAATTATACTTTCTTTTTTTTTACCAAAACCAACTACTTTTGATACAGAAAATCCAGAATTAGATAATCCTCTTCTAACGTGCCCTGCAGAAGTAAATGTACTAAAAGTTCCTCTAGAATTTGTAAATAAATAAATTTGTTCAAAGAGTTTTGAATTCCAAGCAGTAATATTTTTTGCTGGAGCAAAACCATCTAAAAACCAAGCATCTGCTTTAAAATTTAAATTTTTAAGAATATTAAAATCGTCATATATTAAAATTAATTCAACGTTTTCTAACTCAAAAAATATTCTATGTGTAGATTGATATAATATAGGCAATTTTTTTATTAATTGATTAGATAATGTTTTAACTCCCTTTATTTTTTTATATACGTTTTTCAACTCCAATTTTGTCAATGGAGCACTTTCAAAACTTATATAAATTAATTTAGCATTTGGTTTTTTATTTTCTTTCCAAAGTTTTAAGGTAAGTAAAAAACTCAAACCTGTGCCAAATCCCAACTCAGAGATTGTGAATTTATCAGACCTTTTAAAACGTGATGCTAAATTATTTGCTCTAATAAAGTTATGTTGGGTTTCTTTTATGCCATTATGTTTATCAAAATAAATATCTTTATATAGGTTTGAATAAATGCCGAATTTAGAAGAGATTAAAAGATCTGATTTTTTTAAAATATTTTTCATTTTATATCTTTAACAATTAACAGAAATTCTTTATTTATAGAAATTACAATATAAATGAAATTTTTAATAATGTTTTGGAAAACTAAGTCATTAAAAAGTATGAGTCCTAGTGAATGGGAATCATTATGTGATAGATGCGGCAAATGTTGTGTAATAAAACTTGAGGATTATGATACACAAGAAATTTATTACACAAATGTATCTTGCAAGCTTTTATGTGAGAAGACTGCTCAGTGTAATGATTATGCTAATAGAAAGGCTTTAGTTCCTGACTGTAAAATTTTATCTCCGAGTAACTTGAAAAATCTTAAATGGATGCCGGAAACTTGTGCTTATAAAATTATAGATCAAGGCGGTCAATTACCTGAATGGCACCCATTGGTATGTGGTAATAACGAAGAAATTGTAAAAAGTGGTAATAGTGTAAAAAATAGAGTAAAAAGTGAACTCAAAGTTAAAACAAAAAACCTACCAAATCATATCTATAACTGGTCATAATATGAGGAAAAAAAATGTCTAGAAACATGTGGATTTTAGCAGTATTAATTTCAGTATTAGTAATTGCATCAATTTATAGAGAACAGTCAGGTATGAAAATGCCAGATCATTTAAATTGCAAAGAATCAATGTTTGAACAAATGTTTACGGATAAGTGCACTCCAAGAACTGGATTAAAGAAATTACAACAAAACAAATAATATAGAGCCCTATAAAATGAAAATTGCAATAATTGGTTCTGGAATATCAGGACTTTCAGCTGCCTTATTATTATCTCCAAAACACCAAATAACATTATTTGAAAAAGATAATAGATTTGGAGGTCACGCTAACACGGTTGAAATTAAAAATAATAACAAACCTATAATGGTAGATACAGGTTTCATTGTTTTCAATAAATTAAATTATCCAAATCTAATGGGATTTTTTGAACACTTAAACATAAAAACCGTAAAATCAGATATGTCTTTTGCTGTTTCTGCAAGAGACGGAGAGTTAGAATATTCAGGTTCGCTAGGAGGAATGTTTGCTCAAAAAAAGAATTATTTTAATTTAAAATTTTATAAAATGTTGAGAGATATTATAAGATTTTTTATTTTTGGTCATAAATATGCTTTCAATGTAAAAGATAGTGAGAGCTTAAAAGATTACCTAAAAAGATGTAAATTTAGCGATGAATTTGCAAATGATCATATTATACCAATGTCATCTGCAATTTGGTCCTGCCCAGAAAATGAAATATTATCATTTCCTGCAAAAAACTTACTTGCTTTTTTTAAAAATCATCAATTAATTAATTTTTTTATAAGACCAAAATGGAGAACTGTTAAAGGTGGTTCCAGACATTATGTAAACAAAGTTATAAAAATACTTAAACAAGATAATAATAATAAACTCTTATTAAACAGTAAAATAACTTCTATAACTTCAAAAAATAATAAAATAAAAATTGAATATAATAAAAAAAATGAAAATTTTGATAAAGTAATTATGGCAACTCATCCAAATGAAACTCTAAATATGATAAAAAATTTAGACAAAAAAATAACTAAAATTTTAGGTAAATTTAGGTATCAAAAAAATACTGTGTTTTTACATTCAGACCCATTAATTATGCCTAAGATTAAAAAAACATGGTCAAGTTGGAATTATATATCAAATAAAAGTGGGAACTCTTCAACTACATATTGGATGAATCAACTACAAGATTTAAACACTTCATTAAATGTATTTGTTACCTTAAATCCTTTTAAAAAACCTAAGAAATCACTAACACATAAAAAAATTATATATGAACATCCTATATTTAATAATAAAACTAATGAAGCTCAAATCCAGATAAAAGATATTCAAGGTAAAAATAATATTTTTTACGTTGGTGCTTGGTTAGGTTACGGCTTTCATGAGGATGGAATATCATCAGCTGTAAAAATCGCAGAATCTTTTGATATTAAAATTCCATGGCAAATAAAATAATCAGAGACTAATTTAATGAAAAACCCTACATGTGATATAAAATTTTTTGAGGCAAATATATACCATCAGAGATTTGGTAAAAAAAAGCATTTCTTTAATAATAAAACAAATGCAATACTTGTCGATTTAAAAGAAAATTACAAAAAAATGTTAAAATACCCTACTTTTTTTTCAATCGATAAAATCAACCTTATAAGTTGGGTACCTTCCAAACACGGCAACCAATCAAAATCTTCAACAATTAATGATCTTTATGAATTTATTAAATATTTATGTAAAAATAAAAAAACTGAAAAAGAAGAAATTTATAATATAAAATTGATAACTTTCCCTAGAGTTTTAAATTTCGGCTTTAATCCTCTTTCAGTTTATTTTTGTTATAATAATAAAGGTTCATTAATTCACTCTATCTTTGAAGTTAGAAACACTTTTGGAGATATGCATCATTATGTTTTACGAAACATTGATCTAAAAAGAATTACTCAAAAAACTTCAAAAAAACTATTTGTATCTCCATTCTATCCCAATAAAGGAAGTTATAAGTTATATGCTAACTATGTTAAAGATATGATAACTATTTCTGTAGAATATTCACTGAAAAATAAAAAAGTTTTTACAGCAAATATGAAATTAAAAGAAGTAAAGTTTAACAATTTAAATATTTTAAAAGCTTTTGTAAAATTTTCTATATATCCAGGTAAAATTTGGATAAATATTCATTTACAAGCATTAATTCTGTGGTTTAAAAAGATTACTCTTTTTAAAATCCCTCCTAGTGAAAAAGTTAAACATTCATTTGGAATTGAAGTATCGAAAGATTAATTATTATTAAAATAGGTTAAAAGAATTAAATGAATTTTTGGGAAAAATTATTTTTAGGTGGTATAAAAAAATTTCCGTATGGGTCGATAGAAATAGAATGGCCAAATGGAAAGATTGAAGTAATATCTGCATTAAAAGATGGCCCCAAAGCAAATTTAAAAATCTCTGATAATGATGTAGTTAAGGAGATAATTAATGGTGGTTCAGTTAAATTTGCAGAATTATATATGAATAAAAGACTTTCATCTGCGAATTTAACAACTTTAATGTATTATTTTGCTCTCAATAATGATGAAGCAGAAGGTACTTTCAAAGTTTCGACGTTCAAATATTTATACAATAAATTTGCTCATTTCAGGAATAAAAATAGTAAAAATCAAGCTAAAAAAAATATTTCTTACCATTACGATTTAGGTAATAAATTTTATAGTTATTGGTTAGACAAATCCATGACTTATTCTTCTGCAATTTTTTCAAAACAAAATGATGATTTGGAGATTGCTCAGACAAATAAATACAAATCATTAGCAAATTTAGTTTCAGTAAAAGATGGTGACAATTTATTAGAAATTGGTTGTGGTTGGGGTGGATTTTCAGAATTTTTAGCTAAAAATTATGAATGTAATATTACTGCAATCACTATCTCAAAAGAACAATATGATTTTGCAAAAAAAAGAATTAAAAAAGCCAATCTTGAAAAAAAGGTTGATATACAATATTGTGATTATCGAAACATTCAAGGTAAATTTGATAAGATTTTGTCAATAGAAATGTTCGAAGCTGTAGGCAAAGATTATTGGAATGAATTTTTTAAAAAAATAAGAAGTGTGTTAAATCCAAATGGTAATGTTGGTCTTCAATTAATTACAATTGATGATCAAATTTATCAAGTTTACAAAAATAACCCAGACTTTATACAAAAATATATTTTCCCTGGTGGCATGCTGCCCTCATTTAATATGCTCACAAATATTGTTGATAAAAATTATTTTAATATTGACACAGTAAATAGTTATTCAAATGACTATGCAAAGACACTAAATATTTGGAATACGAAATTTAATGATAATTGGGAAAAAATCAAAAAACTTGGGTTTGATGAAAAATTCAAGTTAATGTGGAATTATTATTTGTCTTATTGTGAAGGTGGCTTTTTATCTAAAAACATTGATTTAAAACAGATAAAATTAAATCTTAATTAAGTTTTTGTTTTAAACATAAGTAAACTTATTTTATAAAAATAACCAATAAATGGAATTTTAATGAATATTCCATTTAATGAGTCCCAATAATCTATATGTGTATGTACTTTTCCATCGTCATTCAGTAATAACTCACTCATACCTTCTATAATCTGTAAGGACTTAAATGCAAAGAAAGTCATTTTCCATTTCAAAAATACTCTTTGCTTGTTTATAGAATAATCAAGAATTAAAAACTTTGGGTCTTTTACATTTTCAAACATATGATAAAAAATCTTTTTAAAAGCATTTATTCCTTTAATTTTATTAAATGGATCGATGAAAACTATATCTTTAGAGATTAGATCGTCAAATTCATTAATATTTTCAGATGAAAGGTTATTAAATAGATTGACATAATTTTTAACTAAATTTTTTCCCATTTGAAAATTTCATATAATAAATTTTTTAACTAAATAAGAAGATAATTTATCAGGTAGATAGCTAAAAATCTTCATAAAAATAGAAAAAGAGGTTGGAAATGAAAATTCAAATTTATTTGAATTCATATACTTGTAAATTAAATTAGCAGCTTCTTCAACATTCATCAAACCTGGCATGTAAAAATCATTTATTGATGTGGCTTGGGTATCAACAAACCCTGGACTGCATAATTGGACTTTTATACCTTTAGGATTTAAATCATAACGAATTGACTGCGCAAATGACCTTAAAGCTGCTTTTGTAGGTCCATATGCAGCAGCTTTAGGCAACCCAATCCAACCAGAAACACTAGACATAATAATTATGTGACTATTTTGTTTGCTTAATAGACCAGGTAAAAAAGTCTCATAACAGTTTAAGACGCCTAGGTAATTAATATTTATGTGATTTTTATAAACATTTAAATTGATTTCAGATGCATTTACAGGTGAGTAAATGCCAGCATTCAAAAAAAGTAAGTCAGGTGTATCAATTTGTTTTGCAATGGATTTCAATTTTTTAAAATCTTGAACATCACATGAAAAATATTTAAATGACTTTTTATTTGATGGAAAACTTTGACTCAATACTTTTAATTTACTAGAACTACGACTAATTCCCACAACTTTCCAACCATTTTTTATTAATAATTTGGCAAAAGCAGCGCCTATACCCTCGCTTGCACCAGTAATAATAGCAGTTTGTTGTTTATTTTTAGAAGTTTTCAAATTGTCTACATAGCTAATATTTTAAATCTTACAATTTTGATATTGAACTATAACTGCCCCTCTTACTTTTGATTTTAAAATTTTTATTTTAACTGAAAATTTACCAGCCATAATATTTTTTTCTATTGGAAGATTACCCTCTATTATGTCATTATTTCCTAAATAGATAAATATTACTCTAACTTTTTTTGATGGGTCAAAATAAGGATTATCAACGCCTGGATCATAAATGTTACCTTCAACTTTTACTTTTAAGCCGCCCGAAAGTAATAATAAAGTATTTTCAGGAGGTATAAAAGATTGAGTTGAAACAGCTAATTCTTTATAGTCAAAACTACCACAAGTTTTGTTATAGCCTAGTAATCTTAATGCATCTATCATATCTCTTTCTGACACACCCATAGCTAAATTAGAAGCAAGAATATTTTTTGCATCCCTACCAAAATCAGTGTTTGGATTTCTAATATTTTGAGTGTTAAGAGCTAAATTAGCTTCTTTAAGTTTTAATCTTATATCAGTTAATTTTCTTTCTAATTCAATTTTTTGATCATTAAAATCGTTAATTATTTTTTCATTTTCTTGTATTAAAACTAATTTATCACGGTTACCAAGCCACCATCCAATAAATAAAGCAATAATTATCATAAACAGTTTAAAAAAATAATTTAATATTGATCTAAACTGTTTTTGCCTATACTTATTTTGTGCTTGATAAAAATCCAAATTTAAACCTTGAATAATTTTTTTTTTCTCTTTTATATTTAATGAATAATAAATCAATATATTTTTTCTGAATGGTAAATAAAATTAACAAACCTATAAAGAAAATAAATCAAAGAGCCTGGCAAAGAATGTTGTCAGGAAGAAAGCTTGATATTTTATCACCTTCTCCATTTGATATAGAAATTGAAGATATAGCTTTAGGTCTTTCAAGAGTTACAAGATGGAACGGCCAAACTACAGGGGAACATCCATATTCAGTTGCTCAACATTCTGTTTTGGTGGAAGAGTTTTTTAATAATGAATATCCATACTTAAATAAAAAGTGGAATTTAGCGGCCCTACTTCATGATGCACCTGAATATGTCATAGGAGATTTAATTACACCATTTAAATATGCACTTAATAATAGTTATCGGTATGTTGAAGATAATTTGATGAAAGCCATATTTCTTAGGTTTGGATTACCAGCTAATCTTCCAAGACACATTGAAGCTAAAATAAGAAGAATTGATAAAGCTTTAGCTTGGTTTGAAGCTGTTGATTTAGCCGGTTATAAAGAAAAAGAAGCATCACAAATTATAAAAAAGCCAAATTTGAATTTCGAACGTAAAATTATAATTGCACTTTCAGCGAAAGACGTTGAAAAAAAATTTTTGAAAAAATTTTATACAATAATTTCTGAATTATCTTAATATCCTTCATCAATTAAAGGAAAAGCACTCAATACATTTTTTGAATCAAATGCATAATCTTTGCTTAAATAAGTTTGATCTAGTTCTGATAATGAGTTCAATCCAAGTAATCTTAATCCAGTTAAAATTTCTATTTCTAATAATTCTAGCATTCTTAAAATAGCTTTTGATCCTCCAGCAGCAGCTGCAAATCCTTGAAGCCTTCCAATACCAACACAATCTGCTCCTAATGCAATGGCTTTTAAAACATCCGTACCTCTCATTATACCTCCATCAAAAATAATCTTTGCTTTATTCTCTACAACCTCAATTATTTCTGGCAAAACATTCAAACCACCAACCCCGAAATCCAATTGCCTTCCACCATGGTTAGAGACATAAATTACTTCAACACCATGTTCTAGAGCTAACAGAGCATCTTCTTTTGTAGCTATCCCCTTAATTATAATTGGTAAATCACAATAAGACTTTATCCTATCGATATCTTTCCAAGAAAATCTCATTTGATACTCAAAACCACTCGCACTTTGTCTTGATGTTGTTCTATACCTCTTGGCAAGATCTCTTTCTCTTCTTCCGTAAGCATCTAAATCAACTGTTAAACATATTCCTGCATAACTATGATCAATTGCATTTTTTATCTGTTCATCAACCCAATTTTCGTCACCTCTCACATATAATTGAAATAGTTTTGGATAATTAACGCTTTTAGCAACTTGTTCTAGTCCTGGCATACAAGTAGAGCTTATCATGTGCAATATACCAAATTCAGATGCTGCAATTGTTGGAGCAATCCCAGCCCCTTCAACAAAATCTTGCATTGAACCTATAGGTGCAAGAATAACTGGCATCCTTAATACATGTCCGAGTAAATTAGTTGATATATCAACATTTTCGACGTCTCTTAATACCCTTGGTCTAAATGCTAAACTGTCAAGAGCAAATCTGTTTCTTTTAAAAGTTGTCTCAGTTTCAGCAGCTCCAATTAAATAATCCCAAGTTTCTTTAGAAAGTTTTGCTTTAGCCTTTTTTGCAAACTCGTGAAGAACTAAATATTCTTCACCTTCAATTTTACTGCTTAATTTATTTTCAACCATTTTATTCTCCATATCAATAATTCAGACTATATAAAAATTAATATTTAAAGCTATAAAAAACTTGCCTTAGCCAAAAAGCTAAGTTACACAACAAATATATGGTTTTGCGAGCGTGGCGGAATGGTAGACGCACTGGACTTAAAATCCAGAGTCCGATAAGGACGTGGGGGTTCAAGTCCCCCCGCTCGTACCATATAGTTTGTTTTTAAATATAAAAAACATTTAGGTTATTATATAAATGGTTATTACTCGTACAAGAGAAGAACTATATAAAATCCTCGAAGAATTTTCTAAGAATCCAGGCAAATTAGCATTAATACCTACTATGGGTAATTTACATGATGGTCATTTATCCTTGATAAAATTAGCTAAACTAAAAGCATCAAAAATCATTACAACAATATTTGTTAATCCCCTTCAGTTTGGCAAAAATGAAGACTTTAAAAAATATCCTAGAACTGAAAAATTAGATATAGAAAAATTAAAAAAAGAAGATTGTGATATTTTATTTGTTCCCAGAAATGATGAAGAAGTATTTTCAAAACTTGATAAAATTAAAACTTTAGATTCTGGTAATCTTGGATCTGAACTTTGTGGAAAGATTAGACCTGGTCATTTTGATGGGGTATTGACGGTAGTTAATAGATTATTTGAATTAATTAATCCGGATGTAGCTATATTTGGTGCAAAAGATTATCAACAACAAATTTTGATTAAAAAAATGGCTAAATCATTACATCCAAAAATATCTCTCCTAAAAGCTCCTATAGTAAGATCAAAAAATGGTGTTGCCCTATCTTCAAGGAACAATTACTTGTCTGAAAAAGAATTCGATATCGCTGCTAATTTATTCAAATGTCTTCAAAATAGTGTATATTCTTACCAGAAAAAAGAAAAACTTCATGAAATATTAAATAACGCTAATTCTTTTTTAGTATCTAAAAATCTTAAACCTGATTATTTTGAATTGAGAGATAGCGAACTTAATCTAATCTCAAAAAATAATTTTGAGGGAAATAAAGTTTTTCTTGGATCTGTTACAATAAACAATACTAGATTAATAGATAATATTGAATTTTAAATGTTTTTTTTTCCGTTTGCAGATGAAAACCCTACAAATAAAAAACCAATTATTTCCTGGTTAATAATATTTGTTTGTTTATCTATTTTTCTTAACCAAATTTTTGATCCTACATATATCACGGAACAGAATTTTTTAAGCTTTGGCATGATACCAGCTGTTTTATACGGACATTCTGAGTTATCTGGACATCTTAAAATTATACCCCCTTTTTTATCAATTTTTACTTCTATGTTCTTACATGGTGGTTGGATGCATATAATTGGAAATATGACTTATCTCTACATTTTTGGAGATAATATTGAAGAAAGATTAGGTAAATTTAAATTTATAATTTTTTATTCAGTTACTGGAAGTGTTGCAGCATTTTCTCAGGCCACAATAGATCCAACTTCAACAATACCAATGATTGGTGCATCAGGAGCCATTGCTGGTGTGCTTGGAGGATATTTAGTTTTATACCCTAAAGCTAATATAAAAGTTTTATTCTGGTTTATAATTTTTGTAAAAGTAATCAGAATAAGAGCTTTTATCGTTCTTGGGGGATGGATAATTATACAATTTATTAGTTTTAATGGTACAGACTTAAATTCAGGTGGTGTTGCGTATGCAGCTCACATTGGTGGATTTATATCTGGAGCACTTTTGATAAATATAATGAAAAATAAAATTACTCAAAAAAATCAAATCTTGACTGGTTCTGTCCCTAATTCAAAATAATTATAAAGATCTTTCGTCAATCTCATTACTATCGAAAATTTTGCCTTTTCCACCTAATTTTAATACAATTTCTAAGATTGCTTTAGCGGCCTTTTCCAGAGATATTTCATCTTCTGATCTTAATACAATAGATGTTCCAAAACTACCTGGTTTAAAATATGGATATGAACCGATTTTCACGTTTAAAAATTCATTTTCTATTTTTTCTAAGTCCTTGGCTATAAGACCCTCTCCAATGTTACTTGACACAGTTTTTGATTTAAGTTTCTTACCACCTGTCAACTCACTCAAAATTGAGTTAAACATTCCCTGCATTATTTTTGGAACACCTGCAAAAACAAAAAGATTTTCTATCCTATAACCAGGTGCAGCTGAGACAGGGTTATCTATTAACTCAGAATTTTTTGGTACAATTGCCATTTTCTGACGAGCTTCGTTGAACTCAATATTTGTGCCCTCATAATGTATTTTTAATCTTCTCATCGCTTCAGTATTTTTATATAGTTTTTGATTGAAAGCCTTCGAAACACATTCTGTAGTTATATCGTCGTGCGTTGGACCAATGCCACCACAAGAAAAAACATACGTATATTTATTTGTAAAATCCTGAATTGTTTTAATAATAGTGCTTGAATTATCCGGAATAATTCTTGCTTCCTTTAATCTTACACCAATGTTGTCTAATTCACATGCAATCCAATTAATATTGGAATCTTTTGTTCTTCCCGACAAAATTTCATCTCCAATAATTATTATACCTGCTGAGGCCACCATAAAAAAAGTCCTTAATAAAAATTAACATTGTACGTAAATATTTATAATCATATATTACAAATTATAATAATTATATAAAACAAATATTAGAAAAAATGAAAAAAGATATAGATTTATATGACAAAGACGCGTTTTTAAAAATGCATGCTGCAGGCAAATTGGCAGCTGATGTTTTAGACTACATTACAATGTATGTTAAAAGTGGTGTTTCAACTGGATATCTAAATGATTTATGTCATGATTTTATTTTAAAAAATGACGCTATACCAGCTCCATTGAATTATAGAGGCTTTCCTAAATCCACATGTATTTCTGTTAATCACGTTGTTTGTCATGGCATACCTGGAGACAAAGTACTTGATGAAGGAGACATTTTAAACATAGATGTTACTGTAATCCTTGATGGATGGTATGGTGATACAAGCAGAATGTATTTTGTAGGAGAGCCATCTAGGAAAGCAAAGTTTTTGACTAGAATAACTTATGAATGTCTTTGTTTAGGAATTGAAACGGTTAAGCCTGGAAGCACTACAGGTGATATTGGCCATGCAATTCAAACTCATGCTGAAAAAAATGGGTTTTCAGTTGTAAGAGATTTTACAGGCCATGGTCTTGGAAGGGTTTTTCACGCGCCACCAACAATTTTACATTACGGTGAACCAAATACTGGAGATATTCTTGAAGAAGGCATGATTTTTACCATTGAACCTATGATCAATTCAGGGAAATATGATGTCAAAATTCTATCTGATGGATGGACTGCAGTAACTCGTGATAAGAGTTTATCTGCACAATTTGAACACAGTATAGGTGTAACATCAAATGGATACGAAGTTTTCACAAATTCTCCCAAAGGTTATACTCAACCAGACTACACAATTTAATAATTAATTTTTTAATTACTTCTTTAAATTATTTTTGATAGTGTTTTTCAGAGATTTTGAAGTTTCTTTTATTATTGGTTTAGCTTTTTGATAACCTTTAAAAGCCAAATCTCCTGCTTTTTTTCTTGCTGCTGGATTAGTTGCTAAAATTTTTATAGCATTTTTTAAAAGTGTGCCAATAATCATTTTATTCTCGTATTAGAACTAAAAACAAAATATATATATATAAGTTTATTTGTCCAGTGTTAGAAAAAGTTAAAAAAATTATAAATATTTCTTTAAAAATATTAAGGTTTTGAAATGATTGAAAGATATTCTAGAAAAGAGATGGTTAAAAATTGGTCGCAAGAGGAGAAATTTAAAATATGGTTTCAACTTGAAGCTCATGCTTGCGATGCTCAAGCAAAATTAGGAGTAATTCCAAAAAAATCTGCAGAGGTAATCTGGAAAAAAGGAAAATTTGATATAAATAAAATTGATGAAATTGAAAAAACCACTAAACATGATGTTATTGCTTTTTTAACAAACCTTGCAGAGTATATTGGAGAAGATGCAAGATTTATTCATCAGGGCATGACATCTTCTGATATTCTAGATACTACTCTTTCCATACAACTACGAAATGCGTCTGAAATTTTATTGAATGATATTGATAAATTGCTTGAAACATTAAAAAAACGTTCTTTCGAACATAAACATACTGTTACAATTGGAAGGTCACATGGTATTCATGCAGAACCAATTACATTTGGTTTGAAACTTGCTGGTTACTATGCTGAGTTCAAGCGTAATAAAAAAAGATTACTTGAAGCAAAAAAAGAAATTAGTACATGTGCTATATCAGGAGCAGTTGGAACTTTTGCTCATATTGATCCATTTGTAGAAAATTATGTATCTAAAAAAATGGATTTAATTCCTGAAGATTTTTCAACACAAATTATTCCAAGAGATAGACATGCTATGTTTTTTTCAACCCTTGCAATAATCGCATCCAGTGTTGAACGCTTAGCAACGGAAATCAGACATCTGCAAAGAACTGAGGTAAGGGAAGCAGAAGAATATTTCTCACAAGGTCAAAAAGGCTCAAGTGCAATGCCGCATAAAAGGAACCCTGTGCTTACAGAAAATCTAACTGGACTAGCTAGGTTAGTCAGATCTTCGGTTATACCAGCTTTAGAAAATGTTACATTATGGCATGAGCGAGATATTTCTCATTCATCCGTAGAGAGAATGATTGCTCCAGATGCCACAATAACTCTAGACTTTGCATTGCAAAGACTAAACAATGTAATTGAAAATTTACTTATTTATCCTGATACAATGTTAACAAACCTGGAAAAGCTTGGTGGTCTTGTTCATTCACAACAAGTATTACTTGCGCTAACCCAAAAAGGAGCTAGTAGAGAAGATGCCTATGATATGGTTCAAGAAAATGCTATGAAAGTTTGGGAAACTCCAGAACATAAAAGAAGGAATGTTTACAAAAACTTTTTAAAAAATGATGAAAAAGTTATTAAATACCTCAGCGAGGCCGAAATAGATAAATTATTTAATTTAGATCAACATTTTCTTCATGTTGATTATATATTTAATAGAGTTTTTAACTAAAGGATAATTAATCTATGTCTAAAAAGAAAATATTATACGATGGGAAAGCTAAAATAATCTTCGAAGGCCCTACTCCTTATACAGTAATACAATATTTTAAAGATGATGCTACCGCTAATAATGCTGAAAAACATTCCATAATTAATGGTAAAGGAGTTTTAAATAATTCTATTTCTGACTACTTGATGAAAAAAATAAATGCGATTGGTATTCCAACACATTATATAAAAAAATTAAATATGAGAGAACAACTTGTACGAAAAGTTGAAATCTTACCTGTAGAATTTGTTGTTAGAAACATTGCTGCCGGCTCAATTGTAAAAAGACTTGGATTAAAAGAAGGTAGTGTTTTTTCAAGACCCTTAATCGAACATTATTTAAAAAATGATAAGTTGGGTGATCCACTTGTAAACGAAGATCATATAATTAATTTTCAGTGGGGGACTAGAGATGAATTAGATGAAATGCAAGAGTACGGTCTTAGGATTAACGATTTTTTAAGAGGTCTATTTTTTGGAATAGGTCTTAAACTTGTAGATTTCAAAATTGAATTTGGTAGATTTTTCTCTGAAGATGGTAACCCAATTTTACTTTTAGCTGACGAAATAAGCCCCGACAATTGCAGATTATGGGATATTAACACTAATAAAAAAATGGATAAAGATTTGTTCAGACAAGAATTAGGTGGCTTAAAAGAGGCATATCAAGAAGTTGCAAATAGATTAGGTATTCTGCCTGAGAAAAAAAAATACTCTAGCCCCAAACCCGAAATAGTAAAATAAAAAGAGATTTATTATGAAAGTTATTGTAAATGTATCTCTTAAAGAAGGTGTTTTAGATCCAGAAGGACAAGCTATAAGGTCTTCTTTAAATAACCTTGGTTTTGAACATTGTAGTGATGTAAAAACTGGCAAACAAATTATTTTAAATTTTAATCAAAATAGTGAAGCTGAAGTTCTTACACAAGCTAAGAGAATGTGTGAAGAGTTGTTAGTAAACACTGTTATTGAAAATTATGAAATCAGTATTTTAAAGGATTAAATAAATTTTACGTTCAGGTGTTGTAATATTTCCAGGCTCTAATTGTGATAGAGATATGATTGTTGCGCTTAAGAAAATCACAGGTAAAGCTCCAATCAAAATTTGGCATAAAGAAAATGATATTCCTAATTTAGATTTAATTGTTATCCCAGGTGGATTTAGCTTTGGAGATTACCTAAGATGTGGTGCCCTAGCTGCAAGATCTCCAGTAATAAATGTAATTAAAAATCATATAAGTCGTGGTGGCACTGTATTAGGTGTATGTAATGGTTTTCAAATTTTAATTGAAGCTAAGATACTCCCTGGATCTCTTATGAGAAATAAGAAACTCCTATTTACTTGCAAAGAAACAACATTAGAAGTGCAAAGTTGTATAAAAAACCCTTTTCTTTCTAGTTTTAAAATAGGTGAATGTTTAAAAATTCCAGTTGCGCATAATGAAGGTAATTATTTTGCTCCTAATGATTTATTAAAAGAACTAAAAGAAGAAGGAAGAATTGCTTTAAAATATAGTAAACAAAAGGATAATGAAAAAAATTATAATCCTAATGGATCAACAGAAGACATAGCTGGTATTCTATCAAACAATGGAAGAGTTTTAGGAATGATGCCACACCCAGAAAGAGCCATAAACTATCTACACGGTGGAACGGATGGTTTAAAACTTATTAAAAATTGCGTTGAACAAATAATTGGTTAAACAAAAATGGATACACAATCACAACTATTAAAAATTAATAAAAATGAGTATCTAGCTCAACAAAAAAGCAAACTTGAAGATGCTTTAGAAATGGGATTAACAAAAGATGAGTATAATTTAATTTGTAAAAAAATTAATAAAACTCCAAATATGACAGAATTAGGTATTTTTTCTGCCATGTTTTCAGAACATTGCTCTTATAAAAGTTCAAAAAAATGGTTAAAAACTTTACCAACTGCGGCTAGCCATGTGATTCAAGGGCCTGGAGAAAATGCCGGTGTAATTGATATAGGTGACAATCTAGCTGCTGTTTTTAAAATAGAGTCACACAACCACCCCTCATTTTTAGAACCATATCAAGGATCAGCTACTGGTGTGGGCGGAATTTTAAGAGATGTTTTCACAATGGGCGCTAGACCTATAGCTCTTATGAATGCATTGAGATTTGGAGCACCTGACCAACCTTTAACAAAACATCTTGTTTCAGGTGTAGTAAAAGGAATCGGCGGATACGGTAATTGTATAGGAATTCCGACAGTTGGTGGTGAAACAAATTTTGATAAATCGTATGATGGTAACATTCTAGTCAATGCTATGGCTGTTGGCCTTGCAAAAAAAGATAGAATATTCTATTCAGCAGCAACAGGTGCTGGCAACCCAGTTATATATGTAGGTGCAAAAACCGGCAGAGATGGAATACATGGAGCTACAATGGCTTCTGCTGAATTTACAGAGAACAGTACTCAAAAAAGACCAACTGTTCAAGTTGGTGATCCATTTACTGGAAAATTACTATTAGAGGCATGTCTTGAATTAATGAACACAGATGCTGTCTTATCTATTCAAGACATGGGGGCTGCTGGTTTAACAAGCTCTAGCGTTGAGATGGCTTCTAAGGGATCATTAGGCATGAAGTTAAATTTAGATTTAGTGCCTACTAGAGAAGATAAGATGACTAGCTACGAAATCATGCTTTCAGAAAGTCAAGAAAGAATGCTAATGATTTTAAAACCAGGATCAGAGGAAAAAGCAAAATCAATTTTTGATAAATGGGATTTAGATTTTTCTATAATAGGAGAAGTAACTAATACAAGAAGATTAGTTCTTACTAAAGACGGCTTTGATGCATGCGATATACCTCTTGCACCTCTTGTGGATGACGCTCCTGAATATAATAAACCTTACGAAATAAAAACTAATAAAAAAGTATTAAAGCCTTCTGACCTTAAAACTAACCTTACAATAGCTGATATATTAAATATAATTTTTAAAAATCCTAATATAGCTAGCAAGAAATGGATTTGGGAACAATATGATAGCTCAGTAATGGGCGACACAATTTTTGCAAATGGTGATAGTGACGCTTCTGTAGTAAAAATCCATGGAACAGAAAAAAAAGAATCTTACGGAAAAGGTCTTGCTATTACAACTGATTGCACGCCACGTTATGTTAAATCAGACCCTATAATTGGAGGAATGCAAGCAGTATGTGAAGCAGCACGAAATATAGCTTCTTCAGGCGCAAAACCACTAGCAATAACAAATAATTTAAATTTTGGAAATCCTGACAAGATAAATGTTATGGGAGAAATTGTAGGGTCTATAACAGGAATTTCAAAAGCTGCTTCTTTTTTAGGCACTCCAATTGTATCAGGAAATGTTTCTCTTTATAACGAAACTAATGGTAAGAGTATTCTTCCTACTCCAGTCATTGGTATGATAGGAGCAATGGAAGAGGTTGAAAATGCCCTGGAAATAAGTGCAAAACTTGATAATGTGTTAATTATTCTTGGACAAAATGACAATTTTGAATCAGGTTGGGTTGGTTGTAGTATCTATCAAGAAATTATTAATAAAAAATATGACGGAGCGCCTCCGTCAATAAATTTAGAAGATGAAAAAAAAGTTATTGAAATATTATTAAAATTAAACAAACAAAAGCTTTTGACAGCTGCTCATGATATTTCTGATGGTGGATTACTGACAACAGTTTGTGAAATGTTGTTTAAAAATAATTTAGGATTGGATATTAATTTACCTAGTAACCTGACTAATTGTGATAGTTATAACCCGTTACTTCAATCATGGTGTTTTGGAGAAGATCAAGCAAGAATAATTATTGCCACAAAAGATATTAAAAAAGTACAATTAACCTTAAATAAGAATAACGTTGACTTTTTCGTTCTAGGAAAAACTAATTCAACCAGCAACTTGAATTTAAAAAATATTTCTACTATATCATTAAATGAATTAAGAAACTCAAATGAAAAAACTATACCCACTATGATGGGTAATAAACAATAAGGTTAAGTTTACAAATGGCTATGACAGCATCAGAGATCGAAGACTTAATTATTAAAGCTTTTCCAAATGCAAAAGTTATTATTGATGATTTACGTGGTGATGGAGATCATTATGCAGCGCAAATAATTGCTGAAGAATTTAGAGGTAAAACTCGTGTGCAACAACATCAAATGGTTTACAATGCTATGGGTGGTAGAATGGGAAATGAATTACATGCGTTAGCCTTGAACACATCTGCCCCTGAGAAATAAAGGAGAATTGAATGGAACAAAGTACAAAAGATAAAATTCAGGATATTATTAATGAAAATGACGTTTTATTATTCATGAAAGGTACTCCAGTTATGCCTCAATGCGGATTTTCTGCTGCAGTCGTTGGAGTTTTAAGTCATATGGGAATTGAGTACAATAGTGTAAACGTTCTTGAAGATCCTGAAATAAGAGAGGGTATTAAAGAATTTTCAGATTGGCCTACAATACCACAATTATACGTTAAAAAAGAATTTGTTGGTGGTTGTGATATTATTAGAGAAATGCATGAAAGTGGAGAACTAACTCAGTATTTTAACGATGCAGGTATCTCAACCTAATAATTTTATAGTTTAAGTTTAAGAAATCTTATTAACGCGAATAAAATTCGATAACTAAATTAGTTTCCATTTGCACTGGATAAGGTACGTCATCCGGCATAGGAATTCTTATTAAAGTTCCAGTAAACTTAGAGTGATCAACTTCAACATATTCAGGGACATCTCTCTCAGGAAGAGTTGTTGCTTCTATTACTGCTGGAATATTTTTAGCTTTATCCTTTAGAGAAATAACTTCTCCTACATTAATCATTCTAGATGGTATATTACATCTGCTACCATTTACCATAACATGACCATGATTAATCAATTGCCTACACGCAAAAACAGTTGGTGCTAGCTTCATTCTGTAAAGTATAGCATCTAGTCTACATTCTAATATACCAATCAAATTTGCACCAGTATCACCTTTTTTACGAACAGCAGCTGTATAGTATTTTTTAAATTGTTTTTCACCAATATTACCGTAATAGCCTTTTAATTTTTGCTTGGCCATTAATTGAACACCATAATCAGTAGGTTTTTTTCTTCTTTGACCGTGCTGACCAGGTGCATATTCTCTGTCATTTAAGGGTGATTTAGGTCTTCCCCATAAATTAACCCCTAATCTTCTATCAATTTTATGTTTTGAACTTGTTCGTTTGTGATCTGACTTAGGCATATTTAAACCTTTATGTAACTACTAAAAGTAGTAATTAATCCAACCAGAAGCTCAGCTTCGGGATATATAACACCATGCTACTATCCTCTTTATCGGAAATAAGACTGCAAAATACTATCATTATGTAAAAAGTCAAGTACGATTTGAAGTTCCTGATAATGATCTAATAATGCCATGAAGTGTTCTTAGATCTTGGTGAGTTAATGAGGCTCTATTAAAAAGACTTCTGATATTTCTTTTAACAACAGGTGCCATTTCAGAAGAATAAAAGAAACCTGATTTACTTAAAAGTTCGTCTAATTGTTTATAAAAATATTCTCTGTCACCGATATTGGAAAGTTCAGTACTTTTTTTTAATTTCTTATTAATTTTAACCAAATTCTTATCTTCATTTAAAAATGACATTTTGATTTTGTTCCATTCCCAACACATCAATAAAACTGCTTGAGATATATTTAAAGATGAAAATTCTTTATTAATTGGAATTGAAACTGTGTAATCCGCTTGTACAACATCATCATTAGATAGTCCTGATTGTTCAGGACCAAATAAAAATCCAACGTTGCCACCATTAACAACATGTTCAAATGATTTCTCTATTGCTTTGAAGATGCTTAAAGATTTTGTACCAACAACACGCTTTCTAGCAGTTGTTGCGAATAACAAAGAAATTGTTTTTGTAGCTTCACTTATTGAGTCATATAATTTTGCTTGATTTAAAACATCATCTGCGCCCGCTGCAGGAGCAAAAGCAGAATTATTAGGCCAACCGTCTCTAGGTTGGACTAGAAGAAGATTTTTTATACCAAAGTTTTTCATAGCACGTGCAGTAGAGCCGATATTTTCACCAAGTTGTGGTTTTGATAAAATTATAAATGGATTAAGTTCAATCATAGATTCATCTGATTTTAAGTCTTCTCCAGACTGTTTTATCTGGTTTATCTTCTAATTGTATATTCTTTCTTAATAATTTTTCTCTAATTTGATCTGCTTTTTCATATTCTTTGTTCTCTTTTGCAATTTTTCGTTTTATTATGAGTTCATCGATTTCTTTTTCTGTGATAGTAGAGTTTTCAATTGTTTCGTTTGAATTTACTTCTCCAAATTTAAACCATTCCTCAGATGAGTTACATAAAATACCCAAAATGTTAGAGGAATTTTTTAATTTTTGAGCACATTCTTTACTTCCTTTATTAGCTTCATCAGCAAGATAATGAAGTCTGGCAAGAGCTTTTGGTGAATTTAAATCATCACAAAGATTTTCTATTATCTGAGTATCTTGCCCATCATTTACTTCAAAGTCTTCAGTAGCTCTATAAAGTCTAGATAATGATTTAGTAGCTTCATCTAGAGATTTCTTGCTAAAACTTAAAGGAGCTCTGTACTGAGCTTGCATTAATGCATATCTAATTGCTTCACCTCTAAAATTTAATAACAAACTATTTATAGTAGCAAAATTACCTAGTGATTTTGACATTTTCTCACCGTCAGAAGTAACGTAACCATTATGCAACCAGTAATTGGCCATTATATCAGAATTATTGGCACAACAGGACTGCGCGATTTCATTTTCGTGATGTGGAAAAATCAAATCTAATCCACCAGCATGGATATCAAATTTTGTCCCTAAATACTTTTTACTCATAGCTGAACATTCTATATGCCAACCTGGGCGTCCCCTACCCCATGGACTATCCCATCCAGGGAGATTTTCAGAAGAAGGTTTCCATAGAACAAAATCTCCAGGATTTTCTTTATATTCAGCCACTTCAATCCTTGATCCAGATATCATCTCATCAAGTGATCTCCCAGACAGAGCACCATAATTTTTATATTTTTTAACAGCAAATAGTACATTACCTGACGAAACATAAGCAAAACCATTTGAAATTAATGTTTCTATCATTTCTATCATTTCAGATATATGGTCAGTCGCTTTTGGTTCAAAATCAGGTTTCAAATTACCTAACGCATGAGCATCCTTATGAAAATTTTTTATTGTTTCATTAGTCAATTCTAAAATATTTATTTTTTTTTCAATTGCCCTTTTATTAATTTTGTCATCAATATCAGTTATGTTTCTTACATATGTAACTTTAGGATATATTTTTCTAAGTAACCTAACTAATACATCAAAAACAACTAAAGGTCTTGCATTACCAATATGTATAAAATCATAAACAGTAGGGCCACATGCATATATCCTTACATTTTTTGTATCGATAGGCTGGAAAACAGACAAACGCTTTTCAAGTGTATTGTATAAATTTAATTTTTTCATTCTGAGATTTATTTAATTTTAAAACTTAATTGTTATTATTTAATCTTTCTATAATTTTATCTTTCCCCATCACTAAGACTAAATTTGCCATTTCTGGACCATTATTCTTACCTGTAAGGCATAATCTTAGTGGCTTGAAAAGTTCTTTACCTTTTTTACCACTTTGTTTCATAAGAGAATTAGTCCAATCCGACCAAGTGTTTTTATCAAATCTATCTTTAGGAAGTGTTTGTAATGCTAAATTTTTAAAATCTTGATCAAATTGAACAACTCTAATATCTCCATAAACAACGTTCCACCAAAATTTTACGTCATCTAAAGTATCTATATTCCCTCTGATTAGATTCCAAAATTCATTGGTAATATTAAGATTTAATACATTTAATTGTTGATTTATATCTGAATAATCTACCAATTGAAAAAACTTGGAATTTAGAGCAGACAATTCTTCTTCATCAAATTTTGGCTTTGAATTTCCATATTTACTAATATCAAAACTTTTAACAATTTGTTTCATATCTTTAAAAATATCAATTGAATCTGAAGTTCCAATTTTAGACAATAAAGAAGAAATTGCCATTGGTTGAAACCCTTGGCTTCTTAGTTTTCGAAGCGACAAACTGCCAAGTCTTTTTGAAAGTCCTGAACCAGTATTATCAGTCAATAGTGATAAATGACCCATTTTTGGTGGCAATGATCCTAATGCTTCAAATAACTGTATTTGAGCAGCTGAATTAGTCATGTGATCTTCGCCTCTTAAAATATCCGTTACTTCAAATTGGATATCATCAACAACCGAAGCTAAAGTATAAATAACTCTACCATCTTCTCTTAATATGACTGGGTCTGATAAATTAGACATATTGTATTTGCTCTCACCTTTTACGAGATCATTCCAATTAACATCTTCATGATTAAGTAAAAATCTATAATGAGGTTTTTTTCCTTTGGACTTCAAATCAGCAATATCTGAGTCTGATAATTTCAATGCAGATCTATCATAAATAGGTGGTTTTCCTGAAGATAATTGGCTTTTCCTTTTTAAGGATAATTCTTCCGCTGACTCAAAACATGGATATGCACGTTTTTTTTCTAATAAATTTTCTAAAGCTTCTTCATAAGATAAAAGTCTAGACGATTGTTTTTCTACGCTATCCCAATCTATATTCATCCAAGTTAAATCTTCTTTAATAGCATCTTCATATTCTTTAGATGATCTTTCATTGTCAGTATCATCAATTCTAAGCATAAAGTGACCATTTTTACTTTTAGCGAATAAGAAGTTAACTAATGCAGTTCTAAAATTTCCAATATGTAAATATCCAGTTGGGCTTGGCGCAAATCGAACTTTAATCATTATTTTTCCTAATTTGTAATTTCATAAAATAGGTAATTTTAATTCCAATTCCTAAAACCACTAGTGAGTGGATACCTTCTATCCCTGCCAAAAGCTTTTTCAGTAACTTTTGGCCCTGGTGCTGACTGAAATCTTTTATACTCTGATCTAGATAACAACATTGAAATTTTTTTTACATCATTTAAATCAAAGCCTTCATTGACTATTTCATCTAATGACAGATCATCTTCAACTAATTTTTTTAAAATAACATCCAAAATATCATATTCTGGCAAGCTATCTGTATCTTTTTGGTCTTCTCTTAATTCTGCACTAGGTGGTTTAGTAATTATTCTATTCGGTATTACAGTTCCACTAGGCCCTAAAAGTTCTGGTGGTTTGTTTGAATTTCTCCATTTACATAATTTGAAAACATCACTTTTCCAGACATCTTTTATAACCGCAAATCCTCCGCACATATCTCCATACAATGTTGCGTATCCAACTGCATATTCTGACTTATTTCCTGTTGCTAATACCATTGATCCATATTTATTTGATATAGCCATTAAAAGTAACCCTCTAATTCTAGATTGAATATTTTCTTCAGTTATGCCAGGTGGTGTTATTGGACCATTAAAATTTAATAAAATTTGATCTATAGTATCCATACCTTCTTTGATATCAAGAAATGAGTAATCAATTCCAAGATTAGAAGAGGCCATTTCAGCATCTTCAAGACTTTCTTTACTGGTGTATGGACTAGGCATCATTACTGCTTTTACTAAATTTGGTCCTAAGGCATCAGTTGCTATCGCAGCTACTAGCGCTGAATCAATACCACCAGACATTCCTAATACAACACCCGGAAAACCATTGTGATGAACATAATCCCTTACGCTTACAACTAGAGATTTATATAATGCCTCAATATTAGTGGATATATTTTTAATGTTTTTTTCAAAATCCCATTTATTATTATTTTTGTATAAATCTATATTTAAAATTTCTTCTTTGAAGTCATTTAATTGAACTTTCAATTCTCCGCTGGGACTTAAACAAAAAGATGATCCGTCAAAAACTAATTCGTCTTGCCCTCCTACTCTGTTTAAATAAATTAAAGGTAATTTACTTTCAAATACTCTTGAAACTGCAACAGACATCCTTTGATCAATTTTTTTTGTCGTGTATGGAGATGCATTAATTGAAATGATTATCTCCGCACCTGTTTCCGACAAACACTCTATCACTGTTTCATTCCAAATATCTTCACATATTGGTAATCCAATTAATGTTTCTCTGATTTTAACTGGGCCTGACAAAGAACCAGGTACAAAAATTCGTTGTTCATCAAAAACTCCAGTATTCGGAAGATTATATTTATCCCTAAATGACAGAATTTTACCTTGATCCAGAACAAAAACAGAATTTTTAATTTTATCATCATCTTTTCTTGGTGATCCAAGAATTATAGCAGCTTTCCCATCATTAGTTAACTTAGCTAAATTGTTAATTTCTTTCTCTACAAGCTCTAGGAAATCGTCTCTTAGGACTAAATCATCAATTGGATATCCAGTAACATACAATTCTGGAACAACAACAATATCTATATCCTTACACAAATCATTTCTGATAGAAATTAGCTTAGAAATATTTCCTTTAACATCTCCTACAATAGGATTTAGTTGGGCAAGTGCTATTTTCATTTTATTTTTCAATAATCAACTCATTTATTAGAATAATTACCGCTTCAGTAAAAACTCTCTTCCAAGTTTAACTTGTGACTTACCGCCATAAGAAATTATATCAGCTGTTGCATAAGTTTCTGACCAACGACTAGGAAGATATGAACCTGTACCAACAACATTAACAGGCACTTTTGCGAGTGCAAAAACCTTACATTTTTCTGGGCCAAATCCACTTGAAGCAACAATTTTAACTTTTTCAAAACCAGCGTTATCTAGTATTTCTCTCAAATGCCAGACAGCAGCAGCTGACACTCCTGTACCAATTAAATAACGAAGCTCCTGTTCAGTTCTATATCCACGAATAGCTTGTGGAGCATTTCTTTCTAAAACTGCGTATGAACCAGCAACATCAAGTCCTTCAATATATCTTCCACCATGAGTATCTATTCTAAGTGACAATGATTGTTCATCTGCCAATTTTTTAAATGTTCTACAAACCATTAAACCATCAGTAATTTCTTTACCAAAATAATCTATTAGAACAGTTAGAGGTTCGTCTGGCCAGGTGGAATTAAACATTTCTGCTGCTTTTAGTGTTGATCCCGCATAACCAATCAATGCATGTGGCATTGTACCCAATCCCTTTGTGTTTTCAAACAAATGTGCAGTTTTGTCTGTTGCACATCCAATAAACCCAATTGCGTCAGTTTCTGATTTAACCCTTTGAGAACCAACATAAGCACCATATGCCATTAAGTCTGCCATATCAGCACCAGCACAATGTCTTGCATCCATGGCAAGAAACGAAGTTTTTGGTAAACTTTCAACCATAGATTTTGCATTATAAGCTGCAACGCATGTAGCTCCAATTTTTTGAAGTAACGCGGTTTCTAAATCAACTAATAATAAAAATGAACCTGATACATACAGCAAAGGTTCTCCAGCCCCAACATCAGAACCTTCATCAAAGCATCGTTTTATATTAACGCTACCTTTTCTATCTTTTATAATATGGTTAAGCCAATCTATTGCTGGATTTAAAGCAGCTATTACTGGCCTTCTCATAAAAATTGCATACGTAACCTCAGTATCACCATATGAAGACACAATATTCTTTGTTCTTAAAAAATAAGTGTCTGTAACTGTTGCTAATTGACTTGGGTTAGGTCTTAAATCAGCTGGCCAAGTATCTTTTTGTACAATATTTAGATTATGATTTTTTTTATTATTAACCAATTTTATACCTTACGAAACAGCTACTATTTGCTTTTTTACATTATTTCTATTTTCTGTTAACAAATCAGCAACTAAGAATGCTAATTCTAGTGATTGAGTTGCATTAAGCCTAGGATCACAATGAGTGTGATATCGATCGGCTAAATTTGATTCATTAACTTCATACACACCACCAACACACTCTGTTACATTTTGTCCTGTCATCTCAAAGTGAACTCCACCTGGAATTGTATTCATTTCATTATGAACCTCAAAAAAACCTTTAACCTCCATCATAATATCATCCATTTTTCTGGTTTTAAATCCTGATGATGCTTTGACTGTATTTCCATGCATTGGATCACTACACCAACCAACAATCAATCCAGATCTTTTAACTGATGAAATTAATGGTTTTAATTTTTTATGTATTTCTGAATAGCCCATCCTCGCTATCAAAGTTAATCGACCTGCTTGATTAAGTGGATTAAGTTTTTCAATTAATCTAAGTAGATCATCAGGATCTGTTGATGGTCCACATTTTAGTCCTATTGGATTAGCTATACCTCTCATATATTCTACATGAGCTTCATCAATATCTCTGGTTCTATCTCCAATCCATAACATGTGAGCAGATGTAGCAAACCATCCCTTCTCTTCTGTAATAGTGTCCTTTCTGGTTAGGGCTTCTTCATAATTAAGTAACAACCCCTCGTGAGATGTATAAAATTCTGTTTCACGAAGTTGCGCAGTATTTTCAGGTGTCATACCACAAGCATTCATAAATTCAAGAGAGGAAGTTATCTGCGCTGCTAATTCTATATATTTTTCTGCCTCCGCAGTACCTCTAACAAACTCAAGGTTCCATTCGTGCAACTTTGTTAAGTCAGCCATACCACCACTTGCAAACGCTCTTAATAAGTTCAAAGTTGAAGCAGATTTGTCATAAACCTGTAGAAGACGTTCTGGATCAGGCTCCCTTGCTTTTTTATCAAATGCCATGTCATTTACCATATCGCCTCTGTAACTAGGTAAAGAGACATTGTTTATTTCTTCAAACGAAGACGATCTAGGCTTTGAGTATTGACCAGCCAACCTTCCTATTTTAACAACAGGTAAGGCTGATCCAAAAGTTAACACGACTGCCATTTGTAATAGGACTCTAAAACTATCTCTTATATTATTAGCATTATGCTCGGCAAAAGACTCCGCGCAATCACCACCTTGTAACAAAAAGGCTTTTCCTTCAGCTACATCTGCCATCCTTTTTCTTAATCTTCTAGCTTCTTCAGCAAAAACTAAAGGTGGCCTTATAGATAATTCCTTTTCCACACTAGTTAATCTAGTAAGATCACTATATTCGGGCACTTGTTTAATAGGAAGTTTTCTCCAACTATCTATTTTCCAATCAATCATGACTTATCCTTTTAAAAACAAAATCAATACGAAACTATAATTAATAATTTGAAATAACAGAATTTCACTTTTTCTTCAAATAATGAGTTAATTTATCACTAAGTTCTCATAGTAACAAACTCTTCAGCAGACGAGGGATGAATACCTATAGTGCTGTCAAAATCAGATTTCAAAGCTCCAGCTTTTATTGCTATTGCAATTCCTTGAATTATTTCTGCAGAATCTGGACCAATCATATGTGCTCCAATAACTTTTTGTGTTGTTTCGTTTACAGTAAGTTTCATAAGAGTTCTCTCAGGGTTCCCGGTTATTGTGTTTTTTAAAGCTCTGAATTCACTTTTATATTCTCTTGCATTTATGCCTTTTTTTATGGCTTCATCAAAACTTAAGCCTACAACTGCAATAGACGGTTGGCTAAAGACAGCACTAGGAACGTTTTCGTAAGAAATAAACCTTTTTAATCCTCCAAATTCTCTATCTGCAAAACTATGACCCTCTGCAATCGCCACTGGTGTCAATGTGATTTTATCTGTTACATCTCCAATTGCAAATACCGATTTAATATTAGTCTGGTTATGCTTATTTACAATTATCTCGCCACGACTACCTGTTTTAATACCAACTTCTTTTAACCCAAGATTTAACACATTTGGTATTCTTCCAGTTGCCCCCATAATAGTTTCAACGTCAATTTTCTTTTTATTTGACAATTCAACAGTATAATATCTATTATTCTTTTCAATTTTTGAAATTGTAACTTCGTTATGTATTGTTATTCCCTTTTGCTTCATAGAAGTCGTCAAAAACTTCCTTATATCTTTATCAAAACCTCTTAAAGCCATATCAGCTCTAAAAACAAGATGAGTATCAACTCCAAAACCGTTAAATATACCTGCAAACTCAACAGCTATATAACCAGAACCATATATAACGATTGTTTCAGGAAGAGTAGTTAAATCTAGAGCTTTATCAGAATTAATCATATAATGATTACCATCAAATGTAGGAAAAGAAGATTTACCTCCTACAGCTATCATTATTTTTTTTGATGAAACCTCGATAATTTCATTATTACTTTTTGTAATTGAAACTGTGTTAGGTCCAATAATTTTACCCCAACCAGAAATCAGTTCACAGCCAGCATTTTTAATTAATTTTACATAAATTTCGTGAAGCCTATCTAATTCTTTATTTTTTTTTATGATTAAATCATTCCAATTACTTTGAAAGTTATCAATTTGCCAACCAAAACCTTCTGCATCTGATACTTGTTCTGAAAATTGAGATGCGTATACTAATAATTTTTTTGGAACACATCCTCTTAAAACACAGGTGCCACCAGCTCTATCTCCTTCAATGACAAGAGTTTTTGCTCCATAAGATGCTGAAATTCTAGCAGTCCTCGTCCCACCTGAACCAGCACCAATTACAATAAGGTCATAATTAAAATCTGACATAAGATCTCCAGAATAAAAAATTATTTAAAATTTTGCCTCACCCTTCATTGTCATACCTGCATCTTTTGTGCTCGTAAAGCAATTCAGATTACCATTTTCACTATTTTTAATATTGATAAATAAATTGTCATTTGCATATACAGGTGCAACGCCTCTATGCGAAAAAAAATGCGCTTTTACTTTTTTATATTTTTCTGCAGCTCTTAACATAAGAGTTGCTTGAAGTGGACCATGAAATACTAAATCTTTATACCCTTCTTCTTCAGTAGAATAAGGGTAATCATAGTGAATTCTATGACCATTAAATGTAATTGCTGAATATCTGAACAACATTGTTGGATGTGTAAAAATTTTTTCTTCATAATCAGACTTTTCAAATGGTAAATCATTTTTAATGATCTCATTGTTTTTTGTTTTTTCTATATCTCTATAAACAAGATCATGCTCTTCTTCGATCATTAGCTTATCTTTTACAAAAAACTGATATTTTGCTGTTACAAAACATAACATACCTGACTTACCATTTTTTAAATTTATATCTATCACCTTAGATATTTTTTTTACTTCATCCCCTATTTTCAATGAATGAAAAAAATGTGTTCGACATCCAGCCCACATTCTTCTAGGAAGAGGGACAGGAGGTAAAAAATCTCCTTTTTTTGGATGTGAGTCTTTTCCAAGCAGAGAGGACCTAACAACAGCTGGTCCTAACGCCCAATGAAGGCCTGATGAAGCTATATCACCATTTTTAGGGTCATCTGGATCAATATCTAGCGTTGCTCTAAACCTAGATTCCAATGATTTTGTTACTTCATCAAATGTAGTCTCTTCATTACCAATCCAAGATTTTAGTTCCTTTAAATTAACATTCATAATGATTTCTTTTTGTGATTTTAAATAAATTTTATTTAATATATTGAAAATTATAATCTAAAACAAGTTAACTATAGCAAATAATTGAGGATAAATATGAAGGAAATTCTTAAATTAAACATTGGAATTGCAGGATGTGGAACTATGGGACTACCTATGTTGGAAGTTCTGTTAAAAAATAAAATCAAGGCTATTGGATATGATATAAGATCAAAAGAAAATTTTCCTACTTTAAAAGATAAATTCATCTCATCAAAAACAGAGTTTTTCGAAAAATCAGACATTATTTTAAGTGTAGTTAGAGATATAGATCAGACATTAGAGCTTTGTGAAGGCAATCATGGACTTTTTAAATTAAATTCTTCTAAAACGTTGATTATATGTTCAACATTATCTCCTGCCTTTTTAAAAAAATTTTTTCTAAAATCACCTGATAATATTACAATGATAGAAGCGCCAATGTCAGGAGCCCCAATGAAAGCAAAAGATGCATCACTAACTTTTATGGTTGGATCTAAGGTAAATGAGTTTGAAAAGATATTACCTATTTTAAATATTTTAGGTGATAAAATCTATCATATCGGTGAATTTGGTTCTGGGATGTCTGTTAAAGTTTTAAATAATTTTGTAGCTTCTTGTTCAGTTGTGGCTGTAAGACATGTCCTATCTGAGGCTAAAAATTTAAACATCACAACTAATCAATTACTAAAAATTTTAAATAGTTCATCTGGTCAAACTTGGTTCAGTGAAAATTTAGAAAATATAGATTGGGCTAAAGAAAGTTATAAGACAGATAATACAATTGCAATTTTAGAAAAAGATGTAAGAAGTTTTTTGGATGGATTAGCTGAATCAAATTCTAGTTCTAATGATGCAATGGTTAATTTTCAAAATGCTCTTTTAAATGGATTAAAAAACATTCCAACATTTCCAAATAATTAATATATTCCTAATTCGATACCACTGGCAAAAGTTAAAGCAAATTTTTCTAATTGTTTCATGTAACCTTTTTGCCAAGAACCTTTGAGTATTAAAGGAGGTAAAACCTGCCTCCATCGCAAACCTGTTAAAATTTTATTTAAAGCAACTTTGCAACCTTCCCCATCTAATCCTGCTCGAATATAATAAATGATCGGAAGACCTTCTGTCTTGTCTTTTAAATCATTATAACATCTATCAAAAAAATCTTTTGTTAAACCTGACATGTATCCAAAATTTTCAGTTGTTCCAATTATTAGACCATCTATTTCTATAAAAGAGGATGTATTTGCCTCAATCAAATTTAGTATTGTTAAATTTACATTTGGCGTTACATTTGTAATCTTTTTTTCTACAAGTTTAGATAATTTTTTGGTATTTTCTGATGGAGAATGATGAATAAATAAAATGTTTTTTTTCTTCATATTCAATTCATATTTATAATTTGGGAATACCAAAATGATTTAAAAATTCAACAAGATTTTCAATCGGTTGCGCCCCAACAACACTATGATTATTATATACATAAGTAGGAACTCCAGTTACACCATAAGTTCTGGATTTTTTCCAGTCTTTGTCAACTGAACTTTTAAATGTTCGATTTTTTATTATATCATTAGCCTCATTCTCATCTAATCCTGATTTTGCTACAATTTCCAATATTACGCTTTCCAAACCAATATTTAATCCCTTAACAAAATATGCTTCAAAGAAATTATCATGAATTGATGTTTCATTATCTAAAGATTGAGCCCAAGAGCCTATTTCTTGCGCTAGTCTACTATTAAAAGTATGAGTTCTATTGCTATAAGGAAGATCTTCATTGAACATCAAATTTTTCATATTTTGATTTTTATTATCAATATCTTCTTGATTGGTACCAAACAGATCTAATAAAGTTTTACCTTCTTTTGGGGTATCAGGATGTAATGGAAAGTGAATTATTTCTGTATCTATATTAAATATTTTTTTTAATTTTTTAACTCTTGAATCACCAAGATAGCACCAAGGACATACATAATCAGTAAACACTTCTAATTTATAAGAACTCACAATATACCTAAAATTTGAATAACTAAAATTACACTAGATAGAAATTTTTAAATTGTAAATTTAATAACAATTTAAATAATTATTATAATTTATTTTGAAAAATAAATTAAGATTTCAAAATTTATCAAAATATATAAACTTATGGATATAATATTAACAAATAAAATTTAAAAATATATTTATGAAAAGGAAATAAATTGAAACATTTAACAGGCAAAAACGCAATAGTTACTGGAGGATCAAGAGGTATTGGGAAGAGTGTTTGTATTACTTTGGCAAATGCTGGAGCAAATGTCTATGTCCTAGATATCGATAAACATGAAGGTTTAAAAACCGTAAAAGAAATTTCTAAATTAGGTGTTGAAACAAATTTTTATCAAATAAATGTTGCTAATGAAGCTGAATGGATTGATTTTTCTAATTTTTTAAAAAATAAAAAAATCTTATTAGATATATTAGTAAATAATGCAGGTATTTGGATTGGTAAAGATATTGATAATGTATCAATGGAAGAATACCAAAAACTAATATCAATCAATTTAACTGGAGTTTTTCTTGGCATTAAACATTTAGTGCCCTTATTGAAAGATGCAGGAAAAAAAACAAAGTTTGGAAGTACTATAATTAATTTAAGCTCTGTGGCTGGTCTTGTTGGCTCTCAACTTGACCCATTATATTCAATGACAAAAGGCGGCATTACTACTTTCACAAAATCAATGGCTATATATTTTGGGAAAAAAAAATATCCTATTAGAATTAATCAAGTACATCCTGGTATAATTGAAACTGAAATGGGAAAACAAGTTGCTAATGCAAGGATTAATCAAAATCCGGGAATGACAGCAGAAGAATCTTATTCTGCAGGTGTCAATCAAACACCTATTGGTCGTCTTGGGACAGTAGATGAAGTCGCTAAAACAATTTTATTTTTATCCTCTGACGCTTCAAGTTTTATGACAGGCTCTAGTCTTGTTGTTGATGGGGGCTTAACAGCACAGTAAATCTAATTACATATAATATTTGAAGGCAAAATAAATGATAAGAAATTTAGAGAATAAAGTAGCATGGATAACAGGTGCTGGATCAGGTATTGGACAAGATGCAGCTATAAAATTATCTAAACTTGGTATGAAAGTGATTTTATCAGGCAGAAACATACAAACCCTTCAAGATACAGCCGATAATTGTAATAAAAATACTATCATAAAATCTGTCGACATCTCTAATAAACAATCTGTAAAGAATATTATATATGAACTAAAAAATGAAATTGAGTGTATAGATGTTCTAGTAAATTGTGCTGGAATTAATATAGAAAAGAGAGATTGGGATAATATTGATGAAAATGAATGGGATCAAGTAATACAAACCAACATTAATGGTCTATTTTACTGCTGTAAAGCAGTTATACCTTTTATGAAAGAGAAAAAAGATGGATTAATTATTAATGTATCTTCATGGTCAGGCAACCATGTAAGTTTATTATCAGGTGTGTCATATACTTCTTCAAAACACGCACTTAATGCAATGACAGAAACTATTAATATGAAATATTGTAATCTCGGCATTAGAGCTACTGCATTATGCCCTGGAGAAGTTGCTACAGCTATATTAGACAAACGACCCAAAAAAATTTCTATTAAACAAAAAAGCAAAATGCTTCAGCCAGATGATTTAGGTCAAACTATTGCATTCTTATGTCAGATGCCAAGGCATGTATGTATAAACGAGTTAACTATCAGTCCAACATGGCATAGAAGATATATTGCAGATCTAGGAATTGAAGAATTATAAACTTCATTATAATTTTTCTAATTTATCTTGGGTTTTATGAATAAAGTCAGATGAGCTATGTCTTTCATGAAGCTGAGATGATGGATTGCCTTTGATTTTATTTACCATGATCCCTCTTTTGACAGCCTGTCTTTCATTAATTTCTTTTGCCCATCGCAAAACATTTTTGTATATTTTTACATCCAAAAATTCTCCTGCATCATATAACCTACCCAATACCAAAGCTCCATACCATGACCAAATTGCTATATCAGCAATAGTATATTCTTCACAACAAATAAATTTTTTATCAGATAGTAATTTATCTAAAACATCTAATTGTCTTTTAACTTCCATGGCAAATCGATCAATTGGATATTCATATTTTTCTGGAGCATAAGAATAAAAATGACCAAAGCCTCCACCTAAATAAGGTGCACTTGCCATTTGCCAAAATAACCAGTTGAGACATTCTGTTCTATCCTCAAATTTTTGAGGAATAAATTTATTAAATTTATCAGCTAAATATAGTAAGATCGAACCAGATTCGAAAATTCTTACAGTCTGATTTTCAGATTTATCTAACAAACTTGGTATTTTTGAATTTGGATTAATGTCTACAAAACCAGAACCAAATTGATCCCCTTTACCAATTCTTACTAACCAAGCATCATATTCTGCTTCTTTAATACCCAAATCGAGTAATTCTTCAAGCATAATTGTAACTTTAACACCGTTTGGTGTTCCTTGGGAATATAGTTGAAATGGATGTTTACCAACTTGAAGATCTTTTAAATGAGTGCTACCCGAGATAGGCCTATTAATATTTGCAAATTTTCCACCATTTTCTTTGTCCCAAATCCATTTTTGTGGAGGTGCATATTTTTCTGATTTTTTCAATTTTTCCTCTTATAAAATTTATATTAATAATTTAAAGTAGCCGGTTCAATTGGGTTATTACCAAGTACTAAATCAGAGCCTTTTTCTCCAATTAATGTAGCGCCAGAATGTAAATTAGCAGACAGCATAGTTGGCATTATAGATGCATCTATAACTCTAATATTTTTTAAACCGTAAACATTAAGGTTATTATCAACAACTGCAGTAGGATCAGATTGTGGACCCATTCTACAGGTTCCCATCTGATGATAAGTTGTTGTTCCTCTTTCTCTTGCAACTTGAAGTAATTCTTCATCACTTTGTTTTTCTATTCCAGGATAAACTTCATAGTCAAAATAATGGGATAGGGCTTTAGAATACATAAGCCTTCTAGATAATTTTAATCCTGCTACTACAACTCTTTTGTCCTCTTCCGCATCTAAATAATTGGGCTGTATCAACGGTGCATCAAATGGATCACTAGTTTTAGATTTTACCCAACCAAGTGACTCTGGTCTTTGCTGCCAAGCGGTTACAGTAAACCCAGGTTCAGTATCTAAAGTTGATTGAACACCCTCTTTGTATGACGCTGGAGTGAAAGTCATTTGAAGATCATGGTTTCTAATTTCTTCATTAGAATGCCAAAAACAATATACTAATGTTGGACTTAAATTTACTATGGATTGTTTTCCAATAAGATACTTTCCAATCTCTTTCAGAAGTTTTAACCCCCTAGATTTTTCATTAATAGTCTCAACATTTTTTGCTCTAGCAGTGAGTCTTGGTGCAAAATGATCTCTTAGATTCATTCCTACACCTTTAAGATCATGAATGACATCTATTCCTATTTTTTTAAGTTCGTCAGCAGGACCAACACCTGACATGTGGAGAATATGTGGTGATTTTATAACACCTGATGACAAAATTACTTCTTTATTAGCTGTAAGATTAACTTTATTTCCTCTCCTTCCTCCTCTTAAATACTCGACACCTATTGCTGTTTTATTTGCAAAATTAATTTTTGTAACAAATGCATTGGTAATAACTTGCAGATTTTGTCTAGATTTAGCTGGATTCAGAAACGCTTTTGCAGCACTTACTCTAAATCTCCCTCGAGTAGTACGTTGTACATAAGAAACACCTTCTTGCAATTCACCATTATAGTCTTTGTTTAAAGGAATTCCTTGTTCTATAGCACTTTTTATAAACGCTTCGCATAAAGGATCTCTGTATTCAAGGTCAGTAATAGGTAATTCGCCTTGAGTTCCACGATAAAAGTCATCAAATTCACCAAATCTTTTTTCATATTTTTTGAAATAAGGTAGTAAATCAGAATAACTCCAACCTTTATTTCCTTTTTGGGCCCAAACATCAAAATCTAGATTTTGTCCTCTATTGAAAACCATACCATTTATTGAACTGGATCCACCTAATGTTTTACCTCTTGGAATATCTATAACTCTTCCATCAGTGCCCCAACTTGGCTCAGATTTGAACAACCAATTTACATTTGGATTAACTAGTGTTTTCATAAAACCTGCAGGTATATGTATAAATGGATTCCAGTCAGGTGGGCCTGCTTCCAATACGCATACAGAATATTTATTATTGGCGCTTAGTCTATTTGCTAGCACGCAACCAGCTGAGCCTGCACCAACTATGATATAATCAAAATTATCTGCCATTAAAGATACCCAAGTAAACAAATAAAGTTGTGTTAATTAATTGATAATAGTTAAAGCAAAATTTTATACAATTAGAAAAGTAATCTTAACTACAAAGATTGAAGCCAATTTACCAAATAATCTCTTAATCCAGTAGAGACCATTATTTCCTGAATTTCATTTGAAAAGAAAAAAACTAAAGCAGCAATTATTATTCCAAATATGAAAGTCATTATAATCCTCTTGTTCTAAATTAGCTAATTATAAATTTAAAAATACTTGAATTCTATAAAAAAAAAAATAAAGTATTATAAAAAAAAGGGGAAAATATTATGAGTAAAGACGAATATACATTCACTGAAAGTTTAAAGTCAGAAGCTATTCTAGCAGTATTACTTTTTATTCCGCTACTATTTACTATTACTGGGATAATATAGATTACTTTACAACTTCATTATTTATAAAATCCTCTAACTGGTTATCTGTATAACCTAGAGATTTTATTATTTCTTTTGTATGTTGCCCTAAAGATGGCGCTTTAGACAATATATCTTTATTCGTAAATTTGGTCATACCAGGTATGTTGGGAACAGGCCAAATCTCCCCAGTTGTTGGTTGCTTTAACCAAGAAATCAAATTTAATGCTTTTGTTTGTTTGCTTTCTATGAATTCTCTATAGTTTTGTACCTTTTCATTTTGAACTTCGTATTTATCAAGTAAATTTTTCCAATAGTCAGTTCTTTCATTAATAAATAAATTCTGAACTTCTCTTGAGAGAATTACTTCATGTTTTCTTCGTTCAGCATTATTAACAAAACGCTTGTCTTTGAGAAATTTTTTCCAACCTACGGCATTACAAAATTTGATAAATTCATGATTTTTTACAACTATAATTTGTATCCAACCATCTTTTGTTTTAAATGTTCCCGAAGGGGACGAAGCATGAGAATATGGCCCTTCCATATATCCACTCATAAGTCTTATAACTTGGATCGCTGCAGCTGCTTCCATTAAACTTATTTCTATCTTTCTTCCAAGATTCTCATTAATCCTTGCATATAAAGATGTTGATATTAACTGAGTTGCATATAAGGCAGTGGCCATATCAAATATAATAACTGGAGTTCTATGAGGTATATCGTCAGGTCCTTTGTTTTCTGATATAAACCCTGTAAAAGCCTGAATGACGGGATCCATTGCTGGCTTATGATTCATTGGTCCATCTTGTCCAAACCCAGATATAGATAAATAAATTAATTTTGGGTTAATGTTTTTTAATCTATTATAATCATAACCAAGACGTTTAATTACTCCTGGTCGAAAACCTTCAATAAAAATATCGGATTGTTTGATAATTTTATCTAAAATTGGTTTGCTTCTTTTATTCTTCAAATCAACTATTATGCTTTTTTTTACCTAAGTTAGCTGCTACTGAAAAAGCAGAATGCTCACCATACTCTTGACCAAGATTTCTTGCCCAATCACCATCTTTAGGTTCTATCTTAATTACCTCTGCACCATGTTGAGCCAAAAGCATGCCGCAATACGGACCCGCTACACCTTGAGAAAAATCAATTACTTTTAGACCTTTATACGGTTTTTGATATGACATTTTATTTCTCTTTAAACGAAATTTTGATTTTTATCTATTGATATAGAGTTAAAAAACACCAAATATAAGGACTATATTATGACCTTAATTAAATATATCAATAAGACAAATTATTTTTAACAACTTTAAAAAGTAGATAATTATGAATGCAAACGTTAGTTTATATTGGATAAGACAAGATTTAAGATTATGCGACAATCCAGCATTAACTGCATCTGTTAAAAATGGTTCAATAATTCCACTATATATTCTTGATGACGTTAACTCTAAAGATCACAAAATCGGACAAGCAGGAAGAGTTTGGTTGCATCAATCTTTGAAAGAGCTTGATAAAGATTTTGAGAATAAATTGATGATAGCAAAAGGTAATCCAGAAGAAATTTTAGTTAAAATATGTCAATTAGAATCAATAAATAAAATATATTGGAATAGAGTTTATGAACCATGGGTTATTTCCAGAGATAAAAAAATAAAAACAAATCTAAAAAAATTAAAGATAGAAACACACTCCTTTAATAGCTCACTTCTGTGGGAACCATGGGATATACTTAAAGATGATAAAACAAATTACAAAGTTTTTACTCCTTATTTTAGAAGAGGTTGTTTAAACTCAACAGACCCAAGAAGACCTCTTAAAAAACCAAAAGTAATTGATTATTTCGACGCAAAAAATTTTAAAAGCTTGAAAATTGATGAATTAAATTTATTACCAAAACATAATTGGAAAAATAAAATAATGGAAAGTTGGCAAATTGGAGAAAAGGCTGCAACTATCAGATTAAATCAATTTATTGATAATGAATTAGATGGATATAAGGAGGGTAGAAATTTTCCAAACAAGAAAAATGTATCTAGACTTTCTCCACATTTACATTGGGGTGAAATTTCTCCTAATACTGTGTGGCATACCGTTAAAGATCTAAATCAAATAGAAATTAAACACCATCAAGATACTGATGTTTTTTTATCTGAAATGGGATGGAGAGAATTTTCAAATTATTTATTGTATTTTTACCCAGAATTACCAAAAAAGAATTTACAAACAAAATTTGACAATTTTCCTTGGATTGATAATTCAGATTATCTTTCAGCATGGAAAACTGGTCAAACTGGATATCCTATAGTAGATGCAGGAATGAGAGAGCTGTGGTCTACAGGATATATGCATAACCGACTTAGGATGATAGTTGGATCGTTTTTAGTGAAAAATTTACTAACACATTGGCACGAAGGAGAAAAATGGTTTTGGGATTGTCTGGTTGATGCTGATTTAGCAAGCAATAGTGCAAGTTGGCAGTGGGTAGCTGGATGTGGTGCTGATGCTGCACCATATTTCAGAATTTTTAATCCGATTACACAAGGTATTAAATTTGACGCAAACGGTGAATATACTAGAAAATATGTTCCAGAATTGAAATTAGTTCCAAACAAATATCTGTTTAATCCATGGGAAGCGCCCGATGGGGTTTTGGAAAAAGCAGGTGTTGAGCTAGGTAAAAATTATCCTAAACCTATTGTGGATATTAAAAGTTCGAGACAAATTGCTTTAGACGCATTTGCAAAAACTAAACAACCTTAACATGAGTAAGATTATATATAGGCTTTCATTTTATATTATTTTATTACTAGTCACTTATTTATTTTATATTTTTCCATTCGAAATACTTAATGAATTACTATTCAATCAAATACAGTCTTTTGAATATTCTCTAATAAACACCCTTATTTTTTATATATTAATATTGTATTATTTAAGGTCACATAATACCTTCAAACCATTAAAAATTTTTGTTTATGAGGGTTTGGGAATTGGTTTTATCAGTTTTATAATAATATCCATATGTATTATTTTTAATTCTGTTTTACAAATCAACACATTCTTTATTGGAATTATTTCCCTAATACTAATAATTTTAATTTATTTGTTTGGTTCCTATAACGCCAGGACCGTAAACATCAAAGAAATAAAAATAAAATCATCCAATATTACCAAAAATCATCAAATATTGTTCATAAGTGATGTTCATCTCGGAACAAATAATAAAAAACACCTAGTTAAAATCGTTAAAAAAATTAATAAAATTAATTTTGATTTTCTATTGATTGGAGGAGATTTGATAGACTCTAGCTCTTTTAATTTCAAAGATCTAAATATTCTAAAGGATATTAATAAACCAATTTATTTTGTTTGTGGTAATCATGAGTATTACTTAAAAGATAATCAAAATAAAATCAGTCAACTTTCATCTTTTAACATTAAACATTTAAAAAATTCTAGAATAGAAATTGACGGCATTAATCTTGTTGGGATTGATGATAACCAGACTGAAAGCTCAAAAATTAATTTTGCTAACAATCTTTGTGATAATAATTTATTTAATTTGTTTGTCTGTCATAAACCAGATATTTGGCAAAAATTAAATTGTAAAAATTATCTTATGTTATCTGGTCATACTCATAATGGACAAATATTTCCTTTTAACTTTATAGTAAAATTAAAATTCAAATTTATTTATGGCTTATATAATAAGGGTTACACAAACCTATATGTAAGTTCGGGCGTAGCATGCTGGGGACCCAAAATAAGACTTGGCTCAAAAAATGAAATTGTACATCTAAAATTAGGAAAAATATAAATTAAATTATACCTTCTATGTTAACTGGCAAATCGTTTGTCTCAATTTCTTTTATGATTTTTTTAAGATGAGAGGCATTCTGAGTTTCAATAGTTATATTTAATTTTGCTAAACTAGCTGACAAATCCATGGCAAACCTACTGTGCTCAACTTGTAAGACGTTTGCCCCATTAACCGCACATATTTTGGAAATTATTTGCAATTGACCTGGTTTGTCAGGCATTGTAATACCCAAAGTTGTTACCTGACCGGACCTCACTAAATCTCTCATCAAAATTGAAGATAATACTTTAGAGTCAATATTACCCCCACATATGACAATCCCTACTTTTTTGTTTTTAAACTTAGATCCATGTTGTAATAAAGCTGCTAAACCTGTAGCACCTGCTCCTTCAACAACTATTTTTTCAAGCTCTGCAAGCATTGCAATTGCTCTTTCAATAGATTTATCGGAAACAGTTAAAACATCATCAACAAAATCCTTTAATATTGAAAAAGGAATGTCACCTATTTCTGCTACTGCAATTCCTTCTGCTAAAGTTGATCCTTTACACCTTGATTTCTTATTAAACATTTTGTTAGACAATGACGGGTATAAATCAGATTCCACACCGACAACTTCAATATTTTTTTTCATAAATTTAGCTGCAAGTGAGCAACCAGCAATTAATCCCCCTCCACCAACTGGGACTAGTAAAACATCAATTTCATTGCAATCTGTAATCATCTCATATGAAATTGTTCCTTGTCCTGTAATTACATTAAGGTCATTATATGGATGTACCTCTACGAAACCATTATTTGATATTAAGTCTTTTACGTGTTGATATGATTCATCTAAATTCTGACCTTTAATAATTACATTACCACCAAAATTTTGTGTCCTTCTTATTTTTGTAAATGGTGTACCTTCAGGCATAACAATATTTGAGTTAATATTCATTTTATTGGAAATATAAGCCAAACCCTGTGCATGATTTCCAGCTGACATGGCAACTACACCAGCTTTTTTTTCTGCTGCTGACAAAGACAATAATTTTGAATAAGATCCTCGTATTTTAAAGGCGCCAGTGTGCTGTCTATTTTCTAATTTCAAAAAAGTATCTATACCTAATTTTTCTGAAATAGAAGATGTAAAACTAGTTTCAGTCCATTTCACATTATCTCTAATTTTTTTGTGAATGTTTTTTATATCATTAAATGTTAGATTCATTAGTATCTCTTTAGTAAGTAAGATTATAATGGGGTATGTTTAAAATAGATTTTTGTCAATTGTAATTATATTTTTAACCATGTTTTACAGAGATTATAAATGATTAAATTAGATATTAATAAAATTATGGTAGGTAGTCCTCCGCCACTAGAATACCAAGTAACATTAGATAACTGGCGAAGATATCCATATAATACTTGGTCATTTGTAAATGTCCGTAGTGTTATTCCTACGTCTCAAATTAAATCAGATCCTAAACAAAAAATAGATTTTAATAAAAAGTTGATTGATCTTAATGAACTAAAAATCTCTCATAACAATTCTGAAAAAAAATTAAATCAAATTTTAATTAATTGTAACACTGATAGCCTCCTTGTTATGCATAAAGGTATTCTAGTCTTCGAATACTTTAATAATTTTACGGCTTGTGACACCCCTCACATTATATTCTCAATTTCTAAATCATTAACTTCTTTGTTAACCGGTATTTTAGTAGACAAAAATATTATAAATCTTAATAATCTCGTATCTGATGTTTTACCCGAAACAATTGGAACATCTTATGAAGACGCTACAATAAGAAATGTTCTAGATATGAATGTAGCATCTAATTTTATTGAAGATTATTCCGGCGAGGCTGAAATATTTAAAAAATATAGGTCCTCTACCGGCTGGGATGTTAGTTCTTCGAAAAATGAAAATACATTAACAGGATTACATGATTTCCTCTCAAATATGCCAAAATCTGACTATCCACACGGAAAAAAATATCATTATTGTTCTCCTAATAGTGATTTGCTTGGTTGGATAATTGAAAGGACATCTGGCGAAAAGTTCTCTACTATAATGTCTGAATTATTATTCAAACCGGCGGGGATAAATTATGAAGCAAATATTACTGTAGATAAGCTAGGTGCACCTCGTTCTGCAGGAGGGATTTCAATAACACCCTATGATTTACTTTTAATTTCAGAGTTAGTCCGTAAAAATGGCTATAATAAAAATGGTCAAATTATACCAGAAAATTGGATAAATGACTTAAAAGGATATCAAGATAACTCATGTTATTTAAATCAAGATGAATTAAAAAGATTTCCAAATGGAAATTATAGATCAAAATGGTATCAAACAGGTTTTGAAGATGATGAATTTTGTGGAATAGGTATTCATGGACAGAATATCTGGATAAATCCTAAAAAAGAACTCAGTATAATAAGAATGTCATCAGCATCTGATCCGATTAATATAACAACAGAAGAGTTGATGTTCTCTGTTTTTAAAGAAATTGGAAATGCTCTAGTATAATCAGAAAGTGATGGGATATTTTTTATATAATTGATTAATTTCTAACATCATTTCTTCAGAAATTGTAACATCTACACCTTTTAAAATATTTTTAAATTGTGTATTGTCAGTTGCTCCAAAAATAACTGATCCCATAAAAGGTCTTTGATTACAAAAAGCAATAGCCATATGCACTGGATCAATTTGATATTTTTTTGCTAAAGTTACGTATGCAGAAACTGCTAAAGAAGAATTTTCATTAATTCTTCCAAACAAACTAGGTACTCTAGATAATCTTGAATTTGTGGGTATATTTTCATTCATATACTTACCTGTCAAAAATCCGCCTGCGAGAGGTGAATATGCTAATAAGCTTATATTTTCATGGTGAGACATTTCAGCCATATCTAGGTCATATAATCTACACAACAAGCTATATTCATTTTGTGTAGAGACTAATTTGAGGTTTGGAAAATCTTTTAAAAAATTAATAAATTGTAATGTGCCCCAACAGGTTTCGTTTGATAGCCCAAGATATCTAATTTTTCCTTCTTTCTGAAGTTCAGATAAAGAATAAATAACTCCTTGAAGATTTTCTTTAACTTCTTTGTTTATTTGTTTTGTTGGATCATAATTCCAGTTTTGTCTGAAATGATATGACCCCCTATTCGGCCAATGTAATTGATAAAGATCTATATAATCGGTTTGGAGTTTTTTTAAACTTCCTTCGATTGCAATTTTAACTGATTTAGCATTTATACCTTCACCATTTCTTACTGCTTTATAGCCTTTGCCTGAAACTTTTGTTGCTAGAACTATCGAAGATCTTTTAGATTGATTTTTTTTTATCCAATTTCCAACTATAATTTCAGTATCACCTGTTGTTTCAGGTCTTAAGGGACAAGTCGGATACATTTCTGCTGTATCAATAAAGTTAATCCCAGAAGCCACGGATTCATCTAATTGATAATGACCATCTTCTTCTGAAGTAGTTTCACCAAATGTCATAGTTCCAAGACAGTAAGTGGAAACCTTTAATTCAGAGTTTCCTAAAAACTTATATTTCAATTAAATTCCTAACTTTTAAAAAAATATATTAACTTTATTGAATAATAAAAAAATGAATAAATAACAAGTAATTCTCTTACAAAAACTTATTCAATTTTATAATTCACCATAATTAATTTATGTGATAATTAATAAAAATGCTTATAGATGGTTTACAATATTGTAATTGGTCTGAAAAAATTTTCCGTGAATTGAGAGATTCAGATGTTACTGCCATACATGTGACAATTTCTTATCATGAACAATTCAGAGAGACAGTTTCAAATTTTGAACAATGGAATAAATGGTTTGAAAAATATCCTTCACTAATAATGCCTGCTTATTTTGCAGAGGATGTTGAGCAAGCAAAAAAATTAAATAAAACTGCAATAATCTTTGGGTTTCAAAATCCTTCTCCAATTGAAGATGATATTGGTTTAGTGGAAATTCTTTACAGACTTGGAGGAAGATTTATGCAACTTTCATATAATAATCAATCTTTATTAGCTACTGGTTGTTATGAAGCAAATGATCCAGGTATTACTAGAATGGGTAAAGAAGTAATAAAAGAAATGAATAGAGTTGGAATGGTTGTTGATATGTCTCATTCCTCTGAAATTTCAACTCTAGAAGCTATTGAGTTATCCGAAAGACCAATTGTTATAAGTCACGCCAATCCGTCTTTTTGGCATTCTGCCAAAAGAAATAAATCTAATAATGTTTTATCCAAACTAGCTGAAAGTAATGGAATTTTGGGATTTTCACTTTATCCGCATCATCTAAATAATAGTAGTAATTGTTTGTTAGAAGATTTCTGTTCAATGATAGCTAGAACTGTTGATATAATGGGAATAGATCATGTAGGTTTTGGATCAGATTTATGCCAGGATCAACCTGACAGTATTGTAGAATGGATGAGAGTAGGTAAATGGACCAAAAATATTGACTATGGTGAAGGTTCTGCGTCTAATCCAGGTTTTCCGAATATGCCAATCTGGTTCAGGGATAATAGAGACTGGCATAATATAATGATGGGGTTAAAAGATATTGGTTTTAATGAAGAAGAAGTTGATAAAATAAAAGGTAAGAATTGGTTAAATTTTTTTAGAAACTCATTTAGGTCACTTTAAATTATGGATTTTCAAACATCTCAAAATAAATTTGATTATAATCATCCTTTGAGACCTCCCTCAGTTGTAATGAAGCTTGATAGATTGGGAAGCTTTCACCAAACACGACTGTCTTTTGCAAGACGTCTCATAGATGATCTTAAATTTCAAAATTGCAAGATAGATATTCACAAATGGAATATTGATTATAATGGAATTGGAAGTGCTATTATTAAAATAGCTTTAAAAAATGAAACGTTGTCACTTGTAATCTTCTGCCATTCAATAAGTGATGAAGAAAGAACTGATAGAGTCATAGCTGAGAAATGGGATATGACTTTTTCGCTTTTTAGAGGTATCCCTAATAAAAACGAATTAAATCAATTATCAAAAAATTTGAAGATACAAGAATCAGGAAGACATAATTCAAAACAGTTGACTTTAAGTAGAGCTAATAAATCTCAAAGAATATTTGAAAAAGTATTAAATGATTTATCGATTGGGAAACAGCCATCTAAAAAACTTATCAATGAAGTAGGTTACCTTATCAGAACTACTGCAGTGTACGGCAATGGCAAATTTGGAATAGGAGATTTTTCAAACAACGATGGATCTAATTTTTTAGAAAAACCGTTTCAAGCAGAAATGTTGACTGTGTATCTAGTTAGATATTTTTCTATAAAATTAATTAATTTTTTAGCTAAAAAAAAAGGAGGGGAAAAATCTGTAACTCTTTCCAAACATCTCACAAAACATTTAGGAGTTGGCAATGCAACTGGTTTAGGAATGGCTCCATTTTTGGTAAACCATCAAGAGTTGATACATCAATGGATCTACAATAGAGAAAAAGCTTTATCAAGAGTATTTTCAATTAAACGACTAGATAAAAAAACACAAAATAAAATTATTGATTATATCCATCAAGCATTCAAATACAGCTCGCAATGGAAAGTTGATGATAAATTACAGTCAAAAAAAATTGAAGAACTAAATTTAGACCTAAAAAAAATTCTTCAAAATGAAAATCTTACTAAGCTTTTGAATTTTAGTTACCCTATTAAGAAGTTTTTTGATTTCTTTAAAGATGATATCACTTTAGAAACACAAGAAATACTAAACTCTATATTTATTGAACCTTTTCCTGAGTTATTAGAAGATTTAGTAAATAATATGGGAGTAGAAGAAAAAAAATCTGTTTTAATAGGTTACACAGTCAATGATGTTTTAGAGATTATTAAAAATAATTTTAATTGGGCTCTTAAAATAGATACTAACAAACCTGAAGAAAATTATTGCTTCTGGTATACTTCTCAAACAAAATTAGAACCACGTCTTGGTATTACAAAAAAAGATACTGGAATAGAGAAACAGTTACCTTTTGATATTGCTCATCAGATAAAACAAGCAGTAAATATATTAAATAAATTACCTTCTAATATGACTGCCGCTGAAGTGATGATAAATCAACCAGAATTAAGGAATATAATCAAGAGAATTATCATCAATAAATCAATGCCATACAGCGAAATACAAAATAATTTAATTGGTAAGAATATGAAGCCAATTGATATTTTAAGGTGTAAATTAAGTTTTTTTGGAGCCTCCAAGTTTGATCCTAAATCTAATTTATGGACAAGAATAACTCTATTTCAAGGAGCCCCATTGCCTAATGAATTATGGAAAACAAACGTAAATGATTGGCTGTTTCCAAATTTATCAAATGTGTAATTATGATCAGTGTTTCTTTAAATGAAATATACTCAGAAACTTATAAAGCACTACGAAGTGTTAATATTGAATGGAGTTTAGCTAAAGACTGTGCAAACAAAGCAAAATGGTTGGCACAACACGGTGAAAATTTTCTTGGTTCAATTTTGAAAACAGCAGATCTTTATCAAAAACAAGACATAACTATTTCAATAAATGAAAATACAAATGAAAAACCATTAGCTTCAGCTTTGGTAGCACTCCTTCTAGTAGAATATATTTCTGCAAATAGAATAACTTGGGAGGGTTATATTGACAATACAAAATTTTTAATTGCTGCTATGGGGATAGTCGCAGAAGAACAACAAATTTATTTAATATTAGAAGACGAAAAAAAAAATATTGTAGCATTTACAAAAGATAAAACCATTCACGTTAAATCAAATTTAGATACTAACATTCCAAGTTATTGTTTCTTAAGAGAATATGATTTTATAGATAGAAAAAATATTAAATATAAAAATCTAAAAAAAAATAAAGATGTTATAAAACTAAATGACAAATGTTGGGATAGATTGCAATCAATGGCATTTGAAACTTATGTGCCAGAAAGTGAAGCTTCAAAATCTGGAGCTGGATATTAATCTATTTTACTATGTAATCTTTTAAAACATTTGCATCAGGTTCATATCCTAAACCTATATTACCATTAATTTTAAAATAACCATCTTTCGGATTAAAAATTTCTACAGGATAAAGGTAAGCCTCAAGATCAATAAAAAATCTCTCTAAAAGCCCCGGATTAGGCATTGATTGAGCAAGATGCAATGTTGCTAAGAATCCTGGTCCAAAATATGGAGAATGTGGCATTACTTGTACTCCATAACTTTGAGAAATTGAAACAACTTTATTAAATTCAGTAATACCACCAACTTTTGTCACACTTGGTTGAGCATAATCAACAGCTTCAGCTTCAAACATTTTTTTAAATTCAAATGATGTACAGGCATTTTCCCCTGCTGCCAGTGGGATGAATGAATCAGACCTAAGATTTGATAAGCTTTCAAAATCTTCTGGTGGATTGATGGGTTCCTCTACCCAATATAAATTAAATTCTTCCCAATCATTAAGCATTTGTCTTGCTTCATCTCTTGTCCATGGACAATTAGTGTCAACCATAATTGGTATTTTATCACCAAGTACTTCCCTAGCTGCTCTAACTTCTGGAGTAAAAACTTCATGTAATTTTATATAATTATAACCTAAACTTTTAGCATGTGAACATCTATCTTGTACTGCTTCAGTATTTTCATAACGCCATAAGCTTGCATATGCAGGGATTTTCTTATTACCATCTGAGCCTAAAATATTGCACAATGGAAGATTGCTATATTTAGCTACAATATCCCATAAAGCAATATCAACTCCACTTATAGCAAACATTGTAATTCCATAACGTCCAAAAAGATGAAGTTTTTTTTGTAATTCAAAATTTATATTCTGAACATTTAGTGGATTCTTTCCAATTAAGTGTGGTTTAACCATATTTAATATAACTTCTGAAACTGCTCTTCTACAATTAAATGAAAATGCATCTCCCCAACCAATAATACCATTATCTGTTTCAATTTTAATAACACAAAAATCCATACCATCTTGTTTCAAAAAGTCAGCCGATGATGATTTAACACCGATAGAAAATGGTACTTTTAATTCGTAAACCTCTAAATTTGTTATTTTCATATTAAACCTATATCAATTCAATGGGCTTCGTTATCTGCCAACCATTTTATAACTTTAGTGGCTGGGTATAACCACAGTAAACCTGCTAATATGTATATCAACCAGTCAATTGACCAATGATAACCGGTTATGTAATCAAAAATATACATAAAAATTGCCACGTAAATAATTAATGCAGGTATTATTCCAATTACAACTATCAAATGACGCCATCTTTTCAAATTTAAAATCCTAACTTTATCTTAAATTAACTTGGTATTAATCCACCATCTATATTATATGATTGACCGGAAATATTTCTAGCACCTTCAGAGGACAAAAATACTACCATTGATGCAATATCTTCTGGATTATTTGGTCTTTTGAGAGGAATATCTCTTACATAATGTTTCATTATTTCTTCTTCAGTTTTATTTTGTTCTAAAGCTCTTTTTTTGACTATATTTGATAGTATATTCGTGTATGTAATACCTGGACAAATTGAATTTACAGTTATTTCGTATTTTGCTAGTTCTTGAGCTGCTGTTTTTGTCAAACTAATTACAGCTCCTTTGCTAGCTGCATAAATTGCATTAGAAACATCGACAAAACCTTTTCCACCTACAGAAGCCATGTTAATAATTCTACCACCTTGCTTCTGCTTTATCATTTGATACGCTGCTAACTGCAAACAAAAAAATGTTCCTTTTGAATTTACATTATGTATCCAGTCCCAATCTCTTTCGGTTAAATCCATAATATTCGATGTTCTAGTTACACCAGCATTATTAACTAAAATATCAATCGTACCAAATTGATTAACAGTTTGTGTAATCATATTTTCTATATCATTTATTTTTGTAACATCAGTTTCAATTGAAATTCCAGATCCTTTATTATTTAATATTATTTCTAAAGTTTGGTTAGCTTGTTTTAAATCTATATCAGCACAAGTAATGTTATATCCTTCATTGCTCATTGCAATTGCAATAGCTCTACCAATGCCACTTCCAGCACCAGTAATACAAACATTTTTAAAAATCCTACTCATATTTTGTTCAATTTAAACTAAACTTCTTGATTAATTTCTAACATGTTAGCATTAATATCATATAGATAAATCTGATGAAATCCTGGCATTGCGTATACTTTGGCATCAGAGTATAATATTTTTTCTTTATCAAGTTTAGCTGTCAAATTCGATAAATTTTTAATTGTGAATGCTGGATGCCCCGCAATTGATGGATTATGTGCAAAATTATTTCTATAACCAAACCCATCGTCAGGCTTTATAACATGTAATCCTCTATTATTATTAGATAATGGTAATATTGCTAATTCAGATGGATCAATACTGAAATTACCCCTGTTAATTGGAGCATCCCATTGACCTTCCTTCATACCCAATAAATCACAAAAAAAGCTCATAGATTCTCTAACATCTAAAGATTCCAAATTCATGTGATGAATTCCCCAATCCAAACCCATCGACCACCCGTTCATATGATCTTCAAAACCGGAAGTGTTTTCAACTAAATGTATTAAATTTAATGAAGGCTCTTGAACGTATAAACTCTTAAATAATTCATTATCTGATTTTTTATAAATAAACTTTATATCATTGAGTTCTAATTTTTCTCTAATATTTTCAAGATTATCTACCAATAGTGTAATATAACTTCTTCTGCTCTGTATGTGATTTGAAATTGATAAATCTGGTAATGGTTTAAACAATCTTAATCCAAAACCTTTATTACCAAAAAAAACACTTTCTTCATTTTTAAATAAAGTTTGATAAAGTGTTTCTTGGTTATCATTATAACCAATAAGCATATCATAAAATTGTTTTGATTTTTGTAAATCATAAACAGGAATAGAGACATTCAAAATTGTCCAATTCATCTATAAACCCTCTATTTTTATGTAATAGTTTATATCTTGTTTTAAAATTATAAATTTAACAAATATTTACAAAAAGAACAATTTCAATAAAATTAAATAATAAGTTTTTGTACTGGGAAAATTTACTATGGATTTTATAAATTTAACTAAAGATTTTGGAGTGGAAATAAGAAATTTTGATTGCTCAAAAAAAATTGAGTGTGATGAATTGAATTTACTAAAAAAAACTATTCAAGATAGACATTTCATCTGTTTCAAAAATCAAAAATTAGATGGAAATACACTTGCTACTTTTACAAAAAACTTTGGTAAACTAGAAGCTTATCCAGAAAAAGATAAAACCAAAGGTAAAATAGAAATCTTTAACGTTTCTAATGTTTCTGAAGATGGTGCGCATTTAGATCCAGATGACCAAAGAGTTGTTCTTCAAAAAAATAATTCAAGGTGGCACACAGATAGCTCTTATAGATATTTACCGTCTGTTTTTTCTATTCTTTATGGTCAAGAAACTTTGCCCACTGAAGTAGAAGGAGGACAAACTCAGTTTTCAAACATGTTAGTTGCTTATGATCATCTCCCTGAAGATAAAAAAAATCTATTACAACCACTCCATCAAGTACATTCTTACAACGATATAAGAAGATTAGAACCTAGTCTTCCGGAACTTACTTATGAAGAAAAATGTAACTTTCCACCTGTAACTCATCCAATCGTTAGAGTTCATGCCGACAGAAATTTTAGGAAATCTCTTTATTTTACTTCTAATACGAGTTTAGAAATTGGTGGAATGAGCCTAAAACAAGGTAAGGAGTTACATAAATGGCTTGTTGATTATATTAGCCAACCTAAATTTTGCTATACTCATAATTGGCAGAAAAATGATCTAATAATGTGGGATAACAGAGTATTGTTACATAGAGTAATTCCTTATGATTACGCCAAATATAGAAGAGCGATGATTAGAGGAACTGTCGAAGGAAAAGATCCCGTACTTGGTCCATTTTCTAATGAAGTAAGATTTAGAACTGACAATAAAGTTTAAATAAAAAAAATTCATCTGGGTTAAATATAATTTTTATTGATAATAAATTATATAGAGGTCCCAATCATAGTAGAGAAGGAATAGCAATTGGTGATTAGTTAAGCATAATTAGTCAATGCTGCCTAAATGTTTTAATTTTTCAATAAAAGTTTCTGCCTTACTGACACCAATTTGACGAACTAATAATTTCTTAGTTAAGCCTTTCTTAATAGCTTTTAACAATATATTTTTTGCTTCTTTTTTATTGTTTTTGTCAAATGATACGTAAGCATATATTCCTAACATGGATGCTTCAATATCTTTTAAGTTAACCTTCGGTGATACTAATCTGTCAATTTCTTCAAACTTATTAGCTAAATAATATGAAGATACCAGATTTTTTGTTATAAAAAATCCATTATCATTAGGTGCTAAATTAAGAGCATTTTTGTAATTCTTAATACTTTTTTCATACTCATTACATAATCTATAAATGGTTCCAGCTATAGTGTAAGTATCGACAGTTCCACCTAATTCTATAGCCTTATTAATAAATACTAATGATTTATCACAATCCTTTGAAATAAACCTTTGTTCAACCATAGCTCTCAAAGCATATGCAGCAGGATTTTTATATTCTAAAACATCTAGATCTGCATATTTCAACATTTCTTTTACGTCTTCTTCTTTATTTTGAGATAAACCTAATAAAATTTTCTGATAAATTCCCCATGCTTTGACATTGTATAAAGCTGGATTATCTTTACCCAAGTTATTTTCTATTTGATTTGTATACTCCCAAAATTTTTTGTAACCATCGATAGTAAACTTTCTCCATTCATCTCTTGAATTCATAGTTAAAGTAAGGTTTTCAATATTCTTAAATTTTTTAGCAAACATACTTCCTGTTGACCCAGTTACACCCTTTATTTGCAGGTGTTTAAGGATTTTGTTGCCAATATCATCTTGAACTTTAAAAATTTCTTTTAAGTCAAACTCCTCTTTGTCAGACCAAACTACTTTATTCTCCTTTAAATCAACTAATTGAAGATTTATACGAGATTGATTTACAATAGTCTGAATAGATCCTTTGATTACATAATCTGCGTTATATTCACTTCTAAATTGTTTTACTGAATAATTATTATTTTTTGCATGTTTACTAGTAGTTCCAGATAAAACTCTTATGCCAATATATTTAGAAAGGCTTGAGATCATGCTTTCTGTTAAGGCAGGACTAATACCTTTAGCATTTTCTATGTTTGATAAATCTTCGAATGGATAAACTAAAATAGTAGGAATAGATAAGGATGAAACAGCATTATCTTTATCTATTACTTTTTCTTTATCCAAGACCCCAGAGAAGAACAAACCTACAAAGACAGCAGCTATGGCACCACCTATCATGGCTAGTATCTTGGTATTCGATGATTGTGTCTTTAGCTTTCTCTTTTGTGATGGGTTTAATAACAAATCATAAGCATGAAACTGGTTTTGCTTTACCTTTTGTAGGCCTAAATCATTAAACTCATACTTTGTTTTGTTAGCAACAAGATCATAAACATTCTTAGATATTGTTATTCCACCTGGCTGAGCTAATGCTTCTAATCTGGCAGCAATGTTTACACCGTCACCTAATAAATTATCACCCTCTTTAACAACATCACCCATATTGATGCCTATACGATATTCTAGCTTAACATCTGTTGTGTCCTTTTCATTACGGGCTTTAATCTGTTTCTGAAACTCTACAGCTGTATCAACAGCAGCAACTGCACTTGGAAACTCAGCAAATACAGAATCCCCACCTGTGTTGAATATACGGCCTTTTTGTTTTTTAATAAGAGGTTCAATGATCTTGTTACATTCACGAAGTCCTCGTAATGTAGCATTTTCATCTTTTTCCATGTGCATACTATAGCCAACTAAATCTGTGGCAAATATTACTGCTATCTTACGGTTAATTTCTTCGTTTGACATTATTAGGGGACCCCAATTATTCTAATAGTATATTCTAAATATATGAATATAATTACATTTATATTTATAAAATACAAAGCTTTAAGGTTAATCAAATGAAAAATTTTTATAAAATTTTTGGTACTTTTAAATTTTCATTCGTTCCACCTTTAATGATTTATCTAGCTGCAGGTGTGTCAGGCATTACAAATATAGTTGGTCTGTTTTTTGTGAAAGAGTATTTGGATCTATCTGCAGTTTTTCTTGCTGGATTAGGTTTTTGGGCTGGTCTTCCGTGGGTATTAAAAATGCCTTTGGGACACTTAGTTGATATACTTTGGAAGTTTAAGTCTATTCTTGTGATACTAGGAGCACTAGTAATGGCAACTAGTAGCTTAATTATGTTTTTTCTTATTCAATATAAATCTGAAATGATCGCTATTTTTAATGCAGAAACATGGTTTGTCATTTCAACTTTATTAGCTCCTATTGGATTTGTTCTACAAGACGTTGTTGCTGATGCAATGACAGTTGAAGCTGTACCTAAAACTGATGATCAAGGAAATGAAATAAGTTTTAATGAGTTAAAATCTATGAATGTTTCAATGCAACTTCTTGGAAGAGTATCTATCATTTTTGGTACATTGCTTGTATCAATGATTAATTTATTCGTTTTTTCAAACTCTTCAGAAATGACCGAATTAGAAAAAGTCACGGCATATGGAAATATTTACTTATACTCTTTAATAGTTCCCATTATATCAGTTTCAGGTATATTTTTGTCATATTTTAATCAGCAAAAAAGATATAAATTACTTATTAGTAATGGTCTCAATCCTGTAAAAGCTGCAAATATTATATTTAATATTCCAGAACTAACTAAGCCCAATTTATTAATCATAATAGGCTCTATATTTTTTGTAATATTTACTCTACTTGTTGGAACTTCTAAAATGGCTCTTTCACAAGAAATCGTGTTCGTTGGTTCATTTATGATAATTTTGTTTTTACTATTTAAGTTATCAAATGAATTAGATGCCAATGCAAAAAAAATGTTAATTGGAACTGCTATAATTATATTTGTGTTCAGAGCAATGCCAGGTGTCGGTCAAGGAGGAAGTTGGTTTGAAATAGATGTTTTAGGTTTTGATCAAGAGTTTTTATCTTTACTTGGATTAATAGCATCTTTCCTTACTATTTTAGGTATATTTGTTTTAAGACCGTTAATGGAAAAGTCTTCAATGACTAGATTAATAGTCATACTTTCAATTGCTGGCTCTTTTTTTATTTTACCATCAATTGCAATGTTTTATGGGTTACATGAGTTCACATCGAAGCTTACAAATGGACTAGTAGATGCTCGATTTATCGCTATTTTTAATACAGCATTAGAGAGTCCGTTAGGTCAAGTATCAATGATACCTATTCTTGCTTGGATAGCTCAGTCAGCACCTAATCATTTAAAAGCCACATTCTTTGCTGTTTTAGCAAGCTTTACTAATTTAGCTCTCTCAGCAAGTAATTTAGGTACTAAATATTTAAATCAACTATATGTAATAACCAGAGAAGTGAAAAATGACTTGGGAATAATAAAAACACCAGCAGATTATTCAGAACTAGGCATTTTATTAATTATTGTTTGTGCATTAACTTTAACTATTCCAATTTTAGTAACATACATTGTCAAAAAATTGAAATTGCTGTCATATTAAATTTTTTAGTTAGACTGTTTTTAGGAAAGATAAACAACACTTACCACTCCAACACTTGCTGATGCTATGAATCCAATAATCAATGGTTTAAAACCAAGTCTAAACATACTTTTTAGATTTGTTTGTAATCCAAGAGCTACCATGGAAAACAAAATGCAAGAAATTGAGATTTGTTTGAAAAAAACTAATGAATGTTTCCAGTAAATGAACATATTATTATCAAGAAACAAATGATCTCCTAGTGTCCTTACAAAACTTAATATTATAAATCCTAAAACAAAAAAGGGAAAAAAATCTTTTAGCGAACTTTTCACATCAACTTTTTTTTCTTTGTTGTAAAGATAAGTAATCAAAGGAATTAAAATTATTAAAAATGAATTCCTTAAGAGTTTTGTTGTCATAGCAGAATTGAGAGCTTCTTCACTATTATACATATCTGAATAAATTACACTTGCAGCACTTACTTGAGCGGTATCATGGATTGCTGTACCAAGGAAAATCCCTGCTAGATCTGGTGACAAATGAAAATAATAGTTTGCTATGTATGGATAAAAAAACACAGCAATAATTCCAAATAATGTAACAACACCTACTGCGTAACTTGTTTGATCTTTGTCAGTTTTTATTATTGTAGAAGTTGCAATAACTGCAGTTACACCACAAATGCAAGTTCCCATAGTGATTAAGTAACCTAAAACATTTGGAATTTTAAATAAATTACATAAATATTTTATAATCATAAACGCTATTATAATATTTATAATAATTAAAAAAATAGCTGTGGAACCATAATTAAATAGCTCAGACAAGCTGAGACTTAAACCAAGAAAAGCTATCCCAATTCTTAATAGTTTTTTTAAACAAAAATTTGCAAATGTTTCAATCTTTTTAAAAGAATAAATGTTTCCTAGAACCAATCCAAGAAAAATGCACATAAAGGCAGATGAAATTAATATATTTTTAGAGGATAGAAATTGACTTATAAAAATAGAAAGCAAAACTAAGCTAGAAATGGTGATAGCGCCAATTATATTTTTCCTAATAAAAGTCATAATAGAATATCTAACATAAAAGATAATCTAAAACAGAAAATTTAATGTTTATTTTAGAAAGTATTTTAAATTTTCTTCTTCTTTAAGTTTATTTAAAGCTCTATCAATTATCACACTTGACATAATTTTGGTAATAGCTGATCGTTTACAATTTAAATTTTTTTGAGCTTGTTCAACTTCTTCCTTCTTATCCCAAACATGAACAACTCCATCATTCATATCTCTTAATAAATACCAGTCATTGTCTTTTTCAGATGACCAAACTTTTATACCATACATTTTAAATCTCCATAAAATAAGTAAATATGAAGATGCAAGAATGATACCAAAAAACTAAAAATTAAATTTCAACTTCTTTACTGGTAAATTTATAAATAGATTTTTTTGCAAGCATGTAAATGTAAGATTGATGGTTCACAAACGGTTTCAAAGCTTGATCATTTATATTCAAGCCTCCAGTATATGTGCCAAATGATGGCAAGATAATGTGATTGTTTGTATGTAACAAACATTTTAATGTAATTTTTTTAATACTTGATTTTATCGTAGCAACTGGGTGGAAATGACCAGATATTTGAAATATACTCTTTTGCAAGGCTTGATGAATAAAATGTATATCATCAATGACATATTCATTTAAAAAATTTATATTATCAATTTTTAACTTATCCTCATGATTTCCAAGAATAAAAATAACTTCGTATTTTTTTATAAGTGATTTAAGAAGAAAAAATGCTTTTTCAGACATCCTATTAAACGCATTTTTATCATGAAAAGTATCTCCGAGAAGAATAACTTTTTTTATATTATGATTTTTAATTCCTTCAGAAAGTTTTTTTAGTGTCTCTTCGCTATCATAAGGTGGTAAAAATTGTCCAGAATGGCCATAACTACTTCCTTTTTCAAGGTGTAGATCCGAAATAATTGCAATTTGTTTATCAAACCAAAATAAGATGCCCTCGTTACTAATTTGAAATTTGTGTTTATTGAAAATTATAGTCTTCAACTCAAACCAACTTCACTTAACGTTTCATTTTCAAGTTCTTCAAGTAAATATTCTTCCATTTCGGATTTATCAATAGTTTGTCTATTGATTTCTAATATTAGAGGTACTGCCAGTGGCGAAATTCTATCAAGTTTTTCATGAGTAATATTTTTTTCAATTCTTTTCAAAAAATCACTCAATCTATCTAAATCTATTAACCCTCTATAAGAATCTTCTCTTGCTACTTCTAATAAAAGATGCTTTGGCTCATGTTTTTTAAGAACATTGAAAATTAAATCAGAGTTGAATAATACCTGTTTACCAGTTTTTTTCTGACCAGGTACTGAACGCTCAATTAAACCTGAAATAATAGCAGCATCTCTAAAATTTTTTTTCAATAATGGTGTCTCTTCTAACCATTCATATAAATCATCTAACATAAGATCATCATTTAGGATAATATTTACATCTATGACCTCATTAATTGACCATATAGCTAAGGCATAATCTGTGGCAACAAAACTGATAGGTTTATATCCAATGCGTTGCATTTTTTTTGACATTAAAAAACCTAGTGTTTGATTGGCATTCCTTCCCTCAAAAGTGTAACAAATTAAAAAAAATCTTTTTTTACCTCTCATTAAACGAGGGAAAGTTTCAACTAAAAGCCCGTTTAAAGATGGTAAATTTGAAAATTGTGATTGTAGCTTTAACCATTCATTAATTTGATTTGGAAAATTTTTCCAAAATTGTTTTTTGCTCAATAATTTTCTTACTTCAATTGAAAGTTCTGTGCTTAGAGGTAATCTACCTCCAGCGTAAGATGGTATTTTAGGTTGTGTATGACTTGTTGATCTAACAATAACATTATTATTTGAAATACTTTGATATTCTAAAACTCTACCACTAAATAAAAAAGTGTCTCCTTCATTTAACCCTTCTATAAACCATTCTTCAACTTGACCTAAAGTTCTATTCCCTAATTTTACTTTAAGCATATAAGATTCAACAATAGTTCCTACATTTAATCTATATCTATTTCGTACACTTTTATTTTTAATTGCATAAAATTTATTTTTATTAACGCCTATCTTAGAATATTGTTCATAATGTTTCAGTGAATATCCCCCATTCTTCACGAACTCTAAAACTTCAAAAAACTTTATTTTTGTTAAATTTCTATATGGCCATGCATTTATTACTTGATTATACAACTCATCAACTTGAAATGGTTCACTACAAGCAACACCTAGAATATGCTGGGCAAGAACATCTAAACTCCCCTGTTTTTCTTTTGTTTCATCTAATAACTTATTTTTAATTGAATTTATTGCAGATAAACATTCTAAATATTCAAATCTATTAGATGGTACTAAAAGTGCATTTGAAGGTTCATCAAATCTATGATTACTTCTTCCTATGCGTTGTAAAAATCTTGAAATCCCCTTAGGTGATCCAATTTGAACAACTAAATCAACATCTCCCCAATCAATTCCAAGATCTAAAGAACTTGTTGCTACTACACAGTCAATTTTTCCAGAAGACATTAAGCTTTCTACTTTTCTTCTTATTTCTTTTTCTAGACTTCCATGATGAATAGCGATTCTTAAATTATTTTCATTCTCTTGCCAAAGTTTATTAAAAACTAACTCTGCTTGTGCTCTTGTGTTAACGAAAACAATTGTCAAAGACGATTTCTTTATTTTTTGGTATATATCTCTAATTGCATAACTTGCCATATGACCAGACCAAGGAACTCTGTTAATAGTTTCTAAAATATCTATTTTTGGGACAGATGTTTCTTCGACGTTTAAAGTTTTCGCCTTTTTTTTTGAAGTTAGAAATTTTAATACAGTATTTTTATTTTTTACAGTCGCAGATAAACCTATTTTTTTGCAATCTGGACTTATTGAATTAATTCTAGATAAATTAAGTGAAAGCAAATCACCTCTTTTCGTATTGACTAGAGTGTGTATTTCATCAATAACCAAATATTTTAGATCCTTAAAATAATCTTTTGATTCCTTGTTTGATAATAATAATGCCAAAGACTCAGGGGTAGTCATTAGCATATGAGGGGGTAAAACCTTCTGCCTATTCTTTTTGTAGGCTGAGGTGTCACCTGTTCTTGTTTCAACTCTTATATTCAAGCCTTGATCTTCAATAGGACTTGTTAAATTTCTATGAACATCGATAGTAAGAGCTTTAAGAGGAGAAATATATAGTGTATGCAACTTATTTTTTTTTGGTTTGTTATTTATTAAATCATTTAGTGATGGTAAAAAACCAGCTAATGTCTTACCTCCTCCAGTAGGAGCAACCAGTAGAACATCATAACCATTCTCAGACAATTTCAAGGTTTCAATTTGATGGTTATAAATGGCCCAATTATTTTTTTTTAGCCAATTATAAATGGGTTCAATCTTTAAAATATCTGACATTATTATATATTACTATAATGAAATGGATTAATGAAAATTTATATATATCTCCAATCAATACATATATTGATCCCTCTAAGCCAGTGGAAAATGCAATTATAACACATGGACATGCAGATCACGCCAAACCAGGTCATAAAAATGTCTTAGCAACAAAAGAAACAATAAATATTATGAAAATAAGGTATGGTGAAAATTGCGCAGAAAATTTTCAAGAGTTGCCATTAAATAGAACCTTAAAAATTGACAACGTCAAAATCACCTTTTATCCCGCAGGACACATATTAGGAAGTGTTCAAGTATTAGCAGAGTACAGAGGAGAGAAAATAAATTTTACTGGAGATTATAAAACTAAAAAGGATAAAACTTGTGAGAATTTTGAGCCTGTAAGATGTCATACTTTAGTAACTGAAGCAACTTTTGGACTTCCTGTTTTTCAACATCCAAATGAACAAAAGGAGATAAAAAAACTACTTAGATCTCTTCAATTATTTCCAGAAAGACCTCACCTAGTTGGAGTTTATGCACTTGGGAAGGCACAAAGAATAATAGGTTTATTAAGACAACAAAGATATGATAAAGAAATTTTTATACACGGCGCATTAGAAAAATTATGTAACTATTATATAAAAGAAAATGTTTTTTTAGGAAAACTTTCAAAAACAAATCTTAAAGATAAAAAAGAATATCAAGGTGAAATTATTCTTGCTCCACCATCTGCAATAAAGAATGTTTGGTCTAGAAAATTCGAAGATCCAATAATTTGTCAAGCTTCTGGGTGGATGTCAATTAAACAAAGAGCTAAACAAAGTCTAGTTGAGCTTCCTCTCATTATTTCTGATCATGCAGATTGGAATGAGTTAACTGATTATATAAAATTAACACGTGCTGAAAATGTTTATGTGACACATGGTAGAGAAGAAGCAATAGTGCATTGGTGTAAAATGAATAAAATTAATGGATTAGCATTATCCTTATCTGGAAGAGAAGATGAGGAGGATTTGTGAGAGGTTTTAGTGAATTAATTGATAAATTGTTATTAACTTCTTCCAGAAATAGGAAAATTGATATTTTATGTGATTATTTTAAAAGCACTCCAGATCCAGATAGAGGTTTTGCGCTTGCTATTATAACTAATAGTCTAGAATTAAAAAATATTCCAATTTCAAAAATAAAGGAAATAGTAAGAGAAAACGTTGATGCAGAATTATTTGCATTATCATATGATTATGTTGGAGATCTTGCAGAAACTATATCTTTAATATGGCCTAATAAAGAAAATGGGCATCTTCCTCAAATTTCAAACATGATAAGTATTTTGAAAAATATAAAAAAAGATGAATTAAATAAAAAAATACAAACCTTTCTGTCAATAGCAAATGAAACTGAAAGATGGGCCTTAATTAAATTAATTAGTGGTGGCTTGCGAATAGGTGTTTCATCTAGATTAGCTAAAACTGCATTAGCTAAATTTGGAGACAAAAAACTAGATGATATTGAAAAAATATGGCACGGAATTGAAGCTCCATATGAAACCTTATTCAAATGGTTATGTAATTTAGGTCCTATCCCTGAAATTGATC
>QBXO01000002.1 GCA_003284565.1 SAR116 cluster bacterium AG-321-K23
CTCTATAAAAATTTACATTGGACAAATTTTTTCCTTTAAATGATGCTCCTCTAAGATTGGCATTTTTAAATATTGTATCTAAAAGAATAGCCTGCTCTAGATTCAGGCCTGACAAATTAGAGTTAGTGAAGTCTGCTCCAGTCAAATCTGCATTTTGAAAAACGTTTTTTGGGCCGGATGGATTATAAAAACTTACATTTCGAATTTGAGCATTTATCAAAATCGTATTTCTAAATAATGCACCCCATAAGTCAGACCTGGATAAATTAATTCCCGTCATATTTGCTTTTGAAAAATCTGCATTACTAGCCCAAGTGCTTGAGAAGTTTGCATTACTTAAATCTGCTCCTTTAAAAGATGCGTTCATCATTCTGGAATGTTTAAAATTTTGATTCTGAAGATTTGCGCCAGAAAAGTTCTGACCATCAAAATTTTTCTCAGAATAAGAATACACAGATATAGTTTCTTTCTTGCAAGTACTTCCTGATTCATCATCTATTATATAACCAGATTTACACATCCATGAATTGCCATAGGCATAAGCATTAGTTGGGATATTTGTTTGGGTTTTAGGTTCTAGGTTTTTAGGTTCTACCTTCTTGGCATATTGAAATACATCATCTTTATAAACACCCTGCTTCTTGATGCTACCATTAGAAAAGTATTCAATACCTTCTCCATTTTTGTAACTACCTTTCCATTCGCCGACGTATTTGGTTCCAGTGGAAAAGATAGACGTGCCCTGCCCATCTGGTTTACCATCCTTAAATTCCCCGACGTATTTACTTCCACCGCTTAAGGTTAAGGTGCCCTGTCCATCTGGTTTACCATCCCGAAATTCCCCAACATATTTAGCTCCATCGGACCAGGTGAAGGTGCCCTGTCCATCTCGTTTGCCATCCTTAAATTCGCCGACGTATTTATTTCCACTGGCATCCGTAAAGGTGCCAAAACAATTTGTCCTATAACTCTGCTTCTTACATTCAGGCAAATTGGAAGCTTGGGATTGAAAAATAACAAGTCCTAAGACAAGCGAGAACATTAAGAGATACTTATTCATTTATAATAACTTATCACAAAATCCATTTACTGTGAATACATCCTTAAAAATCTTCTGAAGTCTCAATCCTAAGCAGTAATCATCAAAACGTTGACATATTGATTTAGTAGCACGAATGGCTATTCCATTTGATTTAGTTCTTAGACTCATAGAGATACGGTCAGATGAATAGTAAGATTTCACATCATCTGGAACACGACTTACGAAGTAATAAATACCATCTCTACATCTAATATAAGGAATATTTTTGTGCATCACCATGTACATCACCCATTAATCAGCAAAAAAAATATGCTTACATATCAATGTGTTAACACGTCATATTGAAGTGAAATGGTGCGCTCTGAGGGACTCGAACCCCCAACCTTTTGATTCGAAGTCAAATACTCTATCCAGTTGACCCCTTTAAACCCTTATTTTCTCACAGATTTATTATTGATAAAGTATACATTTTAGTGCCTTACTGTGTCAAATCTGTGTCAAAATCTGAGGGTATATAATTGATATTTCTATCTGGATACTATCGTGGTTTATAGATTAGGTTTTAATCAATAGTTATAGATATGTGATTTTTTTATTTTTTGCTCAAAAAAGTATGATTATTGCAAACTTATTTCGGAATTGTTTGAGATTATAGTTTCACATATCACACAAAAATATGAATATATTATTAAAGATTTTAAATGAACATTTCCGTGATATTTGTTGTTTTTTGATTCACCAAAAATATGATTAAACACATCATCAAATAATTTTTTTTCATCAACACCTGATACTAATGAAGGAAAATTTTCATCATGAATTCTTTTAATTGCTACATTATGGATGTGACTTGTATCCGTAATGCTCATAAAATACATTGCCTTTTCTCTACAATGTATTTGAAATTCATTAATGCTTAAATTTGGAATACCTACAATTTCTTTTTGCTCAAAATAAAAAATACATGATTGAAAACTCCAAAATAATTCAATGAATTTTTTATCTTGCCCATGAATCAAACCTGTTAATGCAATTTGAATATCTAGATATTCATCTGATGATACTGAATTTGAGGATCTAGCAACCATAAGTATCCAATCTAATATTGGGGTCAGATTATGATTAATTGTATACAGTAACTGAGTTGTACAATTTCTATCTGATTGTGCTTTTAGATTAAAAAAGCAGTTTCCTGCTTCAAATGATCTTTTTAAATTATAACCTTGTAATGATAATTCTTTGCCTACACATTCTAAAAGTCGATTAAGAAATACTTCCTTTTCAAAAAATTTTTGAATTTTTGTTTCTGTTTTAGATAGTCTTTCATGATTTTTGAACTTAAATTCACTTACTTCAATATTAGTACCAGGTACTTTGATTTTTTTTGTCTCAATTTTCACATCCAGTCGCCAAATATATTCCTCAAAAAAACTTTGAATTACTATATCTCTTAATGGTCCAAGTATTTCTTCGAATTTTTCATTTATATCGAATTCTGAAATTTGTCTGGATGCAATTTGAAGTAGTTCAATTTCATTTTCATATGTTGGTAAAAGTATTGAACCACCAACAAAAAACATAAATCCTTTTTTTAAGTTATCATTAAATTCAAATCTATTAAGGAGACTTTCTAAATAAATAACCTTATTGCTATCATTTTTTATTTTTCTCATAATTATTTCGTATGTTAATTAGTGTTGAACAATTGTAATAGTGTTTCATATTGAACGTAAAGTATAATTGAAGTTCTATGTATTTAGTGTGTTTAGTTCCAAATTAGGACTTGATTATCCTACAAAGTTATCGAGGTTATTTACTAGGTCTATACCTTCCTCTGCACTCTTGTAGATTCCAAATAACTCTAGATCATGATATTCGTAGATTGTCCACGTTCCAATAAAGAATGCATAAACTGTTGTCTCTCCACATTTTACCTCTGAATAAGTACAAACATCACCACTTTCCCAATCCCAGTCTTCTTCCTCTCCATCTTGTTCAAAAGATCCTACATATTCATAATCAACTTTAAAATTTATTTTTGTTTCTTTTAACCATTTCTCTTGTATATCTTTAGAAGCATTTACTAATTCATCAGCAGTCATTATTTAGTATTTTCCTTTAAATCAAAAATATTGTAGCAAAAACTTTGTATTTCTTCACTTCCTTCATATTCAGATTTCTGTTCATCAAATATTTTTTCTAACTGTATCAACAAGTCTCTGATTAGATAATTTTCTTTTTTTATTTTGAGTGCTTTTTTAAGATTAAATCCATTGTTGAAAAATAATTTAATTATTAATAAAAGATCTTTGAGCAAATTATATTCGTTCTTTAATTTTGTATTCCAACTAAACCCATTTTGAACAAATAGATCATATAAATCATCTTCATCAATAATTTTTGGATTAATAATTTGAATTTCTTTTAAAATATCAACTGCAGGTAATAAAATTTCTCTAATTTTTTTTAAATCGTTATTATATAAATCCCAATACCCTACTTCATTTAGAGAGTTTCCGACTTTAAGTTCTTTTGAATATAAAAATACATCATCGTTTAATCCATCTAAATAAGTTTTAATAATTGGTAATATATCTAATTTATCTGCAATATCTAAATGATGCATAAATCTATCATACTTTGCTTTGTCGCTTGCTCCGTCACCTCCTAGAATAAGAGGATTTTCAATCTTTAAATTTAAATTATTATTATCCTTTAATATCTTTACTAAATCATTCCAAAATATCCCTTGCGGACAAACCCAACCTTTTTCTTTTAAATTGTTTTTGATATCATTAATCATTTTGGATCACAGTTATTTACAACCATAGTCTAACTGAAATAATTGTAATTGGTAAAGTAATTGATATTTCTCTCTGGATACTATCGTGGATTATAGATTAGGTTTTGGTTGTCAGTTTTAAGGGGGGGGGGAATTTTTTTTTGATATTTATGGGATTTATAGATTATGATTAAGCAAATAAATATTTAATTATATTGTCTTCAATTACGTTTAAGGATTAGATAATGAGTGAATATTTTGTAAAAGAAGGAATATATTACAATACTTCTAACAACAAGAAATTTTCAGGAAAAATAAAAGATTTAAATTTTGAAACAGGTCTTGTTACAAACGGAAAACGTGTAGGTTTATGGACTAATTATGCTCCTTTTACTAATAAAGAAGGTAATTTCAAATTTAGTGAGTGTAATTATGAAGATGGAAAGAAAGATGGATGTTTCGTTACTTATTATGAAAATACTCAAACAAAATATAAGTGTTTTTATAAAAAGGGAAAATTGGATGGTCCTTATAAAAGTTTTCACATAAATGGAAAATTATTTGAAGAAGGCAATTACAAAAATGACAAAAGAATTGGTTCTTGGACTTCAAATTTTAATGATGGAGAAGATGAATTAAGAGGTTACAAGGAAGATAGTCTTTTTGCTATAAACGATATAATAAATGGATTTGGTTTTTTAGGTTATAGTGATGGTGAAGAGTATAACGGTGAATTTAAAAATAAAAAATTTCATGGAAATGGAAAATATAATTTTGCTAGTGGTTTAATATATGAGGGTGAATTTGCAAATAATATGCTTAATGGAAAAGGAACATTAACATTCCCTAATAAAAAAAAATATATAGGTCAATTTAAAGATAATAAATTCAATGGCATTGGAACACTTTTAAATGAAGACGGTTCTAAATATGAAGGAGAATTCAAAAATCATAGATATAATGGCAAAGGTAGATTAACAAATTCTGACGGTAAAATAGAAAATGGTTTTTGGGAAAATGGTCTTAAAATAGATTAGAATTTATTTTATAAGGTTTGAATAACTAGATGTACGACGGTGAATTAAAAAATGGTAAGATGCATGGAAAGGGGATTTACACCTTCCCAAATGGTGAAAAGTATGTTGGAGATTTTCAAGATGATAAATTTCATGGCAAAGGTACATTTACTTTTTACGATGGATCAAAATATGAGGGTGATTTCAAAAGAAATGAAAGGACAGGAAAAGGTGTTTTTTATCATGTTAGTGGTGAAACTTATGATGGAGAGTGGTTAAATGGTGATTGGCATGGTCTTGGTACACTAATTTCACCAAACGGTAAAAAATTAAGAGGGGAATTTAAAAACGGACAAGCAAATGGAAAAGGTACTGAGATTCACCCTAATGGTGAAAAATATATTGGAGATTTTGTAAAACATTATAGAAACGGTTATGGAAGTTTTTTTTATCTAAATGGTTCAATATACAAAGGCGAATTTAAAGATGATAAACCGCATGGAAAGGGTATACTAAGTTTTTTGGATGGTAGTAAATATGAAGGTGACTTCAAGAATGACAAAATACACGGTAAAGGGGTTTATAAACTTGCTGATGGATCAAAATATGATGGTGAATTTAAAGACGATAAAATGCATGGCAAAGGCACACTTATTGGACCTCAAGGGGAAAAATATATAGGTGATATAGTAAATAATAAAAAATGTGGAAATGGTGAAATGTGGTTTCCAGATGGATCAAAATATAAGGGTAAATTTAATAATGACAATATAAACGGAGAAGGAACTTTTACAGAATCTAATGGGAATTTTTACATTGGCAGTTTTATAAATGGATCTTTAAATGGTTTCGCAGAAGCAGACTATCAAAACGAAGGTAAATATATAGGTGAATTTAAAAATGGCAAAAGACATGGTGAAGGAACATATTTTTTTAAAGATGGTTCAAAATATGAGGGTGGATTTTTAAATCATTTATATCATGGGAATGGAAAATATACTCATTTTTCTGGAAAAATTGAAATTGGTATTTGGGAGGATGGAGTTAAAATTAGTTCAGCAGATTGATCAATTAAACAACTCTATTTAAAAGTCTATATGGATAAAAAATTAATTCAGAAATATAAAAAACTTTACGGTGATATTTCTTCCTTACCAGAGGAAAAAGAAATTAAACAAAGGATACGGGTAAAAGAACGTGAAATTTATGTTAGGCGTCATCTAAATAAACCCATATTAATTTGTACTGGGAGTCTTATGAATGGTCTTGACGATTTTGACATTATTAAATGGTCAGGTCATAGTGAATTAAAATATGAAGAAGAAAACAGTATCTGGCAGAAAACAACGGAAATTGATCTGCTTCAAAATTGTCCTTATATAAATTACATAGAAATAGAAGGAGAAGACATAGTTAATTACAGTGACACATATTTTAAATTCGTTGTTTATAGTGAAGATGATTTAAGAAAAGTTAAGAATATAATAAAAGATCAGATTGAAAAATTAATCATAAACTAATTTGTATTTTTTTATATTTTTAACTTTACTCTAATTATAGAAAAGAAAAGTAAAAGTTTTATAGAAACATATTTTTCAAACTATTTCTCTGTTTTCTTTGTTTAGACATTATACCTAATTTCTCTTGAACTACTAATCTACATCCCTCTTGAATAAGTGAATTAAAACTTCTTTTGTCTAATGACTTTATCTTCATTAGATCAATCCATTGATCATCATTTATTCTACATAGATAATTATGTGTTCTCATGTTTCTTATCCTTTATAACTTTATTTTGTTTCTTAATTTTAATACCCCATCTAGTAATAGGTTTAGGTACGAATTTAGGTTTAACACCAAATCTTAAATTATTTATAATTGCCATTTTATACTCCTTAGTTTGATTATTGAGGTGATGATTTTGGACACACTTAACCTACTCAGAGGTTAAGGTGTTTTGAGTCTGATGACCAAGTTCACATCTTCATCTGAGAAACTTAATCAACCAATACTATTACATTTGAAATCGATTAAGTTGGGTGAGAAGTCCGATATCCCATTCTATCTGAGGCATTCCAGAGTTGGCACAATGCAGTCAGATTCTTTCTCAACTTAAACTTCGGTAAGAATATGAATCTGATGAAGATAAATTTCATATTCTTTAAGGGTAATTTCTCCCTCGTCCTGCTGGGAATATTTAAACACCATTCCAACTTGGGTGTTTCATTATAAAATTTGGTTACCTAACTAAGATCCGTTCCAATATAAAATTGTAACTCAATAGGTTTGTAATCTCATACAATGTAAACTTTAAACACAAGAGGGTTTCCTTTTTCTTATGTTTAATTAATACTATTTATAATATTTATAATTTTGATATTTGATGCGGATATAAAAAAAAAGGAAAGAAAGATTGGATGAAAATAAACTTAACAATGAAACAAAAATTGCTTTTCATAAAGCAAATGAGTTGTTGACCGCAACTTCCTGGTTAAAAAAATTTAACAAAGAAATAATTTTTCATATTTTAACTCAAACTAATTTATTTGAAAATTACTCTGAAAAATCTAAATCTTTAGATACATATGAATTACTCTTGGAGTTTTTAGGATATTGTCATGATTTAATTCATGATGAATCTGAACAAGTTGAATATATTGAAGATCCTGTTGATATTGGTGATTATGAAATTAAGGAATATCAAGGAATATTCTTTGCTGAAACTGTAGATTTTGGACAAACAGGCAATTTTTATTTATCTGCAAAAGAAACAACTAAGAACTCTTTTAATGATTTTTTACTAAAAAATACTTGAATACTTAGCAATCAAGTTCTCTGGTTTTAAATGAGTATATCTGAATAATTGTCTTACATCTTTATGACCTGAAATCAATGCAACCTCTGGAACAGATAATCCCATTTCAAAAAACCTTGAAACTGCTTCATGTCTTAAATCATGAAACCTTAATCCTTTTATATTAGATTTGTTTCTACATCTCTCCCATGCAAGTCTAAGACAGTTTGCAGTTATAGGAAACACAAACTCATTTGATTTGGTAAGATTAGATAATAATTGTATCGCACTCTTAGTTAATGGAATATGTCTATCATCCCCATTTTTAGTGTCATACAAGGAGGCAATTCCAGTTTCTAGGTTTATATCATTCCAAGTTAGTTTAAGTATCTCAGACCTTCTCATTCCAGTTTCTACTGCAAATTGAATGATACTAGATATATATTTGTTTCTTTGTTTATCTGCATTAGAGATTAGAATAGATAGTTCATTTGATAAAAGTCTTCTTTTTCTTGGTTTTGCAGACTCTGGTAATTCAATATTAGCGACTGGATTTACTAATATACCATATCCCCATTTTCTAATTGCAGTTTTAAATACTCTTTGTATTAAAGTTAATTCTGCCTTTACAGTTCCAGATTTAACCTCTTTAAGTCTATCTTCTCTATATTGTTCAAAATGACTTTTGGTAAGGTTGATAACTTTGCACCCCCCTATCCATCTCTTTGAAATTAATCTCAATTGACATTGTTCAGTTGTTCCACTTTTTATTTTAGAAGAAACTTCCTCAGCGTATCGTTTCATTAGATAAGATAGTTTTAAGTTCTGAATATTCTCTTCTGGAAGTGAAGTGTTTCTTAACTGATGTTCTAACTTTGAACTCCAAGTAATAGCATCAGTCTTTTTATTAAATGATTTAGTAAAACTTCTCCAACCAGATACTCTTACTTGAGCATTCCAAGATTTACCTCTTTTTCTCACACAACTCATCTTTGACTCCTTTTACTGTGTCAAATCTGTGTCAAAACTGAGTAATCTCTGGGTATTATTTAAAATCAATTCTTCTAAATAATTGATATTAAACAATAAGTTATGGTGCGCTCTGAGGGACTCGAACCCCCAACCTTTTGATTCGAAGTCAAATGCTCTATCCAGTTGAGCTAAGAGCGCATGTGTCAATTTACGAAGATATATCAAATTTCAGATAAAAAAAATTAATCTTTTAAAATAGGAGGCATTACTCCATCTGGAATCGGACAAATATATGGATTTTTAGAAATTTGATCATCAAATTTCTTTTTTGCTTCATGAATTTTTTGTGGATTTTTTATAAGAGTAGATGCAGTAGATGCCATAATTTTTGCAGCATGAATCATACCTTTATGAGCAGCAGCGGATTTACCTTGAGCAACAGTTTGCCATGTATGAAAAGGAGTTCCAACTGCGCAAGTTGCCACGCGAGCTTGTACAGTTGGCACTACCCAGCTTACATCACCAACATCAGTTGAGCCTATACCTCCATTATTAGAGCTATCTAATGGAGCAACAAAATCGCACAGAGGTAAATCCAAAGGAGCTTTAATTCCTATTCTTTGAAAACTATCTATAATTTCAGTTTCTGTAAAAGTTGATCGAATTTTATCTGCAAATCTTAAGTCATTTTCATCAAATTTTACAGGCCCCAATTTATCCCATTCATTTTGCATTATCTTTTCTAATGTCTCATTTCCTAATAAATTTGAAACTCCACTGAAAACTTTTTTCTCAACTGTTGTTTCGGTCATTAAAGCAGCTCCATCAGCAATTTTAAAAACTCTATCAACTAAAGAGCTTAGTTCCGTTAAATTCGAAGCTCTTATTAAATGTCTTACAGTCGCTTTAGCATGAACTACGTTTGCTGCATTGCCACCACTGTCCATGTAAGCATAATGCATTCTAGCCGTGTCAGGTATATGTTCTCTCATGTAATTCACACCAACATTCATTAGTTCAATTGCGTCTAAGGCACTTCTGCCCAAATGTGGTGCTGTAGCTGCATGAGCTGATTTACCAAAAAAAGTAAAATCAATCCTTGAATTAGCTAAAGAAATTGGCTTGTTGACAGAATTAAAAGTAGCTGGATGCCAACAAATAGCTGCATCAATACCATCAAACAATCCATCTCTAGCCATATATGTTTTAGCGGCCCCACCCTCTTCTGCAGGACACCCGTAATATCTTACTCTAGCTTTAATATTATTTTGTAATAGCCAGTCCTTGATGGCAGTGGCAGCAAGAAGTGACGCTGCGCCAAGCAAATTATGACCACATCCGTGACCATTTATAGTATTTTCAATTGGTTTGTTTTCACAGATACCAGCTTCTTGACTTAAGCCAGGCAAAGCGTCAAATTCACCTAATATTGCTATAATAGGTCCATCTTCTCCATATTCCCCCATTACTGCAGTTGGCATATTACATATATTTTCTGTTATTTTAAATCCTTCCCTTTTTAACATATTAGTATGCTCATATACTGCTGTGAATTCTTGATATAAAATTTCAGGAGTATCGAAAATCCTGTCAGATAGTTTTATAAATTCTTCTTTTTTATTTTCAACTAATTCCCAAACTTTTTCTTCATTTTTCATTTCATGCTCATTATTTCTAATTTTTAATAAATCAACTAATCAAATTTTCATTAGAAAGTCTAGCTCATAACAAATCTTGTTTAGTTAAAATATTTTGACAGATATAATAATTTATAATTATGTTATTACCATCTTTTAGGGAAAATTTTCTTTTAATATTTTTTATAGCAGTTTCTAAAGAGTGATAATTCAAACCTTCAATGAGGACAGCTTGGGAAACTATTTGATCATTTAATCCTTGTGATGATCTATATTTTTTTTCTTCAGTATTCATCTGTCCATAACTTGTATCGCCTAGGATAATATGTATACCTGTAATACCATTTAATTTTAATATTTTGGGTACAAAGGATTTTAAATTTTCTACATTATGATTATTTGGTATATTTTCACTTAAAAATCTTATCGTTGAGAGATATCCACCTACACCAATTGATTTACTGGATATAACACTACAAATCGTTCTAGAGGGAGATAAGTAATTTGATAAGATTTTTTTTGTCCACTCAGTTGGGTTGTTTAACCGTTCTAGATATTTTCTGGATGTAAAAACTTCTTTTCGTTCAGCCTCATACATCATAAAATATTTGTGATTTAAATTTGTGCCAGCAATTCCAACTGCTCTCAAACCTTTTAAAAATCCTGGTAAAGATATCCTCTCCGGCATATGTTCTTTTGAATGCCACTCATTATATTCAATTTCTTTTTCTTCAACAATTCCACCCCAGTTTACCAGAACGGCACTACCTAAAAAACTCATGAACTTTATCACCATTATGTTTAATTGTTATAATAGTAGATAATTAAGTTTATTTAATATCAACAATTATTTGATGTAAATATATATACATCCAAAAAATTAACATGTTTACTCTAATTTATTTTTATTTAAGATAAATTAAATAAAAAGAAAAATGCTATTTACGTGGGATAATTAAATGAGAATAATCGGAGTAATAATCATTATTGGGATGGTTATTGGAGCTGTGTCAACAATAGATTATAACACGTTTATCGATTTACCTTCATTTTTACTAGTTGTAGGAGGATCACTAGGTTATGTTTTGGCAAAAGGTAAATCCAGCAATTTCATAAAAAATTTTGGAGATGGTTCAGTTTACATGGGTTGGATTGGCCTAATGATTGGAATTGTAGTTATAGGTAATCATCACGCAAATACAGAAAATATGTGGCCAGCTTTTTCAGTTGCATTTCTACCTATATTATATGGTTATTTTATTAAACTAATCACAACAGGTCTTGAAAAAATTAATAGTGAATAATTAAGTCAACTAAATTTATTCTTTTTTTTAAATTTTGGATATAAATATTTTTTTGCAAAAATTAATAAAATTAATACAACACATAATCTAGATAAATGATGTGTCAAAACATAAGCTGGTTCTATATCAAGAAAAGCAGCTAAAAGCCCCATTTCATTTACACCACCTGGTGAAAAAGCTAGTATAACCGCTTCAGTTTTAATTGATGTAAAAATTTTCATTAAAAATATAAAAGGAATTATGCATAAAGTCAGAGATATAACTACAATAATAGCATCAATCAAATAATTACCAGCTGTTTTCCATGAAACTCCGTTCATATTACATCCAAAATAAGATCCAATAATTAACTGTGAAATTATTAAAAAAATTACATTTGCATTTAATTGAAAATATCCAAAAATATGTAAGATCGCACTTATTATTAATGGACCAAAAAGTTGATAACCAGGAAAATTAATTTTTTTTCCAATATAATAACCTAATGGGATAAGGATAAAAAATGCAAGAATGTGGATAAGCTCACCTTCTAAATTAGGCCAAGTTGGCTCCCTGACATAAGAGCCTGGAAAAAAAAGAAGTAATAAATTTGGGATTAACAAAACTGTCAAAAAAATTCTACTAACATGAATTAATGAGACTTTTTTAGCATCTGCTTTACATTCCTCTGCGCCTAAAGTCATCTCCAGCAAACCTCCAGGTGATCCTATAAAAAATGCTTCAGGTTTTTTGATTTTTCTAATTTTTACTAAAATATGATAAGAAATTAAATGTGCAGAAGGTACATACAAAATTAAAAAAACAATAGAAACAAGCCAAATATTAATATCATTTAAAATATTTGGTTGAAAATAACTTCCAAGCCATACGCCCGTAACCCCTACAAAAGGTATTCGAAAATTTCTACTTATATTTACGTGAAGACCAGATAAAGCAAAAATAGCTACACTAAGTGCTGGCCCTAGCATCCATGGCAATGGTAGAAGTAGAATATTGAATATAATCCCGCCTAACAGTCCAATAAAAATGGTTTTAAGAAGGATGATAATATTTTTATATGTCAATAATATTAAATTTCAATAACTGTATTTTAAAATTAAAAGAAAATCAAAAAGGTTTATCACCTTTTATTGTAACTCTTCTTCCTTTTCTTTCATTTGGAAAATAATCCCAAATTGCTTTATGCAGGGTACATCTATTGTCCCAAAAAGCCATATCATTTTGTTTCCATCTATATCTAATCTGAAACTCTATTTTTTCGCAATGTTCAAATAAATAATTTAAAATAAGTTTACTCTCATCTTTACTTAAACCTTCAATTTGCGTTGTAAAAAAACGATTTACATATAATGCCTTTTTTTTAGTTATAGGATGTGTTCTGACTACAGGATGTATTGCTGATGGATATTTTATATTTTCATCAATTTTACTATATCTTCCTTTATAAAAATGTTCAGATTCGTGTGATGCATTAAGTTTATCTAAAAATTTTTTCATAGGATTGCTTAAAGCATCATAGGCCATATACATGTTTGCAAACATAGTATCGCCTCCACTTTCTGGTAAAATATGAAGTTGAAGCATTGTCCCTAAAGGTGGTTTGATGTCACAAGAAACATCAGAATGAAAATCCTCCGAACCATTAGATATCTTGCTATTTTTATTAGTGTGTATTTCAAATATTTCAGGAAAATTTTTCATTTTTGGAGCGGCAGGATGAATATGTAAATCTCCAAAACATTTACCAAGTTTGATATGATTTTCTGGAGAAATTTCGAATTGCTCTTGAAAGAAAATTACTAAAAATTTATGAAAAGTATCTTTAATTATTTTTAATTCTGAAATAGTTATTTCTTTTGATAAATCTATACCGGTAATTATAGCACCAATATTTGGAGCATATGGCTTTATACTTACGTTTTGATTTCTTACAATTTGCTTTTTCATTTAAAATTTTTCATATTTTTTCAAAAATCTTATATGAGTTTTAATATATTTTAGGTTAAATTTATTTTCTAAAATAATCTATTAAAATTTCTTAAGTTACAAAAGACATTATCCTCAATATAAATTTTGAATAATCATATAGTTATCTATTTTTTTAATAACATACGCAAAGCCAAGTGATTTTAGTCTTCTCTTTGTGGTTTCTAACAAAGATTTTCTTTTATCCAAGTTGTTTAGCCATTTTCTAATATTTTGATCAAATTTTTGTCCATACACGAAAAATAATAATAATGGTTTATTATTTTCGTTCAAATTAATTAAAATGGTTTCTTGTGGTGAAATCATACCATTAATAACTTTTGGGTCAGTTTTCGAATGTTTTTCAAATTTTAAATTTGGGTAAGATTTATTTTCAAAATTCAACATCCACAAAAACACTTCTGTTTTGCCAATATTTGTAGCTTCAATATTTAATTCACATATTGGTTTATAGGTCCTATCAACTATGTTACATTTGTTTTTGAAATTTGCATCATTTGAGTATGGAATAAAATTTAAAATAATTTGATCTTCTAATTTTTTAGACACTAAGTTTTGGCTGTAGTCAAAGAATAAAGCACTAATTCTCTCAATAAAGTCACCTTGCCTATACGAATTTAAACTTGTTAACAAATCTCTATAGTTATTTTTTTTTTTTAGATTAATTAAAGGATTTATATTCTGATATAAGTGATAAGACGGCAAAGAAATCATTGATATTAAACAGAAGATCATAATCAATTTAGAGTATTTTTTTATTTTTAATAAAGAAGATACTGATGGCTTATTTTTCTTGAATATTTTTTTTATGTTAAGATCATAAAAATAATCTTCTAAATTTTTAATATAGAAACATTTAATTTTATGTTCTTTTATTGCTTGTTTCAAAAAATAATTTTCATTGATTATTTCCTCAAATTCGTCTTCATTCTCAGAACTCAACACTATGTGTATGGAAATATTCATTTCCACATAAGTTTTAAAATAAGATATTGATTTTTTGAATTTTTCCCTAAGGTGGTCTATATATTTAACATCATAATTTGAATTTATTACTCCACTAGCCCATATCATAGTAGTATTTTTAGCTGGTAAAAGTGCTTTATCTTTAGAAAAGTCTAAAAAATTTAGGTGATTTAAAATATGAGCAATGGCAATTGATAATTGCCAACTTATACCCTGTTCTATTTTTTTAGTAATATCAATTCTATAAGAAGGTTTCCCTGTTATTTTTTCTATGATTCCTGTAGGACTCCTCACAAAAGAAGAATATTTATTACTTATTGGTAGAGCTTCTAAATTATTATTTTCACATATAACGCTAGAAACTAATGGATCTTCAATTACAATATCAGAAATACCCACTAAATAATCTGTAGTAGGAATGACTACAGTATAATTTTTCACCGTATAAATATCTCAGAATTATAATTTGTTAGTAAATCAAAAAAATTATCATTTTTGTCTATAATCATTTGTGCCCGGTTATTTTCAAATTTAGGTAATTTTTTTCTTAAACTCATATCATCACAAATAACATATAAATTTGATAGTGGTAATTCAAATTGTTTATGAAGTAATATAATCAAGTAAAAAACATCATGATTTTTATTTGACTCTATTATTTCCATGTCAAATTCGTCAGAAGATCTTTTAAAAACTTTTTCACTTGATGCTGCAATTACCTTAGGTTGATAAATAGAACCCTCTTGACTAAGAATTTTGAAATATATTTTTGAAAATACTTTATTATTTAAAAGTTCATTAATCTTATTTTCATATTTATGTGGATTCAAAACAACATCCCAAATCATTGAAACATTGAGTTTATCAATATTTTTTTTAGATTTGTAATTTTTAGAAAAATCTATAAATTTCAATGCTAGGAATGTATTATTTATTTTATCTTTTTGTTCCATAAATTTATTCCTTTTCGAAATATAATTTTTTAAAATTATTAAAAAAAATTTCTTTATCTTCACTAAATTGATTTTTTAAATTTTTAACTTTTAATTCTAATTCGTTTAAGTACTTAAACATAAATTCTTTAATCCCATTAAGTGATCTGTAGGAATTGATTAAGATTTTAGTGTTTTCAGGGTTATTAAGGTCAAAATTAACACCACTTCTTCTAAAATTATTTGAACTTTTTTTTGTTTCTTTTAAAAATTTATTGAAAGTATCAAAATTATTTTGTTCTTTGAGAAATATTTTTATTTTCTCTAAAAAAGACTCAATATTATCCTCATAAATTTCATTGTTCATAGAAAATACATTATTTGTTCTAGAAAATGGTTGATTATTTTTAACGTCATTTAAAGTATTTAAGCGATCTATATTTCCTCTAATTGAATTTAAGTGAGTATTGAAAATTTTAAGTTCTTTATCTGATAAAAAATCTCTAATAAATTCAGTTGAATATCTAGCATTAACGCTCCACAACCTATAAAATATAATATTTTTTAAATGATTTACATTAAGTAAAAAATCATTATAAACTCTTACTTGGTTGTAATATTGGTTTGAATAATCGTCGTTTAATATTTTATTTTTAGAAGTATTATTTTTTCTTCTAGTTGCTTCAACGATTTTATTTTGAATAGATCCAAAAATTAATATTCTTAAAATAGTAAGAGGTAATTCAAATGAAGTTTCTTGATATTTTACAATATTTTTTATTTCGTTTAATTCATTTTTTTTTAAAATATTAATTTTTTGTTTGTTTAAACTTTCTAGATAATCAAAAAATTTTGAAATATTATCTTCATTATCATCTGTAACCTGGTTTAAAAAATCATCTATATTATCATTGGTAACAAAAGTCAGTGAGTCTTCATTATTAATATGATCTTTATATTCTAAATTATAAATGTTATTTAATCTGACAGACCTTTTATAATTTAAACAAATATCCGCTGCTAAAGTAAAAGTTTTAATTTCCTGTTCATTAATGAGATTCTTAGAATTTATCCAAAAATTGATAATAAATTCGTCAGTTATATCCTCAGATGTAATTTCTGTATTTTGACTTTTTTTGTTGCTTAATATTTTGTTACTAATTGCTGTTGAAAAATTTTGAAGATGAGATGATGGTAATAATGTTTTAAGATAATTATAAATTTGCCTTGATAAATTGTTAGATAATTTTTGTAAACTTTCATATGTATAAGAAACTTTTAAGTTCTCTTCGAGTTTCAAAATTTCTTCTAATCCTAAAAATTCTTCGATAAAATCTAATATAATGATATAAGTGTGGATGCGGGTAAAATATATTTCAAAAGATTTGTTTTCAATCTTAAATTCAACTTTACTTGATAAAGTTACATTATGCCTTAGCTCATTTTTTTTTATCTTATTAGTAATGTCGTTAGCATCTAAAACCATTACATCGTATAATCTTAATTCTACATGTTCTAAATATTTAAGAAAATTACAAAGTTCATAAATCGCAGATCCATAATTATGTGTTAAGAATAATGCAAATATTTTAATAACACTTTTCTTATTCTTGTGTTTAAGATCTCCATTAATTTTTGTTTGGTTTTGAACTATTTCTAGATGATCTAGAATTTTTTCATCTGGTTTTTGTATAGAAAATTCATTCCAGTTTTCAAAAAAATTTGTTCCAATTGTTCGCAAATTATTATCCTTAACCTGAAATAATATATGATTTATTCAGAAATTTATCGATCTAATTCTTAATCACCACATAATTATCTTCAGCTATGCTTTTTATATTTATTATATATATTTAACCATTTATCAATGTCATTTACCAATAAATCAATCTCATTTTGGTTGACGTTGTTTTTAATAACTTTAGTAAATTTAATATTTTTATTATTTTTATTTAACTTAGCAAGGGTTGGAGTCTTTCTCTGTATTTCGTTCGATTTTTTTAGGACTTTTACAATATATGGGTAAGTTGCTGGAATAATTTTTAAATTAGGCCACTTTCCAACAGCAGATCCACCATTATAATGCGATAATGCAATTGAAATGTTACCTTTATATTTCTTAATTAAATTATCTAAAAATTTAACTCCAATTTTGATATTTATTTTGGGATCAAATAACTTCTTTTTTTCAATTCCAAATTCCATTAATGCCGTAAGGGGCATTATTTGCATTACACCAATAGCTCCTTTATTGCTTATTGCATCAGATTTGTAGTTAGATTCAATCTTAGCAACTGCTAATGCTAATGCTGGTGTTACATATGATGAATTTCTTGCATTTTCAATTAATAATGATTTTATGTAAGGTTTAGTGTAAGTAGTTTTGGCGTTTGCAAAGGTTGTAATTATTGAAAATATTAAAACTAAAATTATTTTCATTTCTTATGGTCCTTTCTTGTAATATATTTATTAAATGCATTTTCCCACTCTACTGTTTGTTGGGTAATCTTGACATTTAAGTTTTTTAAAGAAGTTTTGATTAAGAATAGTTGTTTTACGGAAATTTTGGACGGAACAGCAAGTATATAAGCTTCTTTGCTATTTCTTATTGTGTTTAAATCCCATACTTTAAGATTTTTATTATAAAATTTATTATCAAAATAAAATAAAACTTTTGGAATTTTTTTATTTTCATTTTTAGATTGTGAATTATTATCAATAGCTAGTGATTTAATTGATGAATTTTTATGTTCTTTTTGAGTTAAGGCAAAGATAGACAATACCATTAATGCAAAAAATGCCATTGACAAAGCTAGGGCCACCTCTGTCAAAGGGTTATTATTGTAATCTGAACTCATACTTTACCTCCATATTTTAGTTATGGAAAAAATAGTAAAATATTTGCTTAATTAAATTTGCTAATATTTCCTTTGGAACCCTTATTGCCAAATATAGGGAATTTTTTTATTAAAAAATTATTTTCAGAAACCGTTAATTCATAATCCTGATCTAAATTTAAATTTATATCTGCTAATGAAATTATAAGCCATTTTTTTAATTTATTTAACTCAGATGAAGAGTAATATGTCCATTTAGCTTGCTTACCAAAGGTTTCTTCGTTGTTTAATTTGATAAAACCAGGAAATTCATTTACCATAATATCAGTTATGTAAATAACATCTTTTTGCATAAAATTGGATAATTTAAAATTATATTTTTTTGATATTTTATTATAATTTTTTTGATCAGACGATTGATAGTTTAATACGTTGCTAATACTTTCACCTAAAGATTCAGACAATAAAACTGATGACTCAGAAACCAACAATTTTCTACAGATTTGATCACAATCAAGAGGATAATCTAAAATTTTAATTGGTGACGACCATGAATTAATAGGGTTTTTTGTTTGAGCGTTGAAAATTTCAGATGAAATATACATTTTAGATTTTCTATTATTAATTATTTGATAATTGAGTCTAACAATTATAAAAAGCTCTGAAGTTAATTTTTGATTTAATAAATCGAAATTTTCTACAAGTTTTTGCAAACTGTCTACATCCTCATTCAAAATTTGTTTATATAGATTATTTCCATCTTCAGAAATAAATCCTTTTTTATTCAAGTGTGATGACAAAGATAATTTAATAGATTGGTTGTTACTATTTTGTTCTAAAATAAAAAAGGCAATAGAAGGTTTTTGTTCACTAGCGCTTAAAGAAAATGAATAGACAAATATATAAAAAAAAATAATTTTAAAAATTAATCTCATCATTTCTCACATAGGTATAATTTTTTTAATTTGTTAATTTTGGTAATATCCATTCTTGATTTGTAAAGTTTTATAAAATAATCGTCTAGACTGAAATTAAAATCTTGTATCGTTAAATCAAGCCATTTTTTTATTTTAAATTTTGTTGAAGTTGTAAAATATGCAATTTGTACTTTGCTTTTTGTGTTTAGACCCTGACTTTCTAGATGAATAAATCCTGGAAAATCTTTTTCCATAACCTCAATTATTTGATTTGCTTCACATGAATTAAAATAGTTAATGTTGATATCAATTTTTTTTTCTTTTTTATCAATATATTGCTGATCTGTTACTTTAAATTTTATATTATTTTTATTCATTTGATCAATGATAGAGGTAATTAAAAGTTTTGAAATATTTTCAATTTCAATAAGATTTGAGTTTTTTTCAAAAGTTAGAGATCTTGATAAACCAAGAGAGACATTATCATTTAAACGAATTATTTTAATAGTGGGGATTAGAAACCATTCCTGATTTATGTTTTTATTTAGTAATTCAAAAGATGCTAAATATTCATTATTATTTATATCATAAATTATAAGATCAAAACCTTGATTTATTTTTTTTGTTTTAATGTTATTCATTAAAAATTCTTTTTCTAAAAATATCAAAAAATTTTGTTTAATTTGACTCAAATCAGAAGAAAAAGATTTTTGGTTCAAAATTATCGACAAAAAAATAATTACACAAATTTTTACAAAATACTTAATCATAAAATTAACCTACAATATCATTTATAATTATAATGGAAAATTTTGAAGATTTTTAGTATTTAATCAAATTAATTCAATATTTGAAAAATATATTTAAATTATTATAATATTAATTAATATGTTAAACAAATTAGGAGATGTCTCAATGTTGAGAGTTCTATTTCTAGTTAGTATTTTAATTTACCCTTTTAAAACATTTGCGATTTGCAACTCTGACGATACTTTTGATGCTACTGCTACAGTAGAAATTCCAAAACCCAAGGGTTTTTTCTCAGGCACCCCAAAAGTATCTCCTGAAACTATTGCAGAAGGTATTTCTATAGCAAAACAAAATGTACTCCAAAAGTATATTGGTAAGTGTATTACTGAAAGATCAAAATTAGATCAGTATTTGAAAGTTAAAAACAAGGTTGATTCGCAAGTAAATAATTTTATAAATGTAATCAAGTCAAAGCAAACTCAAGACAAATTAACTTTGAATATTAAAATAAGAGCTAGTGTTAATGGGAGTTTATTTGACTCAATTCTTTTTTCTGGTGCTAAGGCCGCAAATGAAGGAACAGGTAAAAAAAGAAAAAGGATGGTTTCATTTTTCATCGCTAGAAAAGCCACATCTACTGATACAAAAGTTTATGACAATAAAGTCACTAAAATTGTTAAAGGCGAAAAAGGTGTCGCTGCCGAAAAAACAGCAACTACTGACGGGACAACTACAGTATTAAATAAAGAAGAAAGTGGGTTCAAGAAAGTTACTAAAGGAGGCAGTACGGAGATAAAGCAAAGATCTTCAGAAAGAGAATGGACCATAATGCCATCCTCCGACTTAAATAGCAATATTTCAAAAACTTTAAGTAATAATGGGTTTAAAGGTATAAGGTATCCCTCGTTTGCTAAAAGATGTGGAGCGCCATCCACTGATATCATTGAAGAAGAGTTTACTGCATTAGATAAACTCAGTGATGATACGGAAGCTGAAATATTTGACTCAATTGCTGAATCAGATCGTTGTAATAAAATAATTGGATTTGTAGCTATTGGAACAATAAACGTAAATACTGCTTTAGTAGATAAAGTTAGTGGAAACTTTACTGTATCTGCTAGCATAAGAGTTGATGTTTCTCAAATTGTGGATGGATTTCCAGAAGTCATAGCTGCAATTGGGCCTATTCAAGTAAGATCTCAAGGTCTAGAAGACAATGAGGCTGAAAAAAATGCACTTGTAAAAGCTGGAGAAAAAGCAGCGCAAGAAATTGTTAATAGCTTAAAAGCTCAAGGTTTATAATTAGGATTTTTTAATGCTTTTAATATTAAAATTTTGTCAATTAGCTATAATTTTTGGTCTGTTTATTTCAAATGCTTTAGCAAATGAGGTTGAACGTGTAAGAAATATCGCTAATTCAAATTCATTTATGGAAGAGAATAAAACAGCAACCGAATTAGCCCAAAATTTTTTATTAGATGCTGATGTTGGTGAGGGCTGGAATGAAGATAAAGGTTTTTTTATATCTATTGGTACAAGTTATTTTCCAGTAGAAGACCCTTCCACATATCCAGATTTTTTAAATATTAGGGCTTTAAAATCATTTGAGGCAAATATTACAGCTAAAGGCGATATAATATCTTATATCAGAACTGAGTTGTCGGCTGAAGATATTGTAAAAATTCCTAGTACAGGTCTGTCTACAGAGTTTGATGAAAAAAAATACAACCTTGAATTAAAACTTCAAAGTAAAATTAAAAAATACAGAAGAGCTGCAATTAATTATGACAAAAAACTTGTGTCAAACTTTGCATCAATAAATAATATGTCCATAAGTGCTGTTATGGCTGGTCCATTATCTGATTTTATATCTAGACTTGATATCAAAGTTAATTTTGACAATAACAAAAAGGCGGAAGCTCTAAAAAATGCTGAAAATGAACTTTTAGTAATAGAAACAGAAATTAATGAACTGAAAGGTTTGGCAAAAAAACTTCAAGGTCAACTGACACAAGAAAATACTTCAACAGTAAAAACTCTATCTTCAATGACTTTAGTAGGTGCTTTTCAAGTAGCACATTTTGAATCGTTTGTTGACGGCCAGTACGAGATTGCAGTCGTAAAAATGTGGTCTCCTGAACAGGAACAAAGATCACTTGCTCTCATGAAAGGTGTTCCAATTAATTTAGAGCCTGGAAATATGAGCGTTAAAGAATTTATTAAATCGACTAACTGGCAATCAGCAATTGGAGGAAGAAAATTTATAGATAATAAGGGTGAATTTTTTTTATTTGGTATAGGGGCCACACCTATCAAAGGAAAATCTTCAGCTCAAATGAGACAAGCGAAAGGTAAAGCTGAATTATATGCTCAAAAAGAATTGGCAATTGCTCTAAAAGGAGATATATCAGTTAGTAGGGAGGCTAAAACAAAACTTCAGGAAATCAAAGCTGCAGATGGCTTAACTAAAAACCAAGTAGCAAGTTCATTTGCTGAAACCTTATCTCAAAAACTTGAAAACCTCCAAATACAAGGTGCGTCTAAAAGGTTTAGTGATATTACTACTCACCCAATAACTAATCAAAAAATGTATGTAGCTGTTTATTCCTTATCAGTTTCATCTACACAAAATGCACGTGCAATGGAAGCTTCTCAGTACCAAGCAAGCGTTAATATGATTGGAGAAAACCAGAATTCAAAAGGAATGAAGTCTGGGTATAATAAAGCATTAGAAAACACTAAAAATGATAAGTCTTCATTTGTTAAAGGTGTTAAAGAAGGACAGTCAAAAACAAATATTGTTTCTAAAAACAATAATTCAAACCTACAAGCATCAAACACGACCGAAAATTCTAGAAGTAAATTGATTACGATTAGTGTTAGTGTTACTGGTGTTGGGTTTAATTCAAAAGACGCTGTTAAAGATGGATTGCTGCAGGCAATATCCCAAGTAAATGGACTTCAAATGTCCTCACAAACAACTTCAGCTCTGAAAACATTTGAAACAGTTAAAGATGGTGATGAAAGTTTTGCTTCATCATCTGAATTTCAAGAAAAAATAAAACAAAGTACTAAAGGTGTAATTCAAAGTTGGAAAATCATATCTTCTGGAAAGTCAAAATCTGATAAAATGTTTGAAGCAAAACTTGAAGTAAATGTATCAAAACTTGAGTTATCCTCAGAATTAAAACGAATGCGTTTTGTTTTGCCTTCAGTAAAAATTTCAAAGAAAATTAAAGATCTAAAATCAGGTAAAAAATTTGCATCAACATTTAATCGCAATTTAAATACAATGCTTGTGAAAAGTAATAGGTTTGCAATTCTTGACAGGAATAATTCAAAAGAAATTAATGATGAATTAAATTTTATAAAAGATGGAAATGTGCGAGTAGAGGAATTGGCTAAGCTAGGAAATAGAGTTGGTGCTGATTATATAATTATTTCCTCATTAAATGAAATAAAAAACAAAACAATAAAAAAGAAGTTGATGGGTGAAACCATCAAAACTAGAGAATTGCAAGTTGATATTGCTATAAACATCATTGATATAGCAACATCTCAAATTATATTTTCAGATAATATTATTTTAACTAGTGCTGGAGTAAATTTATCAAAATTTGCCAAAACTATTTCTAGTAGATTTTCTAGAAAAATCACGGATACTTTTTTTCCTGCGAAGTTGATAACAATTAAAAATAATAAAATTATAGTTGATCAGGGGAAAAGTTTTTTCAAAAAAGAAACTGAATATAACATTGTAAGGCTTGGGTCTAGAATATTGGATCAAACAACTAATGAATTTTCGGGAAGAATTGAAAAAGTCATTGGAAACGCATCATTTATTGAAGGAACAGGAAAGCAGTCCACTCTAAAGATAAATAAACTTGATGAAGATAAAAATTTACTCAAAACAGATGGTAGTATTTTAATAAGACCAGTATTCAAAAAACTCCCATCGGCATTGGATATAGCAAAAGAAAAAATAAAAAAAATAAAATCAAAAAATAAAAAAATGATGAAAAAAATAGACAAAGACAAAGATTGGTAAAATGAAATCGTTATTTATACTTGCATTGTGTATTTTAATATCCAAAACTACTGCTGCTGATTCATTAATTACAAAGTTTAATGCAATTAGAAATGATGACATCACTTCAACAAAAGTTTTTGAAACAAGTAAACATTACTTTTCTCAAGTAAGTTTGAAGTGGAATAAAAAATCTAACAGACGTGAATTATCAAGAAATGGTGTTGTACAGGCTGTAAGCAACTTTAAGATTTATTTCATAAAAAAAAATAACATATCTAAAAACGAGTTCAAAAATTGGGTATCATCAAGATTTTTAGAAAATAATTTAAAAATAAGTAATTCAAGAAAGATAGAAGATAAACGCTATAAAAATTTCTATGTAGTGGTATTTGCTTTTCCTAAAAAAGATGTCATTTTCAACTCTAAACAGATTAATCTAAATAATTTAATTGCATATAATGCAAAAGAGCATATGAACTTTCAACCAAGTGAAAGAAAAAAATTCTTAAAAAAATTAGGCTTAAAGGATTTAGAATTGTTGTGGAGTATAAATAGAGCAAAGAAAAGTCTTAATTTAAATAACGTATTGGAGAAGATAGACCCTATAGAGTATCAACAAAAACTGAATATATTAAACAAAAATAAAAATCCTGATATAACAAACCTAAATATTCTTCCATCAACAAAATCAATAGTTATTAATTATTTAAAAATAAATAAACTCGATCCATTACAAAGACTTACAATAGAATCAAGTGTTTGTTCGCATGATGAAGAATTTTTAAAAAACCTTACAAAAAATAACATCATAGTAATTAAAGACAATATTTTAGATCAAAAATCAAATTTTGCTAATTACATTAAACTTTGCAACGGATTTTTGAGTTTTTCAAAAGATATTGTCAATGTTAAGAATGATAATTTTAAAGTAATTGAGAAAAAATTTAATAGTGGTGAAGTAGATCAATTGAATAATATTACTAAGCTCATAGAAGATTATATTCAAAATGATCCACTGAAGTTTAAAGCTTGGAATTATCTATCAGCAATTATGAGATATAACAAAGATTTTTATCGTGCTCATATAATAAGTCGTATTGAAATTGGAATTGCATTAAATAATAAAAATAAAAAACAATACCTAGAAGCATTAAAATCTTATGCCAAATCAAGAATTAAAATTAAAAGAGAATTGAGTGATACTCAAAAACAGTTCATCAAAAGTATCTAAAAATTAAGGAGAAAAAAATGAATTTAATTGTCAAGTTGATTTTAACAGTTTTTATTTTAATTGCATTTAAAATAAATGCAGCTGAATTTAAAAATAAAGATAATCCAACAGTCCAAGAAGTTGTCGAAAAGTCTTCTGAAAGTGAAACCCCTAGACAAAGTGACACACAAACTGCTGAAGACTTGGCAATGGAATTTTTAGATGAAGTTGGGCTTACAGAAGGAGAAAACGGAGATTTATTTGTTGCTGTTGGTTCAGCAGTGTTACCTGAGGAAGATCCTGCAACTAATCCTGATTTTTTAATGATGAGAGAAATGAAAGCAAAAGAAGCAGCTCTCGAAGCCAAAAGAACCTTCATAGAATATATAAGAACTGAAATAAGTGCAACTGATATGGTATATTTGCCTTCCACTCCATTAGGAACAGAATTTGACAATAAAAAAGACCAAGTTGAAGGCAAAGTTAATAATGCTTTAAGAAAATACAAAAAAGCATTGCGAAATCTAGATAAAGCAGAACATAAAAAAAATAGAGGTATAACTTTTGAGGAATTAACAAAGGAGGGAATAATTGCTTCTATTCAAAAAATTAAACCTGATTTTGATCCAAATAAAATAGAAAAAAAAAATATTGAGGCATATAATCAGGCAAAGCTTGAGTTAGAGGCTACTGAACAAGATTATAAAAACTTAGTAGAGGAAGCTAAAAAATTAAAAGGTCAATTAGGACAAGAAAATACAAGTGCTGTAGAAACCTTTTCTCAAATGAGTGTTGTTGGCTTAGTCCCTATTGCAAGTTTTGAATCATGGGATGGCGAACAATACCAAACAACTCAAATTGCCATATGGACTGCTAAAGAAGAAAAAAGAACTAGAGATTTATATGCAGGTTTTGATGTAAAATTTGATCCTGGAGAAAGTTCTTTAAAAGATTTTATCAAAAGTACAGATTGGTCTACTGCTCAAGGTGCAAGAAAATTTTTTGATGATCAAGGAAATTTTTGGTTGTTAGCTATTGGTTCTCATCCGCTTAAGGGTAATTCTTCTGCTGCTACTAGAAAAGCAAAAGGTATGGCCCAAACTTCAGCTCAATCTAAAATAGCATTTATTCTGTATTCTGAGGCAGAGTCAAAGAGAGTTGCAGAGAGCAAGTTACAAGAAATTTCTTCAGGTAAAATTGACGGAAGCGTTGAAAATCAGTCAGTTTCGTCTTTTGCAGAAACATTATCACAAAAAGTAGAAAAACTGAATATTCAGGGAATGTCACAAAAACTTGGAAAAAAATATACACATCCTATTTCAGGACAAAAAATGTTTGTGTCAGTTTATGGAATTTCATCCAAGGGTGTAAGAAATGCAAGATTGATTGAAGCATCACAAGCTAGAGCTGCACAAGAACAAATCAAAGAAAATCAAAGATCACAAGGCGTTAAAGCTGGGATTAATAAAGCAATTAATGATACTAAAAATGATAAATCTTCATATAACAAAGGTTTTAAAGAAGGACAGCAAAAAGCTAAATCTAGTTCAAATAACAGCTCCATTAGCAAGTCTAAAGAAAGTTCTTCTAAAAGTAAAACCGGAGCATTTAAAGGAAGTGGAACCGGTTCTAGTGCTTTTAAATAAAAATTTTCAATAAGGAGAAATTAAATGTTTAAAAATTTTAATTATATTTTGTTCAGTTTATTATTTATAACACTAACTCATAACACATATGGTTTTGATTTAAAGTCTCTAACTGACAAGATACAAAAAGATCTAGGTAACAAACTTCAAACCCCAAAAGGAAATAATAACAGTAACCCATTAGGAGGAATGTTAAAGGGTCTGAATAAAAATAATATTACTTCTGGCGCCCCTAGTTCTAATATAACCACTGCAAATTCTTCTAATAACCAAAAAAATGCAAAAAGAGTGTGTGGTAGAACCATTCCTCAAACTTTAAAAAATTTACCTGAGGGTAATGTTAAAGATCTAGAAACTGATTTTGGTAAAAATTCTAATCAAATTATAAAAATTCTTAGTAGCATTCCTAAAAAATCTGATGATCCATTTGTATCTTCTCTTAAAACTTTTGAAGGTGCTTTTGAGACATCAGAAATAGAAAAATTATTCGATATTTTTATAAAAACTAAAGACATTAATACTTTGTCAAAGATAAAAGCGATTTCATTAATGGATGCAGGTTTTAATAAAAACAAAAAACAAATGAAAGCAGATGCATTGTTCGCGTATGGCTTAACACATTATTATTTTAGAAATGTTGGAGGAAATAGAGATCTAGGTATAAAATTAATAAAACAAGCAAAGGGCTCTCCAGATAATATTGGTGCTTTGACTGTTTACGGAGCTTGGCAATTTTATGGTTTAAATGTTAAACAAAACATAAATGCTGGAAATATGGCAGCCCTAACAGGATACCAAAGAGCTGATGAGAAAAAGAGAAAATTAAATCAATCTGGTCCATTTAAAGGACTTAAACCTTTCAATTACTCAGAAAAAATCTTTTTCAGTATGGCTGCTGACAAAAGGAATCCATATAGAGAACAATACCAATCTCAATTAGCACAAGCTCAAGAAATGAATAAAAAAGTATTAGAAGAACTTGCTAAATCTGAGAAGAATGACCCCAAAAGTGGGTATTGGCCTTTTGTAGTTGAAATACAAAATAGACAGCACGATATATTAGATGCCTTAGCTGAAAATTTAGGTCTTGGAAAACAACTTAGTGAGTTAAAAGCGCAATATGCTGTATTAGCTAGCAAAGTTGCTACTGATAATAGTCTAGTAGAACGAATGGTAATAATTAATCAACAAATGAATGAGAGAGTTCAAAAAGCTTTGAATACAACTAAAGAAGTTGATGAAAAAGGTAAATTACAAATTGCCAATCTTTCTCATGATAATGAAGTTATAATATTAAAAAATGAAAGTTTAATTGCTTCACTAATGACAAATTTAATTGCCCAAGGAGGTTTTGGAGCCGGATTTTATGAATTAACTAGAATTTCCGTTATTGCAGGAAAATCAAATTCTATTGCGTGCGAGGTTTATACTGGAGTTAATTCTTATGCTTCCAGAACAAAAATTACCATGCCTAAGCCAGTTACAACAGAAAATACAAAATTTAAAAGTAAATTTAGAAAAAAAAGAAGTTAAAATAAATTTTAAAAATCATTTACCTGAGGAAGTTGTTTTAAAACAAATTCAGATTGCTTAACAACTTCATCAGGGTTATCCGTATCAATCTGAAAAATTGCTGATGAATACTGTGATTGCATACTATCACCCTTAATAATTTTATTTCTGTATTCTTTGTTTTTAATACTCATAAAAGCTCTTTCTAAAATTCCTTCGGTTAATTCACATACATTAGCAGCATCTGAACGCATTACTTTATTTTTATTTTCTATATATGTCTTTTCAGCAAAAAAATATTGATCATAAATTACCTTTTCTTCAAAGGTATCAAATATCTCAATCTCTATTGCCATTCCCAAACTAACTTTCAAAAGAGATTTAGCATTTTCTTGGTAACTTTCTTCAGCAAATTCCCAACCTTGATGATAAATTTTTATTTCAAAATCAGGATTTGGTAACTTTAAATCAATTTTATTATAGAGTTTAGTCGCAAAATCAAATCTACTTATTGTCGTTTTTGTTAAAGAGGCGTTCATCATAAACGGTAAAATTGGACATTCTAGTTTATATCCAAAAGCAAATGTGCTAGCTTGACCTAAAAATTCTAAAAACTGATTTTTGGTAATTCCAAAATTGACGAAAAGATTATCATTATCGTTTGGAAGAGTAACTTTAACAACTCTAGGTTTTTTCCCTTCCCAATTTTTTTTCTTAAATGACTGTTTTTTTAACATAATTCTAAATTGCTCAAGCATTGTTGCTTCGGGGTTAGAAGAATTATAAAATGCTCTTTTCATTAGTTCAGATTTCATGTCAGAGTATTTTTTTTCTTCTTCAAATGAAATTAAATTTGTGGAAATTGCCCTTATAGGAACTGAAGAAATTATTACTCTATCATAAGCATTGTAAAGTAAACTATGACCAAATGAATACATAAGATAAGCTGTTTTATTAACCTCATCATCGATAAAAGTTCCAAAATCAAATTCTGCAGAAAAACCATAAGTTAACGCCAATTTTGCATTTTCTGCAAAACCTTCAATTTTTAAATTTATATCTGATACGGGTTTTTCTATTAAACTTTTATTTAAGTATGAATTAAAATATGAAGCATTATCTATATCACTATTTTCTTCTGAAGCTGCCTTTGTAATTGGCATTAAAGTTTCAATCTGATTAAATGGAAGCAAAAAACTTACGCCTGACCAATTAACTGGTCCGGTATAGTTGTCCGCAAAGGCGCTTGTTGGTAGCATAAAAGCTATTGAAGAACTAGCTAAAAGAGAGTTGAAAAATCTTCTATGAATTTTCATTCCAAACCTTTAAAGTTATAATTAAATAATACAATTTTTATTTAAAGAACTCAATGAGATCTTTTCTTTAAATTTAATTGAATTAATTATTAAATCATCTAAATAAAGTTTGTTTTGAATTATTTTATATTGACCTTTTATATCCATTAATTTTAAAGATTTATTTTGAGCAAGTTTTAAATAGAAACCAATAATAAAAGCATCAATTTCTTTTAAAAAAATTCTTAAATGTTTACCATTATTTCCATTAAGATAATTACTTCTTATTGATCTAATTTTACTTTTTTCTAAGTTTGAATATACATTTGTAGGAACCCTAATAATGCTTGAGAATTTTTCATTTAAAATATCTCTCAATATTAAACCATTTAAACCAAAAATTTTATTATCTTCTGTCATCAAAACTGTCTGACTATTTAAACAACTACTTAAAACATTATAAATTTGATTATGAATATTTACATTTTTTGGCCATTTAAATTCAATTGTAAAATCTTTGTTTCTATTTTTTAAAAACTTATTTCCATCATAAACTAACTTATTAAAATCATTATCCTTATTTATGACTTGTGCTTGAACTTTACTTTTTTTAATTTTTATTTTTTTTATCTGTATATTTTGAAGATTACTTGGATATTTAATAGGCTTTAATGAAAAGTCACTATTTTGTTTTAGTAAAGTTTTTTTAAATTTTATTGGTATTATTTTGGAAGTTTTTTTTTCCTCTCTTTCAATTTTTTTTTGTTTGCTTTCAGATTTAATTATAGAATTATTAAAGTTCATATTTGGTAATTTTGGTAAATTAACATTGATTATAGATAAATTTTCTTTTAAGAGGTGATTGTTTTTTGCAGAATTATTATAGACTACCTCTTCTAATTTTTTATTTTCTATAACTAAAGTCTTAGAGAAAAAGAAATGATTGATTAAATAAAAGCAAATCAAAAATAAAATTATTAAATTAAAATATATTGTGAGTTTATTAACATCAATGTTATTCATCAATTAGCCAAATTATTTAAATGATAAAGTTCCATATCTGTAATTAATTCTGCCAATGCATTCTCTCTTTCCTTAAGAGACATGAAATTAGTTTTAGGACTTTGTTTTCTTAATTCATTTTTGTAATTTTGTACTGTAATCTCTGTATTAAAATCTTCTTTTAATTTATTACCAGAAAACCTCTTATCATCAAATTTAGTTTGTTTTTTTTCATCTAAAATTTCTTTTATTATCTCTCTTATTTGATAATTATTATTTTTATTTTGACTATTTTTATTATATTTGGTGTCTATAGATGCTTCCTTATCAATGTCTGTATTTTGACTGTTTTTATTATTTTTTATTGCTTCAGTTGACTCCTTAACAAAATCTGTGTTGATGTCTTTGATTTCTTTTGTTTCTTTTGTTGCTTTTTTAATAGTTGAAATAACCTCATCTTTAGAAATATTTGAAATCTTATTTTTTGTGTTGGAAATCCATTGATTAAAATTTTCATTTGGCTTTGAAGTCAACAAATAGCCAAGTGCACAAAATACAATTACGTTAAATATGAAAAATTTCATAATTTTATCCTTATTTTATTAATTTTTTATTTATTAAATTTATTTGCATTTTTGAACGTTCGTAAAAAATTACCAAGATACTTCTTAAAATCCCAGATAAAGGAAGGCCAATTACAGATGTCATAAATGCCATACTAAATTGGTTTGTTAATCTTGAAATAGTTTGATTAATTGTTCCTACATCTAATTTAGATGCCGATAATTCTCCTATGCCTAAGCTTATACCTAAAAGTGTATAAGTAAGTGCTATAGTCGCAATCAAGTTTGATAGTTGTAATCCACTCTCAAACCAAAGCTTCTTATCACTCGCTTGAACACCGCACACATTAATAATACAAATTATTGATGTAATGGTTAAAAATAATAGCAAAACTATGAATGTGTTTCCTAAAACTGAAATTAACCAATTAAATATAAAAGCAGGATCATTATTTGTAGTTAACACATATATAACCAATATCACAATCAGTGTCCCAAATAAAAGACTTATAGCCTGGGATGATTGATTAAATCGTAATATAAAACTATTTATCATTTACGAGTTACCTTAGTGTTTATTAAGTTGTCAGTTGTTAAACCAATTTTTTCAAACCATGTTATTGCTAATGGTTTACCTTTCTCTACAGAACTATGAACAAGAAAAGTTAATTCAAAATTTTCAAAAGCTTTAATAGTTTGATAAGAAGGATTTTTATTAATATTTTTATTGTTAATTATCATTCTTTCCAAGTCTAAAAGCTTCATTTTTGATTTTTCTAACCTGCTCTTTCTTTCAGCAATAGATATAGTTTTATCTAAGATTAGATTTACTGTGTGAGCTCTTTCTCTTTCTAATGCATCAATAGAATTTGCATATGCTGAAGAACTAAGGGCTGTAATTAAAACTACAATAGAATTTAAGATAAATTTTTTCATTTAATTTTCCTTTCTTATGATTTTGTAAAAATACTAATTACATTTGTAGGGTCGTTATTATTAGAATTATTAGTAATGCTGTTTACATTAATTTCTGAAACGCTCTCTGCAAGTTGCATAGCATCTAATGCTACAATCTTAGCCATGTAATTAATAATTTGCTCTTTCATTTCCAAAACAGCAATTTCGGTTTCAATATTATGGATAAAGCTTCTTATTGCTTCCACTTTATTTTTAGGATCTTTAGACAAAACATTTTGTTTGCTCATTGGATGTTTCTCAATTGCTAATTTTAGACTATTTATTGCATCCTTATTGACTTGATATTGTTCGAAATATTTACTTTTTTTCGAAGTATTGTGTGATGTACTTTCTAATATTTTAAAATCTATTTTTTTAGCTCTTTCCATCGCATTATTTTTATTTTCTAAAAATAAATTATTGGCTTTATTACTGAATGATTTTTGATTTATTCTTTTTTGAATTTTATTGAATATCATTTTCTTAGTTGCTAATTTTTGCTTCTTAATTTCTAAAAGATCATTCATATCTTTAATATAATCTCTTTTATTAATGATAATTTGATGTTTTATCTCTAATGTTTCTTCAACAGAAGCTCCTGGCAAAAGTGAACTAAGTTCAGTGATTTTATCAATTTTATTTTTTATTAATTCGTCTTTATTTTGAAGATTTAAGGCCAAAATAGATTTATTAAAGTCATTATTTAAAACCTTGTTAAGGTGTTGAGGTGGTAAAACATACATCTTTTCTACAATCTGTGGTTTCCATTCTTCAACACTGGAATTAGCAAGACAAGAAAATGAATAAAATGGAGCTAAAATAAATAATATAGTTATTTTAAATTTAATGTTTTTCATTTATTTTTCCTTTTTAATTTTTTGACCAATAGTTAGCTCGTTTTAATTCCGATCTAACTAATCGACTATTATTTGTTAAAGCAAATTTGTTTAATGGATTAGCAGAATTGTGATTGAGTATAGTTTTCACGTTTTCTGTAAAACTAGAACCATCTCTATAAACTAAGTCTTTATCAAATGTATTTTGAAAATCTTGAAAATTCAGGGATGCTTGAATAAAATTTCCAGCCTTAATATAATTTTGAATACTTAAAGCTGCATTTTTCATTCTTTCACTTTCATCAATCATGTAAGAATTTTCTCTAATCAAGAGATCACAATCATGTAAAATTTTAGCACTTTTGTTGTATAGACTGTCAGCCTCACTATTTCTAGACGAAGCCAAATAATCGAATTTTTTCCCATCTTCAATGCACTCTAAATATGATCTAAGATTATTACTAATTTTTATGTCATTGATTTTGGTTTGTATTCTAGCACTTTGATTGTTATCAATCACATTACAGGCAGATAAAGTAGCGCAAGTGAATGCTATTATAATTAATTTGTAGTTTTTTATTTTCATTTTTAATTCTCTTTTAATTAGTTAAGATAAATTATGTCGTGAATATTGTATGGCGTTGAGGATTGAATATTTATAATATTTCTTTTTGTCCTTACTTTAACTTTATAATGGGAAAACTTTGTAATCTTTCTTTGGTAATAAATTGTTTTCTCATTACAAGTTTCAACAAATTGTCTTTTAGGCTTATCAATTGCCATCATAGATCCAAAGAAAGCTCCAAATGTACCGGCACCGTGAGCATCACTTATTTTGTTGCCTATTACACTTCCAATTAGACCGCCAACAGCTATGTCAGCAAAATTAGCTGAATTGTAATTATGTGATTTTCTACAAACTAGTCTTCTATTGGGTTCTGAATAATTTGTAGTTATAGAAATTGGCGTAACATCTATAACAACTCCCCATCTTGAACCAATATCTGTTGCAATAGAAACTGAAGAATTGATTAAATATGTTAGTATTGTAATAATAATAATTTTTTTCATTTTTATCTCATAAATAATTTATTTCATTAAGGTTATGGAAAGGTTAGTGTGATTTTTGTAAAATTTAAGAAAATAGAAAGGTCTTAAAGGTAAATTGAAATATATAATAAGCCCTATAGCAATTGTCGACCTTGTAGCAATTTTACCAACAATTATTATTTTTTTGGACAAGACTTAGTTTTATTGAAACTTCTTAGGCTTATTAGAATGTTTAGAATTATTAAATTAGTGGAAACCAATAAATCATTAAGTTTCTTTTTTCGTTCAATCGTGAAATCAAAATCCCAATTATTTTCCAATTTGATTGTAATACTTTTTCTATTACTTTTTGGTGCAGTCATACTTTATTTAGTGGAAGGGTCAGTTCAACCTGAAACTTTTGGAAGCATTCCTAGATCAATGTAGTGGTCTATGGCTAGTTTGACTACTTTTGGATATGGAGACATTTATCCAATAACATTAATAGGCAAAATATGCTCAAGTTTCATAGCGTTAATTGGCATAGGTGTTGTAGCATTACCTGCTGGTATAATTGCTGCTAATTTTACTAATGAACTTTCAGACGAACAAGACAATAAAAAAGATTAGATTACAATTACGATGTTTTCCATTGATCAATAAATTCGTTTGAATGTTGAAATTTACGTGTTGGTACAGCTTCACCTCTTGGTACAGGAGCAATCGGATTAAGTTTATAATTATCAATTCCTCTTACTAATTGTCCTTCAAAATGTGGCCAAATTGATAAATCAGCTTTTACATTAACAGGTGAAAACCTCATAGTAAGACCACATCTTCTTTTGCTTGACATATTTGGTTCGGAGCCATGTAATAATGCATCGTTGTGCAAAGAAATTTCTCCAGCTTTTAAATTTAAAGAGATTATGTCGTCTTGTTTGATTTGGTCATAAGAAACCTCTTGATCAAGAACAAGGTTTTTAGCCTTATTAGTGTGGTGCTTAAACGAACCTTGAATATGACTTCCTCTAACAACTTTCATGGCACCATTTTCTTCATTCGTATCGTAAAGAGCAAGCCAGACAGTAACTGCATTCGCTGGAGATAAGGGCCAATATTGAGCATCTTGATGCCATGGGACAACTGATCCATCTTTTGGTTCTTTTAGAAAAAATTGACCTCCCCATAAAAAAAAGTTAGGCCCTAACAAATCTTCTACATAATCAAGTATTTCAGGAGTTGTGCATAATTTATAAAATTTACTACTAGCTTTATGCCATTGTGCAGTTTGATTAATATCAATTTTTTTATCAACTTTTTTACTTAAAGATACAAAAAAATTATTTAAATCATCGATCGCATCTGAAGAAAAAACAGGCAAACCAGTTAAATAACCATCTTCTTTATATTGAATTTTTTCTTCTACTGATAAACGTCTTATTTTTTTTGAGATTTTAAACATTTTATTTTAATTCTTACATATCATTTAAAAAAATTTACCATTGATTTACAAATTCACTTGAGTATTGAAATTTCTTTATTGGAGTAGCCTCACCTCTTGGAATTTCAGCAGTTGGGTTATGTCTAAAATCATCAACACCTCTAGCAAGTTGTGTTTCAAAATGTGGCCAAATTGACAAATCTGCTTTCACGTTCACTGGTGCAAATCTCATAGTTACACCACAGCGCCTTCTATTTGAATGATTTGCTTCAGAACCGTGAAGCAAACCATCATCGTGCAATGAAATCTCACCTGCCTTTAGATTCAATGAAATTATGTCATCTTGTTTAATTTGATCATAAGAAACCTCTTGATCAAGCACTAGATTGCTAGCCTTGTTAGTATGATGCTTGAACATTCCTTGTTTATGACTGCCTTTTACGACCTTCATTGCCGCATTTTCTTCATTAGTGTCATATAATGCCAACCAAACCGTTACTGATTTAGCTGGTGACAAAGGCCAATATTGAGCATCCTGATGCCAAGGGACTACTGAACCATCCTTTGGCTCTTTAAGAAAAAATTGTCCCCCCCATTGAAAAAAATTTGGTCCCAACAGATCTTCTACATAATCAAGAATTGCAGGTGTTCTGCATAAATTATAAAATTTTAAACTTGCTTTATGCCACATATTAGTTTGATTGATATCAATGTCACTACTTAATCGAGAACTAAGAGAAACAAACAAATCATTTAAATCATCTTTTGCTTCATCATCAAAAACTGGTAAACCCGTCAAATACCCATCTTTAAAATATTTGTCCTTTTCATCATTTGTTAGTCTTCTTACTTTATTAGAAATTTTAAACATAAAAACCTCGTATTAATTATAATTTTATAACACTTCAAATAAACCAGCTGCTCCTTGTCCCCCTCCAATACACATTGTAACCACAGCATATTTAATTTTTCTTCTTTTGCCTTCCAATAATGAATGGCCAACTAGCCTAGCTCCACTCATACCATATGGATGACCAATAGATATAGAACCTCCATTAACATTTAAGTTTTCATTTGGAATACCTAACTTATCCCTACAATAAATTACCTGAACTGCAAAAGCCTCGTTCAATTCCCATAATCCTATGTCATCCATGGTTAAATTATTTTGTTTTAATAATTTTGGTATAGCATAAACTGGACCTATACCCATCTCATCAGGTTCACATCCAGCAACAGCTACCCCATGACAAATGCCAATAGGACTTAAATTTCTTTTCTCTGCAAGTTTCATTGACATCAATACAGATGATGAAGATCCATCTGATAATTGGCTTGCATTTCCTGCAGTTATAAATGACTTTTCACCCATTACGGGTTTCAAATTTCTAAGTCCTTCAATATCTGTGCTAGGTCTGTTACATTCATCTTTAGTTATTTCTGCTTCTTCGTGGGATGTTTGATTGTTTTCTACATTTTTTAAAAGCTTTAGTGTTTTAACAGGTATAATTTCCTCATTGAAAAAACCTTTATTCTGAGCGTTAGCAGTTCTTTTTTGACTTTGAAGCGCGTATTCATCTTGTTTATCTCTACTGATATTATAACGCTTTGCCACTACTTCAGCTGTATCAATCATACTCATATATATGTCAGGCTTGTTTTTCATTAGTAACTTATCTTGAGATTTGTATTTATTCGAAAACTCATTTTGAACTAATGAGATTGATTCAACGCCACCTGCAACTACTACATCCATCTCATTACATGCTATTTGTTTTGCGCCTATTGCTATGGCCATGAGACCAGAAGCACATTGTCGATCAACGCTCATCCCAGGAACTTGAATAGGCAATCCAGATGAGACAGCCGACAACCTTCCTATATTATATCCTTGACTTCCCTGCTGAACAGCGGCTCCTAAAATTACATCTTCTATTTCAGAAGGATCTAGTCCAGCTTTTTCTATTGATGCCTTAATAGAATAGCTAGCTAGAGTAGGAGCATCTGTATCGTTAAATGTACCCCTATATGCTTTCCCAATAGGTGTCCTTGCAGTTGACAATATCACAGCTTGATCCATAAAATCCTCTTTTTATTATGTCTTAAATGTATGTTAAATTATTTTTTCCCGAAATATCTTTTCCTCTCATATGATATATTTTTCTATTACCATACTTTCCAACATTTGCTTTTGAAAATAAATTTTTATCTTTAACCATTTTATGGTCAAAAACACTTGATGTTGGCATAAAGCGCATTGTAATAGCTCTTCTTGCCATTGAAGATTTGTTTGCTTCAGATCCATGCACTAAATAAACATCATGTAATGATATCTGTCCCCTTTTAAGAATCAAGTTTACTGCATCATTTTCATTATATTCTTTTTTATCAAGTTCCTGATTTAAGGTTAAATTTTTATTATCATTAACATTATGATTTTTAAGTTTTTTATCTTTATGTGAACCTTTTATAAAACGCAAACACCCATTTTCTATGTTAGCATCATCAATTGCCAACCACACAGTACATGTTGCTAAAGGTCTGATTGGCCAATATTGACCATCTTGATGCCATGGAGTTGCATGACCATTAATTGCAGGCTTAGCAAAAAAACTTGAATTCCATAAAGCAAAGTTAGAACCTAAAATTTGTTCAACATAATTTAAAATAATTTCATTTTTACAAAATTCTATGAAACTTTCATCGTAATGTAAGATTGCAGGACAATAATTTTTAAATTGTGGATATTTTTGCAATAACTCATCATGTCTATTTTCAATTTTTTTAAGAATAGACTCTGGCATATTGAAATCAGGTACAACATAACCATTATTTTTGTATTGCTCTACCTGTAATTTAGATAACAATTTGTTTACCCATACTCACTATAATACTTTAGAAATTTGATTTTAAAATCAGCCATAACGCTTTTCTCATCATAAAAGATTTATGTATCAATGCTAATAAATAAATAAAAAAATACAAGAAACTAATTAGTAAAAAAATAAAAAGATTTTAGAAATAAGACCTCAAAACAACTAAAGGTTTTGACATAATCAAACCCATCATTCTTAATAGACTAAATATTGTAATTAAAAATGGAACTAATAAAGTCAAAATACAAATCATTTTAAAATCAAAATATATTTCAATATTGAATACATAATTTAGTAAAACATAACTTACAAAAAATCCGATAATTAAAGAAATAACTGACGTAATCAGACCTATTATGAAATATTCTTTAAACCAAAGATACGCAACTCTTTTTGGTGTGGCACCAAGTATTTTTAGAATGGCGACCTCATATAATTTATCTTTCTTACCCACATCAATTATACCTGCTAAAACTATTATGCCAGAGACAAGAGTTATTAAAGCAATGGAATTGATAATTATAATTAAAAGATTTAAAATAGATTTTATAGATTTATAACTTTCTTCGATAGATATAGAAGAAATATTTGAAAATTCAGAAACTATTTTTTCAACAAAACTATTGTTCAAATTTTGTCCAACATTTTTTGTGGTTGCTATCCATGAATGAGGCGCGTTTTCAATATTACTGTTACTTAATATAAATATAAAATTAATATCCATATTCTCCCATATGATTTCTCTTGTATTAAAAATTTGAGCTTCAAAGCTTCTCCCAAGAATGTTAAATTTAATTTTATCTCCAATTTTTAAATTCAGACCTTTTGCAATTTTATCACCAATTGAAACTAAAAGAGGTCCATCATAGTTTTTAGGCCACCATTCACCCGAAATTAATTTAGTATTTTTAGGAATTTTATTACTCCAAGAAAATGCTCTGTCTCTTCTTAAGACCCATTCAACTTCTTTATCTACTTTTATACCTTGAACCAATTGATTATTTAGTTCAGTAATTCGCCCTCTCAACATAGGCTGTGAATTAAAATTAGTTTCCCCTAAAAATGACAATGCAATATTTTTAATTTTTTCAATTTGTTGGGGCTGTATATCAATTAAAAAATGGCTAGGGGCTTGTTGGTTTATTGCAACAGTAATTCTTTTATCAAGACTTGATTCAATAATATTCAAGGTAATTAAAAGTGATAATCCAATGCTAAAAGATATTACTATTGATCTTGCAAATGAATTACTTTTAGTAATTGCTTTTCTAACATACTCAAATGTCGTTCCTAGTCTGAATTTAATTTTTGACAAAATATAGAATTTTAAATTAGTTAGTCCATATATAAAAATAAAAGATCCTGTAATTGATATTAAAATATAAAATGATAATTTTTTATCATTTATTAAATTCATCGTTAAAACACATAAAATACATATCAATATAAAAATTATACCTTTTATTTTGTAACTTGTTTCATTCAATGAATTTTCAGACGATTTTCGTATTAACTCTATTGGCTTAATTTTATAAGTTTTTAAAAGAGGTAAAATCGTAAATAAAATACATATAATAAATCCATATAAGAAACTAATTGAAATTGGTTGTAAAAAAATTGATGGTTCAAATGTGTTAAAAAGCTCCTGACTTATAATTGGTGAAAATAAATATGGAATTGATATTCCTAGCATTATAGCAGGAATAATACTTATTAAAAAAATCATTAAAATTTGATTGAGATATATATTTAATACTTTTGAATTTTTTGCTCCTAATGATTTCATTATAGCTATATTTTTAGTTTTCTTAATTATGTAACCTTTAACGCCGTTTGAAATTCCCGCACCAGAAATCAAAAGAGTTATCAGCCCAACTAAGGAAATGAATATTGAGGTTCTATCAACAAAATTATTAAAATTATTTGTAGTGTTTTCAATACTCCTTATAGAAACATTCGTCCCTTTTACTAAATCATTTAAGGTCGCTAAATTAATTTTATTTTTATTATTTGGAATAAATTTTGTTTTGTATTTAATTAGTGATCCAGCTTTTAATAGACCTGTCTCATTAAGAGCTTGTGTAGAAAGTAAAACTCTTGGTCCAAACGTGGCAAAAGAAAATATTCGATCCGGTTCTTTTTCTATTATCCCATTAATTTTAAATTTTGATTTACCTAAATAGACAAAATCACCAACGTCAATACCAATTTGATCTTTTAAAGATTTATCAATTAAAATTTTTTTTTCAGGCTTTTTTGTTCCTAAAGGCAATTTAACATTCTGAAAAGGCGATGTTAGAACTTTTCCAACCAAGGGGTAGTTATTGTCTACGGCTTTCAATTCTACAATACGGCGCTTTAGTGAAGATTGAGAGCCATAAGAGAGCATAGTTCTTAACTCAATTATATGTGTGGTCTTACCATTTTCTTCTAACCAGCTTTTAATATTTTTTGGAAATTCTTGATAAGTAGTTGATAATTCAAAATTACCACCCAACATCTCTACTCTTTTATTCTTGATTTCAGATTTAAGATTTTGAGAAATACTGCCTACAGCTGAAATAATAAATACACCTAAAAATATCGAAGCAACAACAATTTTAAATTCATTGAAAGATCCACGTAATTCCCTAATAGATAAAGTTAAGTTTTTTAAGGTTTCTAGAAGCATCTTGGTTGTTTATTTCACTATTAAGCCATTATCTATTCTTATAATTCTATCGCACAATTTTGCTACAAACGTATCATGAGTGACCAAAATTAATGTAGATCCGAAATGTTTTTTTAATTGGAAAAGTAACTTAATCACATCTTCGCTATTTTTTTTATCTAGATTCCCAGTTGGCTCATCAGCAATTAAAATTTCAGGATTTGATATTAACGATCTAGCTATAGCAACTCTTTGCTGTTCTCCACCAGATAGTTGATGAGGATAATGAAAAATTCTATTTTTTAACCCTACAGCAGTTAGTAACTCCATTGCCATTTTATTATTTTTAAAATTCCCAGATATCTCAATTGGCAAATTGACATTTTCAAGAGCTGTCATTGAAGGTAAAAGGTTAAATGATTGAAAAATTACACCGATATTTTTAGATCTATATAAAGCCAAATCATCTTCGTTGAGATTATGTATAGGCAAATTTTTGAAAAAAATTTTACCTTTTGATATAAGTTCCAAACCGGCAATACACATAATTAAAGTAGATTTGCCTGCTCCACTTTCTCCAACTATACCAACACTTTCGTTTTTAAAGATTTTCAGATTAATACCTTTTAGAACATTTATTGTTTCAAATGAGCTTTTAAGATCTACATGAATATTTTCTAATTCAATAAGTTTTTTTTTCTTTTCATTTTTTATTTTAGGTGTCATTAAAAAAGTCTTTTGATTTTGGAAAAATAATCTTTCTTAAAAAAGTCAATCAGGTTAAAAAAAATTATGAAATTTATTTTAAGATTATTCTATATATTAATATTTTTATTTTCTTTTATAGAACTTGCATACTCAAAAACAACAAAAATTATTTTTTTTGGAGATAGTTTAATTTCAGGGTATGGATTAATTACTAAAGATAATTTTGTGAATCAATTAAAACAAAAAACCATACAAAACAAATTAAATAATCTAACTTTGTTCAACAGTGGTGTTTCAGGAGAAACATCTACAGGCTTATTAAATAGATATAAATGGGTTCTTGAAGATAGTTATGACGGTGTAATTATTCTAATTGGGGCTAATGATGCATTAAGAGGAATCGATCCAAATTATACCAGACGAAATATTGAAAAAATTTTAAGTTATTTGAAAGAAAAACAAATACCAACTATGTTAATTGGTATGAAAGCGCCCAATAATTTAGGAGAAATATATGTAAATGAGTTTAACGAAATTTATCCTAAGCTATCAAAAAAATATGACACATCTTTTTACCCATTCTTTTTAAAAGATGTAGTTCTAAAACCTAGTTTAAATCAAAAAGATATGATACATCCTAACAAAAAAGGAGTAAGTATAATCGTAAACAATTTTTTTCCGTTTTTTTTAGAGTTTTATCAAAGTTTAAAATAATCACCTTCTAAAAATCAAAAACCTTACTATTCGTAATAATCCTCTTAAAGCTATAGATCTAAAAAATGGGTTACTTAGTAGAGATTTAAGTTTGTTTATGATGATTGGTAATTTATTTTTTAACATCAAAAATATTACAAATAATATAAAAAAAATTAAGATCGTTTTTATCATTTTAAATTTATACTAATTTCACCTAATTCACCAAAATTGGCAGTAACAATGTCACCTGTTTCAACTGGTATAGGTTTAGAACATGTTCCTGTGGATACTATCATACCTTTTTCAAGCATAATATTATTTTGAGATAATTCATTCACTAACCAAGTTAGTGCAATTCTTGGATCACCTAAAACATTTGAACCAATTCCCTGATATGAGAATTTTGAATTTGATATTGAAAGTTTAAAATTAGAAAAATCTATATTTTTCCAATCTATCTCGATTGGTGAAGAAATTACAAATTGATCAGCGCATGCATTATCAGCTATTAGACTAAGCTCGCCAACAGAAGAAAAATTATTAAATCTAGAATCAGGAAATTCAATAGCTAAATGTAAATTATCAACTAGTTCCATAATCTCTTCAACATTAAATAATGTTTTATTAGGTTTAATTAATGAACCAATCTTAAAAGCGAATTCTGGTTCAGCAACTCCCATTTTATTATTTCCTAATGCTATCGTATTATTTGGATTAGTTACTTTTTCTCTAAAAATTCTTCCAGCTAAAGGACCTGATACCCCTATATGATTTTGACCATCTTTACTAGTAGCTGCTATTTTCCAACCTAAAATTGTTTTTTTACTTAAAACTTCAATCTGTTCTTGAATTTTATAAGCTTCATTTCGAGAATGAGGCATAATTTCATCTGGTAAAGTGTCTATTTTTTTACCATTTTTCCAACTGTTCCAAATTAATTCTGCAGCTTTCATTCAGCAATAACTCCATAAAAATTATAAGTTTTATTTATTTTTGTCATTAAGATTTTTAAAAAGCATTTTATACAAACTTGATTTTGAACTACTTTGAATATTCCACTTTTTTTTTAATATTCTGTATAAATATAAGCAACCTATACCCAGGATTAAATATAAAATAGCTGATGGATTTTCCATTAATAAACTCTTAAAAGTTTTAGTTAAATTAATTTCATATTTTAACCATCATTAGTCAAGAAGAGTATGGTGTCAAATTATCGAGTTTCAAAAAACCGTGTTAATCATTGTATTCATCTAATTAACCATTCCAATTAATTTTTATTTTGTCTTATCAATAATGTATGAATATTGTTGTTGGTAATTTTCTATTTTTTTGCGTATTGAAATTGTTATGAATTTAATGTCTTTTTTTAGTTATTCTAAAAAAATCAATTAATGTATATCAAATTTGTTTTTTCCAATCTGGACCTAGCATACATATCCATAGACCTAATCCTGTAGCTAAAAGACCAAAGCTAACACCATAAAAAACAAAGTTTAATGATAAATCATAAAAAGTTACATAAAGACATATCAATGAAACTGATAATAATCTAATGATACCTACGACCACAGGATAAAATATCTTTCCTAGACCTTGACTTGCAAAATACAAAGTTTGCCCTGCAGCAAAAAAACAGTAAAAAGGTGCCACAATCATTAGATATGAGGTTGCATAATCTTTAATTAAAGTACTTGATTCAAAATTATTTAACCAAATTTCTGGAAAAATAGTTACAGTTGCTCCTAATAATCCAACTACAAAAAAAGAGATAAATGCACCTGTCCATGCTATTATTTTAGCTCTATGTAATTGTTGTGCACCAACATTTATCCCAACTGATGCAGTAAGAACTGAACCAATTCCAAATACCAGAGGAGTAATAATTATTTCTAGTCTACTTCCTAATCCGTATCCAGCAAGAGCCTCAACACCATGTTTACTTACAGCAGCAGTAACGACTGCAACAGTCCCAGCAATCGTTATACTATTAATCAATCCTCCACCACCAACTTTCATTATGTCTTTAAAAGAACTTAAACTAATAGAACCTGAAGTTAGTTTGATAACTTTTTGTTTGAGTTGTAAATTAAATATTAAATATAACATCATTATAAAATGGCTAATCACCATAGCTAATGCTGGCCCTATAATACCAATACTAGAAAAACCAAACCACCCTAGTGTCAGTGTTCCCGCAAGAATAATTTGAAAAATACAACCAATGATTTGAACAATTGCAGGTGTAATTACATCACCAATTGCTCTAAATATTGCTGAAAGAATATAAACCAACCAAATAAAGATAGCACCTCCAAAACTTACCTGTGAGTACCATATAGCATTTTCTAAAACACTACCTTTAGCCCCCATCATTGTAAAAATATAATCTGGAAAGAATAAAAAAAATATCAAGTAAATAAGAGAAAGCACTATTGCAATAATAATTGCATGCAATGCAGCGGAATTAGCCCCTGAGAAATTACTTTTACCCAAATGTCTTGATATTGATGAAGTGGTAGCACCCCCTATAGCACCAGCTGACATCATTTGCATTACAGTTAAAAATGGGAAAACTAATGCTAAACTGGCTAATTCTATATTTCCTAACTTAGATATAAAAAAAGCATCCATGAAAATAATTATTGGCATTGAAGAAACGCCTAAAAAGTTAGGTAAAGAAAGCTTGCAAACCATTTTAAAGACAGAGCCATTTAATATAATATCTATGTTATTTTTCATAAGCTCATTTGTAAGTTTATATTACAAAGATAGAGGCGGGCAGAGCCCTTCTGATTTTAAAATATCAAATGCTCTGAAAGTGTTTTCAATACCTTCCTTTACAGTGATAGATGGATAATTTCCTATATAATCCCGTAATGGATTGTCATCCAAGTCGGGCGGAAATGGAAATGGTTTATCAATATAACTTACTTTAGCACTTGGTTTTAATTGTTTTAATTGTGATAATCCATATTCAATAGTTTCACAGCTTCCATTAAGATTAAAAACTTTTGCATCTGACATATCCTTACTTACTGCTCTAATAAAGGCTGAAGCTGCTTCGCCAACATATAACCAACTATATTTGCCATTAAAAGGTATTTCATATTCTTTATTTAAAACAGCTGCTTGGATTGCCAAAGTATTTTTGGAACTCATACCCTGATCTCTTGCCAAACCATAAACAATATTTGGCCTAATACCAATTGACGGTACATCATGATCAGCCCAGTAAACATAGGCCGTGTGCTCATTAACTAACTTATAAGCACCATACAAAGTTTCTTTCCATGGTCCTTTTGGTGGCATAGCCAATGCAGCAACCGATGAAGCATAAACTGTTCTTTTTAATTTTATTTCTTTTGCAATTTGAAGAATATTGATTGTACCTTCTACGTTTACACGTGCACCAAGAGCAGGGTCTGCCGCACAGAATGGAACTTGTAGTCCAGCGAGGTGAATAATTGCACTGGGATTGTAATTAATAATGATATTTTTTAACACATTAAAATTTGTAATATCACATTTTTCCCATTTTATATTAGAAGCATCTTTTCCAAGTATAAGCTTTAAACGATCCTTTTTATTAGATAAGTCTATACCTAGGCAAGGTATCCCAGATCTGTGAAGGATAGATAATATCCAACTGCCTATACAACCACCTGAACCTGTTACAATTACAGGTGATTTGAAATTATGCTCTTTTAAAAGAAATTTTTCTGTTAGAAATTCCAAATGCATTTTGATTTACCGATAACAAATTATATAAATACTACATAGACTATATGCAAAAACAAATAAATTACAAAATCTCTTTAACAAATTTATTTATATCAATAGCTAATGTTTTTGGTTTTTCCATTGCAGCAAAATGTCCCCCAGAATTGTGAGATGACCAATGTTTTATATTTTTGTAAAACTGAGACGCCAAGCTAATAGGTGGCGAAAATAATTCTTTTGGAAACTCACTATAACCTGTTGGAGTTATAATTGGCTGTTTTTTACTAATGGGCCAATCTGATCTATGTCTAGCATAATATGGCCAGAATGAAGCACCTATACATCCTGTAATCCAGTATAAAGTTATATTAGCTAACAACTTATCTATACTAATTTTAGTAAACAAATCGCCATCATGATCTGTCCAAGTATAAAATTTTTCACTTATATATGCACATAATGAGACTGGTGACGCATTTAATGCATGGGCTAGAGTAAATGGCTTTGTACCCTGAAGTTGTTGGTATCCAGTCTCGTATAAAATAAATTTTTTAAGCTTAAGATAATATATTTCTTCTGCTTTGTTCTTAGGTGTTTTGTCTAACCCTCTTGGGATTGGTAACATATTCAAATGTATACCTTTTACAGAAGCTGGGTCTTTATTAGACATAATTGAAGCAACAAAAGAACCTAAATCTCCACCTTGGATAAAATAATTTTTATAGCCTAAACAATTCATAAGTTTAACGAAATGGTCAGAGATTTCGACAAGATCCATTGGCTGTTGGTTTTTAGAAAAAGAAAATCCAACATTTGGTAACGATGGAATTACAAGATCAAAGGGTTGATTTCCTAAAAAATTATTTTTGTTTGGATTTATCAATAGAGGTATAAGATCAAAAAATTCAAATATTGATCCTGGCCAACCATGTATAAGTAACAATGGTAATGCATTATCCTCAGGGGATTTTAAATGTAAAAAATGAGTTTTTAAACCATTATCAATAAAATAAAATTGATTGAAAGAATTGAGTTCTCTCTCAGATTTTTCCCATGAAAATTTATTTTTCCAATAATCTAAAATATAAGAAAGTATATCATAACTAATACCTGCATCTTTATTAAATTCAGTTGCCCAATCTATAATTCTACTATTAGAAATTTGTAATTTTAGATTTTCTATTACTTTTGGATTTGTAACTGAAACAAATTTTTCCATAATTAATGAAATCTCTTAGTTTGTTCAAATTTATTATATACTAGTCATTGTTTTTCAAAAAAAAAGAACCAAATATATAATCCACTAATCTCAAAGAATAAAAATGATAAATATATTAAATAAAATAATTCTTAACTTATTCCTTATTTTAAATATTCTTACTTACTTCAACTATTCTTCCAATGCAGATACTTTTGTGTATTCTGGTGGTTGTTTCTGGTGCACTGAAGCAGATACAGAAAAACTTGATGGTGTATCTGATGTTATAAGTGGATTCACAGCAGGCACAACAAAAGACCCTAAATATATTCCAGGAAAGTGGGGAGATCATCGTGAAGCGGCGTTAGTTAAATATGATCCTAAAATAATTACATTTAAAGAACTTGTAACTCATGTATTTAAGACAATAGATTATGAAGATAATAATGGGCAATTTTGTGACAGGGGAAGATCTTACACACCAGCAATTTATTATAAAAATGATAAAGAAAAAGAAATCATTTTATCTCTAGCTCCAAAATCATCAATTGTTCCTGTTGAAAAAGAAAGCAAATTTTATCCAGTAAGAGAAGAACATCAAAATTATTATAAAAAGCAAACTTACAAGTATGAATATTACAGATTTATGTGCAGAAGAGATAGTCGTTTGGAACAATTAAATAATAATTAAACTTTAGCTAAATTTCTATTACCTCTTGGATCTACCCAACCAATTAAACCATCATCTCTTTTGTAGATCATATTAAGTCCACTATGTTTTTTGTTTCTAAACATTAATGCAGAAATATTTCCAAGTTTCATTTTTTCAAGTGCGTCAACCACCGTCAATTCTTCAATCTCAGTATCTAACTCTGCAAAAATAAGAGGTTCTTGATGATAGTTTTCTTCATCTTTTAAAATTACAGATGGAGGACTGTTTATTATTTGAAACTGCGCGTCTAAAGCGTTATTTTTAAAAGTATTTTCATTATGTTTATAATTTTTAATCTTTCGCTTATATCTTCTTAGTTGTTTAGATAATTTTTCTAAAGTGGAATCAAAAGCTGTTCTCGCAGTATCTCCATTTGATTGAGCAGTAAACTCCATTTTTTTTGTTATGTGAAGTACAACAATAATATTAAAAGTCTTGTTTTTTTTTGAGACGCTTACAATCGAAGAAATAGCATTTGGAAAATATTTATTAACTGCTTCAAGTAAGTTTATTTCTGCATATTTGGAAAACGTCTCACCTACCTTCACTTGCTTCCCAAATATTTTAAAATGCATAAAAACTCCATTAAGTTATACTTAATATAAAAAATTATTATGAGCTATTGTCAATAATTTTATTTTACATATAAAATCATAAATATTAAATATTAAAAGCGAATAAAAATGATATGTTATTTAACTATTAAATCAGACACAACACATGTAAAAAAAAATGAATTTGATCTTTGGTATGAAACTGAACATTTAAATGAAGCGATGACGGCATTAATGGCTAGGAGTGCCAAACGGGGATGGATCAAAGATACTAATTTTCATATTGCAATATACGAATTTAAAAATGTTGAAAGTGCTGAAAAAGCAATAAAATCTAAAAACTTACAAAAACTTATTAAAATATTTGATGATAAATGGAATAAGAAAGTCCCTCGCACCAGAGAGTTAACAAAATTTGTTCAGATGATTTAAAAGTTCTATTTCTAAATTTGATTAGATATTTCAATTAAGTTTTGGTCTGGGTCTCTAACGTAAATCGATTTAATTGGACCGTTTGCACCAGTTTTCTGAACTGGACCCTCTTCAATTTTAATATGCAGATTATTAAATTTTATTATCCAATCTTCAATTTTTTCTTTGCTCAATAAACACATGTCCATACTACCAGGTTTGGGGCTTTTAGCATGTGGTTTGAAAGGTTTTGAAACTTCATGAAGATTAATTTTTTGATTACCAAATTTGAGAGATTTCCTTTGAATATTATCTGTTGCAGATAAAAATTCATGTAAATGCATTCCTAAAACCTTTGTATAAAATTCGATAGATTTATTTAAATCAGTGACTGTTATAACAACATGATCTATAAAAAGTGACATAATAAATATCTTTGTGGTATTAAATCAAAATTAGATGTTAAGTTATTAATATATAGAATCTGATGAGAAAGTAAAATACCGTGTCTTATAATAAAAAAATTATAATAATTATTTTTACATTATGTTTTTGGCCATTTAAATTAATCGCAAACGATATATATCTCCCATCTGCTGGGTTTGATTGTAGGGATGAAGTTAACAAGTTTGAATTCCTATTTGATAGATCAAAAGATATGGATAACCCAAAAGTTTATAGAAGAATTAAAGGTAAGTTTATATTAATAGGAAATTTGTTAGCTGAAAAACAAGGAGCTTACGTTTTGTGGGAAGATAAAGAATTTTTTAAAACAACTGACTTTGCATGGTCATTTGATAAAGTTACATCAAAATTATCTTCTATTGTATTAAGTGTTGGTTTGGGAATAGATAAATTAGAAAAAATTCCAAAACCAATGACATGTATGCAAAAAATTTTTTATTATTAACTTTTTAAGTTTTGATATTAAAGTAACTTTGTGTTGTGAAAAAACTGATTTATATTGATTTTATAACACTTTGGAATATATTCTTCGATAGTGGACGCGTAGCTCAGCTGGATAGAGCAACTGCCTTCTAAGCAGTAGGTCAGAGGTTCGAATCCTCTCGCGTTCACCATTTTTAAAAAAATATAAACCTTTTCTTTAAAATTATTAAAAGGTGTTACTATAATTAGTAATATAAAATTATAAGAATTCTGCTAAGAGATAAATAATATAAATCTTTTGTAAATTAATAAAATTATAAGTTTACTCGAAATTACTAATGTTTAATAAAACTTATTTCTATTCTTTATTCCAGTTTTCATACCAATTCTTAAATAAATAATATTGACTTTCAGCGTAAGCTCTTTGACTTTTACTTAACTTATCAGTTGGATTAAAGTGCAACTCATATGACTTTTCACCATTTAAAACCATTAAATATTTATAGTAAAGTACTAGATCAGGACCTTCATCAAATGATGATAATATTGCAAGTGCACTCTCGAGTTCAATAGCTTTTTTTCTTGCTAAAGAGTTACCATTAGCTGCTTTTTCGCAAAGACTTATTAAATGCAGAACTTCTTTTGGAAAAGCATTTCCTACTCCTGTGATTGCTCCAACTGCTCCACAGTTTACATAACCATGATAGACGGTTGTATCTACACCAATCATCAAAGATATTCCATCATTTTGCGATGTTATATGTTCTGCGGCATAGGTTAGATCGTTAGCACCTCCAAATTCTTTGAACCCAACTAAATTTGGAAATTCTTTTCGTAAATCAAAAAATAAATCTGCCCTAGTTGAGAAGCCATAATAGTGACTATTATAAATCACAGCAGGTAATTGAGGGGCTGCACCTAAAATTGAAGCAAAATGAGCTCTTTGTGCTGTAAGTGAAGGACCTCTCGACAATACACGTGGTATAACCATAAGACCTAAAGCACCTACTTTTTGAGCATGAGACGCGTGCATAGTTGCCTTTTTAGAATTAATTGCTCCAGTACCAACAATCGTTGGTACTTCTGCTTTAACTAGCCTAGACACCCCTTCCTGTCTTTCTTCATCTGATAACAATGGCCAATCACCCATTGACCCACAATAAACTACAGCAGACATTCCATGTTCAATTAACTCTCTAGCTTTTTTAACTAACAAATCGAAGTTGGGGGTATAATCATTATTACAAGGTGTCATAAGAGCTGGCATACAACCTTTAAAAATATTTTCCATATTTGCTTCCTTCTATTTTAATTTACCCGTTAATTGAATAACCACCATCAACAGGAATTGCTGTACCAGTAACATAATTAGAAGCATCACTAGATAAAAACACGGCTATTCCTCCCAAATCATCGGGATCTCCCCAACGCCCAGCAGGAGTTCTTTCTTCAACCCTTGATTGTAGTTCAGGGATATCAATCCTTGCCTGACGTGTTAAAGTCGTGTCGATATATCCTGGTAAAACAGCATTCACTTGTATATTATCTCTAGCCCAAGTATTAGAAAGACTTTTTGTTAATTGAACTACACCACCTTTACTTGCTGAATATGCACTTCCCAGCGGTGCACCGAATAGAGAATGCATTGATCCAATGTTAATTATTTTTCCTCCATTTATATTTTTAAAATGTTTAAATGCTGCCTTGGAGCAGATAAATGTACTAATTAAATTTGTATCTATAATTGACGTCCATTCTTCTAACTCATATTCTTCTGGTCTCTTTCTTATATTTGTTCCAGCATTATTAATTAATATATTTAACTTTCCAAATTCTTTAGCAACATTTTCAATAAGTTTATTACATGAACTTTCATCAACAACATCTACAATCATTGATTTACATTTAACATTTAAGGATTTTAACTCCTGAATTGATTTCTTATTTTTGTTTTCATTCCTTCCAGCGATCACAACAGTTGCACCAGCTTCACCAATAGCTTTAGCCATCGCAAAACCTATGCCGCCATTACCACCCGTTATAATAGCTACCTTATCAGTCAAATTAAATAATTTCATATTTCACCCCTTTTTTCACTTACCAACTTTCTTGAAAAGTTCTTAAGTCTAATTCAAATGTCCACGCATCTTTACTTTGATTATATAAAAACATATAAGCGTCTGTAACATTCTCTATATTAATAAGTTTACCTTCTTTAACTCTTTGTTCAAAATCAGATAATCTTTGTTTTATTCTTTCCCCTGCTAAACCTCCATCTACAATCACATGACTTACGTGAATTGAGTTTTCAGCATATTCTTTTGCTAAAGCCTGAGCTAAATTTCTTAAGGCACCTTTAGCAGAATTAAAAGCACCAAAATTTGATTTGCCTCTTAAAGATGCGCTTGCTCCAGTGAAGATAAGAGTACCAGCAGTTTTTTCAAATAAGAATGTTTTAATAACCTCTTTAGCAAATAAAAATCCTCCAAAACAGCCACTTTCCCAGCTTTCGCGAAAATAACTAGCATCCATTTCTATGATCTTACCTGGTCGGCTATTTCCTACATTATAAATTGCAAAGTCTAAACCAGGGCCAACTTCTCTAATCATATTTTTTATTTGATCTTCATCAGTTGCATCTACCACTAAAGGTATAGCTTTATTGCCATCTTTTGAAATTGTATTAACTACATCATCTAAAGACCTTTTAGTTCTTCCCGCAACAAATACTTCAAAACTATTTTGAGCAATTTTTCTACATAATTGTCCACCCAAACCATTTAATGGACCAACACCTATTACTAAAGCTTTTTTCATTTTGTATTCTCTTTTTTAATTTAAGTAAGAATCTACTCTTTGAAGTAAAGAATTAAGTCTAATTTTAAGATCTAATAGTTGATTTTTTAAATTTTTATTTTCACTTTTTAACTCCTTAATTTTTACTTTTAATAAAGAGTTGTTTAAATTCGTGCTGTGAACTTGTTTTTTAGAATCAGCTTTACAAGCATTATAAATTGTAATTTCTTTTGCAGAAGTACCTTGCAAAATGCATTCATGTGCAGATATTTGAGGTGAAATTAAAATAAAAAATGATATTAATATAATCTTCATGTTATTATGTTAACCAATTTAATTGTTTTAATACAATTACATACTAAGTATGCATTTAACAAGAGGTAAAAATGTACACTAGAATAGCTGAATTTCAATCAACTTCAAAAGTGAATTGTGATATGATCATATCATTTTTTCAAAATGTTATGATACCTAGAAATATAAAAAATGGCCAATTAAGTTGTGAAGTTTTTAGAGTTTCTGATACTACCGGATTTGTCATTTCATGTTTTAAAAACAAAAGTGATGCTTCCAAAATAATGAAAATTATGGCAAGTGAGTTAAATGAAGTAAAAGGTAATACTAAAATAAAATTAATTGAGGGTGAAAGGGTATTTAAAATAGAAAGATAATATGGCTTTTATACAAAATAAATTTTTAAAATATTATATTGGTTACAATGATTTTTTTGATGAAATTGAAAAAATATCTTCAATTAAAAACACATCAAACCTTGCATTTGATATTTTAAAATATGATGATAATAAATATGAAATTAACGTAGCTTTAGCAGGTATATCACCTGAGCAAGTAAAGATTAATACTATTAACGATTTTTTAATATTAGATGTTATACAAAAACCATTATCGTCTAATAAAGATATAATTCACAAAGGTATTCAAAATAATTCTACTAAACAATTATTTAGACTAGAGCAGAACATACAAGTTGATGAAGCTGAATTGAAAAACGGAATTCTCAAAATCAAATTGTATAAGAAAGTTTTACAAAAATTACTCAAAAAAACAATCGAAATAATAGAAGAATAAGTTAAATCTTAAACGATACTTTAAATAAGGAAAAAAATATGAACTATATGATTGATACTCAAAAGTTAAAAAGTCAAATTTCTGAAAAAGAATGGCAATTAAGATTAGATCTTGCTGCTACTTACAGATTAATTGCGATGTATGGCTGGGATGACTTAATATACACCCATGTGTCCTTAAGAATACCTGGACCTGAACATCATTTTCTAATAAATCCATACGGTTTAATGTTTGATGAAATTACTGCTTCAAGTTTAGTTAAAATTGATCTTAATGGTAATGCAGTTATAGACACACCTTATGAAGTGAATCCTGCTGGTTTTACTATTCATAGTGCAATTCATTCTGCAAGAGAAGATGCGCAATGTGTTTTACACCTGCATACTAATGATGGTGTTGCTGTTTCTATTCAAAAGGATGGATTACTTCCAATCAGTCAAACATCAATGCTCATTCATCCACATGTTGCCTATCATGATTATGAGGGTTTAGCATTAGATCATAGTGAAAGAGAGAGATTGATTAACGATATAGGAGATAAAAACATATTTATACTTCGTAATCACGGTACTTTATCTGTAGGGCAAACATGCGGAATTGCATTTATGGGCATATATTTTCTTGAAAGAGCTTGTTCAGCACAAATAAGGGCGCAAGCTGCTGGCAAGATAAATTTACCATCAAAAGAGGCTATTAAAACTACTCAAGATCAATCTGTTGGTATGTTTGATTTAGGAAAAGATAGGTTGGCTTGGCCAGCATTGCTAAGAAAACTTGAAAGACATTCACCAGATTATAAAATCTAAAATGCTGATTTGGCTCCCCCAGTTTTTTGAGAAGTAAATATAGATCCATAATCTGGTGCTGGTGGAAGAGGTATTGTAACAGGGACTTTCTCCATTCTAGGTTGATAACTAACCTTTCCACATACCATTTGATTTTCTAATTGATTACATAATTGAACAGGGTTCGTACTTTTCATATAAGCACCTGCACCAACCAATGGCCATGCATCTGCTGAATTACATTCATAAAATAAAACTAATCTATCTCTATCACTGTTATTAGGAGATGAACCATGAAGCGTCCTCGCATGATGAATGGTCATTGACCTTGCCTTCCCAGTTAAAGTTACGGCTTTATTCATATCAAAATCAGAATCATCTGGATCGATTGCACCACAAAAAACACCATCATTAAAATGACTCAATACAGGGCCCTTATGGCTTTCAGGTATAACCATTAATGGTCCATTATCTATATCAACATCATTTAACATCAAACCTAAAGCTAGAACATTATCATTAGTGTGAGGATAAAATGCCCAATCTTGGTGCCATTCCACAGCAGCCCCTCCACCAGGTGCTTTGGTGTTTAATTTGCTAGTTTTTAGAGAAACATTGTCACCAAGAAGATCTTTAAGAATTCCTTCAATTTTTGACTCTTTTATAATATCCCAAAAAAATTGAGAATGTTGGTGTGGCTGTTTAATCCTTTTAAGTCTCGGGTTATCAGATGAGTGACCATCTTCAAGATCAAAGATATTATCATTTTCTTTAACCATTTTTGCTTTTTCAAAAAAATCTTTTACTAAAGATAACATTTCTTTATGTTGACTTTCTGAAATCACGTCTTCAACAAGTAAATAACCTTGATCATTGTAAAATTTAACATCATCTTTAGATAGTACCATCTATATACCCCTAAGAAATAAAAATTAATAAAATTTTTTAGCTATTTATCAATTTATGTTAAATAAATAATTTTGAAGAGCAACTAGTAATGAATAATATTTTAATTGAACAAGACAGCAAAGAAGCTTGGCTTAGGTTAATAATTATTTTTACTATGAGTGTTATTGGAACTGCTGGAATGTGGTCAGTAGTGATTATAATGCCAAGTATTCAAAATGAATTTTCATTAGACAGAGCTGCTTCAACTTATCCATATGTAGCGACTATGTTTGGTTATGGTATAGGTAACGTAATTATTGGAAGATTATTAGATAAAATTGGAATAAGGAAACCTATAATATTTGCCCTTACTTTGCTTGTAGCTTCTTATTTACTATCTGTATTAGCAACAAATGTTTTTTGGTTATCTATAATTCAGTTTTTTTTAGGTTTTTCAGCTGCCGCTTTTTTTGGTCCAATGATGGCAGATATATCGAAATACTTTTATACAAGAAAAGGCCTTGCAGTATCTTTAGTGGCAAGTGGACAACATCTATGTGGAGCAATTTGGCCATTTTTAATAAAGGATTACTTGGTTGAAGGCGAATGGAAAAACGCACATTTTTTTATAGCTTTTGTTTGTAGCACCTGCATTCCATTTTTAGTTTTTTTTCTTAGTGACAAAAAAGTAAAATCTAGAGATATACCTAAAAATTTCGAAAAACAAGATAACGTTAATACCTCAGTAAAATTATCCATAAGCAATAAACAAATACAAATTTTGCTTATGTTTGCGGGTGTATTTTGTTGCGTTGCAATGTCAGTACCACAGGTACATATAGTGCCTTTATGTATTGATTTTGGCTATGGGTTAGCTGTTGGTACTGAAATTTTGTCATTCATGTTGTTTGCAGCAGTAACAAGTAGAATATTATTTGGTTTTTTATCCGACAGAATAGGCCCTATACAAACTTTAATATTAGGCTCTAGTCTTCAAGCAATTTCTTTATCGATGTTTTTGCCTTTTAACAGTCAATTATCTTTATATATAATTGCAGTATTTTTTGGATTATCACAAGGTGGTATAGTACCTATATATGCTGTTATAATCAGTAAATTTTTGCCTGCAAATGAAGTTGCTGAGAGAGTTGGCTTCCTTATCTTTGCTACTATTATTGGTATGTCGCTTGGTGGATGGGTTTCTGGAGAAATTTTTGATTATACTAATTCTTACAAATTAGCGTTTTTGAATGGAATATTTTGGAATATTATTAATGTTTCGATAATGGTCTATCTTTACTTAATATATGTAAAATCAAGAAGGGTAAATAATTAATGGAGCTTGAAAAATTAATGTCTCAATTATGGAAAAAATATATTGAAACAAAAGATGTAAAATATCTTGCTGAAGCATGCGAAAAAGCACCCTTTTTTGGACAAAAACAAATGGGAAAAGAAATCAGCAAAATTTTAAAGAAAATTAATCATGATTAATTCGGTCAAAATTCTAGATTTTTGGTTTAAAGAATGTAATCCCAAAATGTGGTTCAAAAAAGATAAAGAGTTTGATAAATTAATAAAGAAGAGGTTTAAAAAAATATTTGAATATTGTCTAGAAAATGAAATTAATAATAATCAAATCAATAAAGAATACTATCTATCGTGGATAATTGTATTAGATCAATTTAGTAGAAATATCTATAGAAACCAAATTAAATCATTTGCTGGAGACGAAAAAGCTCTTAAATTATCAAAAATTGCAATAAACAAAAATTTTCTTACCTCTAATAAAGATCATTTTAATAGTTTTTTTTTGATGCCTTTTATGCATAGTGAAAAACTTTCAGATCATGAGTTTAGTCTTCCCTTGTTTAAGAAATATACAAATGAGAAAACTTATAATTCTGCAAAAAGACATAAAAAAGTTATTGAAACTTTTTCAAGATTTCCTCATAGGAATGAAATTTTAGATAGAATATCAACTAAATCAGAATTAGAGTTTTTAAAATTACCTGGGAGTAGATTTTAAATATAATGGAAATTAAAACTACAAAAGTTCAAAGCAATCCAAGTATTTCAATTGATTATGCAGGTCAAGGTGAAATGGTAATCTTTCTGCATGGTATTGGTGGAAATAAAAAAAATTGGACAGAAAATCTTATTTTTTTCTCTCAAAAATTTCTCTCAGTTGCTTGGGACACTAGAGGATATGGAGAAAGTGAGGATTATGATGGAGATCTAAATTTTGAGGATGTTTTAGATGATTTAGTTAAAGTTTTGAAACATTTTAATAGAAACGAAGCCCACATTGTAGGACTTTCTATGGGTGGACAAATAGCAACATTATTTTACGATAAATATCCAAGTTATGTAAAATCTCTAATTCTGTGTGACACACATTTTGGGCTATCTAATCTTGATCCCACAGAAGTTGAAAAATTTATAAACTTAAGGAAAGAGCCACTTATAAATGGAAAAGAACCGAAAGATATTGCTCCAATTGTAGCCTCAACCCTTATTGGTGATATTAATAATAAGTCTGCATATGACAAATTAGTAAACTCGATGGAACTGTTGCATAAAGAAAGTTATTTGAAAACAATTGAAACATCTATGAGAACGGAACACCGTCACGTATTTAAAACAATCAATGTTCCAACATTTATAATGGTTGGAGAATTAGATACATTGACACCACCTTCAATGTCTAAAGAAATTATGAAAGAAATCAAAGATAGTTCCCTAGCAATTATTCCAAATGCAGGGCATTTAATAAATATTGAAAATCCAAAAATATTTAATCAAAAATTATTAGAATTTCTGGATCGATAAATGAAATTAAATAAAATTAAATCGTATCTATATCAGTTAATATATTCTCAAATAAAACACACAAAGATTATGACACAAAATATGAGAAGTCCTGGAAATGGTGTTTTAGGAAATGTAGCTAGAGAATTAATGATAATTTTTAATGACTTTGTTTATGAAGACTCAATTAAAAGACTTAATGTTAGTAAAAATGATCAAGTAATTGAGATTGGGTCTGGTAACGGACAAGGAATTGAAAAATTATTAAATTTAACTTCAAAATGCATTACTTCTATAGAAATTAGTGATACGTTTCGTAACATATTATTTCGTAAATTTAAAAATCTAAATGTTAAAATTTTATCTAATGATGCAAAAAATCTGGTTGATGTTGTAAAAGATAATTCATTCGATAAATTACTAGCTGTTAATGTCATTTATTTTTTAAATCCTATTGAAGAATATGCCAAGGAATTCCTAAGGATATTAAAGTTTAATGGATTGGGTCTTTTAATATGTAAATTCGAGGGAATTAAAAATTTCGATGATAAAGTTGCTCCAAATAAGAATTTGCAAGATATAGTCAAAGTTTTTGAAAAAGTTGGATTTTCAGTTCAAATAGAATTTATTGAATCAAAAGATGTACAAAAAGGTTATCATGCAATTTATTTAAGAAAGAATAAGAATGAATTATAACACAAAAATACAACCAAGAAGAAGCTTCATATTTACTCCTGGTCTTAAACCTGAAATGTTCCCGAAAGCACTTCAATCAGGGACAGACATGGTATGTGTTGAATTAGAGGACGGCATCGCTCCTAAAGATAAAGAGATTGCTAGAAATTTAGCAATAAAATTATTTGAAAAAAAACAGGATAATGATGGTGTCGAAAGAATTTTAAGAATAAATAGTATTAGAGAAAAGTTTGGGATAGACGATGTGCAGGCTATTTTAGAGACTTCAAATCCTCCAACAGCTCTTATGATACCAAAAGTAAAAACTTCTCAAGAAGTTAAACTTTTAGATGATTTACTTACTGAAAAAAAACATGACTGTAGACTGCATGTAATAATAGAAACGAATGAAGGATTAGAAAATTCATTTGAAATTGCTAGTTGCTCTAAGAGAATAGATGCTCTTTTTTTTGGTGGTGTCGATATGTCTGCAGAATTAAGATGTGCAAACAAATGGGAACCACTTCTATATGCAAGATCAAGAATAGTACATGCTGCTGCCTCTGCAGGAATTGATGCAATTGACGTTCCATACTTAGATTTAGAAGACATTGAAGGTATGAAAAGAGAAGCAATTAAAGCAAAAGAGCTTGGTTTTAGTGGTAAAGGATCAATCCATCCCAAACAAATTCCTATTATAAATCAAGTATTTACACCTTCAAAAGATATTATTGAAAGAGCAAAGAAAATCACCTCAACATTTGAGGCTGCTAACACAGGATTAGTTGTTATAGACGGAAAATTAATTGAAAAACCAGTACTTAGAGAAATGTATAGAATTTTATCTATAGCTGAAAAAATTAAGATTTAAGTTAATAACAGCCTTAAAGCCAAAGCAATTAATATTACCTGAAAAATATAGAAAAAAAATTTATTACTAATCTTATCTAATAAGTATTGCCCAATTCTACTACCCAAAAGTGTGGCAGGTATCATTAATAAAAAAGTGTCTATATATTCAATAAATGTAAAACCAATTAGAGAAAAACCAACAATTTTTGTAAAGTTTCCAACAAAGCCAAAATAACCTAATGTTCCAACTATAGATTTTTTTTCATTTAAACTATGCTTAATGATTACTGCTAACAAAGGTGCTATTACACCAACTAAGATATTCAAAATTCCTGTTAAAAATCCTATAAGATAATACCAATTAGAAGAAATTGTAATTTTTCTGATAGATTTTAAATTTTGTAAAACTAGCGCGATTATAATAAACAATCCAATAAGATTTTTTATATCATCAGCATCAACATTACGAAATATTTCGAGACCTATATAAACTCCTAAAGGTATCAATAATGAAAATTTTAAAATTATCGTCCATTTAACAAATTTCCTTAATAGCCAGACTCTTGCAATATTAGACGATAACTGAATTACACCATGTACTGGTATAGCCTCAGAGGGGTTCATGAATTGTAACATTGATGCTAATAGGACAGTTCCACCACCAGCTCCAGCAATGGAGGTCATCATGGCAGTAAAAAAAGAAAGTAAGGTTAAGACTGTATTTTCAAAAATAGATAACTCAAGCATTGTTTAATTCAAAATTTTTTGGTGTTATAATAATGTACTTTGTAAATCTTTTTTCAAATTAAATGAATATGTTTCTCAGATAGGATTATCTTAAATTGAGTAAAAATAATGTAATTTTTTCAGTAAATAATGAAGAAGGTAATTTATGTATGGACCTTTTTGTTAGAAAAAATAAAACCTTTGGCTTTGAAGAATATAGAAAAGATCCAGAAAATATAATGGGTTGGTATAAGATAGGTAATTATAGTGGTAAAATTTTTAATACTAAAGAAGAGGCATACAAAAATGCATGTATAAAAATAAAGTGGTTAAAAAAAAGAAATGAAGATTGTTAGCCTTTTTCCGGCTGGATCAGAAATAATTTGTGAAATGGGATTGTCAGAAAATCTTATTGCAGTAAGTCACGAATGTGATTACCCGGCATTATTGAAAAAAAAAATTCAAGTAACTAGCAGTATAATCCCCAAAAGTACAGATCAGATTTTAATTGACAAATTAGTAAAAAATGCAATCCAAGATAATTTGCCAATATATCAAATTAACAATGATAAAATATTAGATATAAATCCAGATTTAATAATAACCCAAGGCTTATGTGAAGTATGTTCAATATCTGAAAATGTAGTGCAGGCCACATTAAAAAATAATTTATGTACTTTAACAAATAAGACTAAGGTTATTTCGATGAATGCAACTACATTTGATGAAATCTGTGCTGAAATCATCATGATTGGTCAAGAAGTAGATAAATTAAATATTGCAAAAGCCATAGTTGAAGCAGCCTTTAAAAAGAAAAATAATCTAAGTAAAAAAATAACAAATAAAAAAATTTTACTTCTTGAATGGATTAATCCGTATTTTACCCCCGGTCATTGGATACCAGAACAAATAGAAATGGCCGGTTTTGTATCGTGCATTGGTAAAAAAGGTGAAAAATCAAAGGAATTGAATTTTGAAAAAATTATTGAAATGGATCCAGATTATATTGGTCTAATCTGTTGTGGATATAATCTTGAGGAAAATAGGCTATTCGCAAATCAGTTATATGAGGATTCAAGAATTAATCATTTAGATGCAATTAGAAATGAAAGAGTTTTTGCTTTTGATTCTAATTCATATTTTAGTAGACCATCTCTTAGAATTTTAGAAGGCGTTGAACAACTTAAAGAGGCTTTTTTGTACAATAATGAAATTTATCAATGTAGAAGGTCTACCTACTGATAAATTATCGGAAATTCTTCACCAATAAGTTTGTCACCAGTTTTGAGTTTAATATTTTCGAAGGGTGGTGATCCTTTTCCTCCTCTATCAACAAAGAAAGCATCATCTCCCACTACTCTCGCTGAAAAGATTCTCCTTCTATTCAACTTATTTACGTTTTCTGACGCACCATGTAGTGTACGGAAATCAAAGGCGATTGCGTCACCTGCCTTTATTTCCCAACTTAATATTTTGTAATCATTCCTGTTTGCATTAATGTCAGGCACTTCAATTGAATTATCATTTTCATATAAATCATTTCCGTTAAATCTTTTAGGTTTATGAAGAATGTTTGATAAATGAGAACCGGAAATACATTCTAAACATCCTTCTTTTGAAATATCGTCTAATGCTATCCAAAAACTTACAGATTGTTTTCCATCTACACAATAATAAGGTTTATCTTGGTGCCATGGAGTTTTTATGGATGAACCAGGTTCTTTTACTAGAACATGGTCATGGAAAAATCTTGAACTTTTTGAATTCATTAAAAGTGATGCATAATATCCTAATTTAGAATTGAATATAAAATCGTTGAATTCAGGTATTCTGTTCCAATTGACTAAATCTTGGAAAAATGGAGCCGTTCCATCTTCAGGCACATATGATCTTTCACGAACGCTTGGATTGGCAATTAATTTATCAACACCTACTCTTAATTTATCAATCCAATCACAAAAAATACCTTTGCATAATATCGCACCATCATTTGCAAAGTTTTTAATATCTTCATTATCTATATATTCCATCCCATTCCTTTACTGGTTCTAATTTTCCATCTTTACCTAATTTAGGTCTATTTTTGGTAAAGGTATTTTCCAATCCAACCACTCCATAGTCCATATATCCTAATCTTACTAAAGGTCTAGCTGCAGAAGCATTAAATAACCCATCTTTAATAAATTTATCATTTATATAAATCCCAACAACTTGACCAAATATAACATAATTTCCTTTACCAGTTTTTCTATCAACGTTAGGTAAATCTATCGTTTTCCAATGAGTGCACTCAAGGGCAGCCGCAGCTTCAGAAACAAATGGCGCAGAAACAAATTTACCAATTTGAGGTTTTAGACCAGCTAGTTCAAATTCATCAATTTCAGATCCTGCAGGCACGGAGCTACCATTCATATGGTCAAATAAATCTTCAGTTGCCAAGGAAACTGTAAAATCTCCAGTTTCTTCAATATTTTTAACTGAATCTTTTATATCCACTGAAGAAAACATTACAAAGTGAGGTCTATCAGCAATTGCATTGAAATAACTATAAGGTGCCAAATTATAAACACCCATCTTTGAACGGCTTCCAATCCATCCTATTGGTCTAGGAGCTACTATTGCTTTAAAAGGATCGTGAGGAAGATTATGTTCGTTTTTAATTGTATCGTAGTGCATTTATGTTTCCAATAAAATTAAGATGGTTACATTTAAAATAAACATTATAAATTAAAAGTATAGAATAATTTATTATAACAAATGAAGTGTGAAATCATGATTTATAGAGAAATACAGAATATTGGATTTATTGGTTTAGGCGTAATGGGAAGCCCTATGTGTAAAAATTTAATTAAAAATAAAAACTGGAATATCCTCGTTCATGATTTAGACAGAGTTAAAGAAAAAGACCTACAAAACCAAGGTGCCTCTATAGCTAAAAACCAAGAAGAGGTGTTTAATAATTCAGACATGGTTATAACATGTTTACCTGGAGGAGACTTTGTAAGAGATCTTTATTTTGGAGATAAACAACTAGTTTCTAAGTTAGCATCAAAAAAATTAATTGTAGATATGTCTACCTCTCAACCAGACCTCATGATCGAACTAAATAAACATATTATAAATAAAGGATCATACTTTGCTGATGCTCCTATTGCTAGAACTAGACAAGCCGCAAAAGATGGTACACTTGCGATAATGGTTGGCTCAGATAAAATTGTTTATGAAAAAATACTACCAGTTTTAGAATATATGGGAAAAGATATTATGTATTGTGGTCAGGTAGGAACTGGGCAGATGACAAAAATTTTAAATAATATGATACTGTTTGAAACAGTTGTTGCATTATCCGAAGCTGCAAACATTGCTGAAAAATATGATATTAATGTAAAAGACTTATTTAAAAATATTTCAAAATGTTCTGGTGATAGTTTTGCATTAAGAAACCACGGACTTAAAAGTATTGCAGAAGATTATTACCCCACTCCAGCGTTCTCTTCAGAATATGCACTTAAAGATCTATCTTATGCATTGGATTTAGGTAAGACACATAAATTAAATTTACCTGGAGCAAATTCTGCAAAAAAACTTCTTGAAGCATCAATAAAGAATGGTGATAAAGATTTGTATTTTCCTGTTATTAAAAAACATTTAAGTTAATTATCCTCTTCCAACAAATGGCATTTTATTCGCCATTACAGTCATGTTTAAGACGTTTACATTTACTGGCAAATTTGCCATGTACAAGACAGCATTTGCAATATGAATTGAATCAATAACAGGTTCAGCTTCCATTTTACCTGTAGCTTGTGGAACTCCCTCTTTCATTCTTTCAGTCATAGGAGTTTCTGCATTACCAATATCAATTTGACTACAAGCTATGTCATATTTTCTTCCGTCTAAGGAAATAGTTTTTGTTATACCTGTTACTGCGTGTTTAGTAGCTGTGTAAGGAATAGAACCTGGTCGAGGAGTAACAGATGAAACACTTCCATTATTAATAATTCTTCCACCTTGTGGTGATTGTTTTCTCATTAAAGCAAATGCATATTTTGCGCAAAGAAAAATACCATTTAGATTTATATCTACTACACTTTTCCAATTTTCAAATGGCATTTCATCAATTGATTGTGGAGGTACCCCAATACCTGCATTGTTGAATAAAACGTCAATTCTGCCATGATTTGTTTCTAATATCTTGAAAGCATTTTCGACTGCAAGTGGATCACTTACGTCACATTGTAATATCTCGGTGTGACCAGAGCACATTTTTTGAGTTTCTACTAATTTTTCTTTTCTTCTACCTATAAGATATACAAAAATACCTTCTTTAGACAAAACTTCTGATACTCTTCTTCCAACACCAGTCCCTGCTCCAGTAACCATTGCAATTTTTGACATTTCTTCCCCTTAATTTTAGATTAGAAATTTTAACTACATAAATTAGTACTTATGTTATAGGATTAAATCAATAAATAATAGTTTACCAAAAAAAGTTTGGAATACACGATGCAAAATAAGGTATTTATAGGTTGTGGAGCAGGGTTTTCAGGTGATAGGTTTGATGCATCAATACCTATTGTAAAAGAATTTAAAGATATTAATGAACCTAGATACTTGATGTTTGAGGTTCTTGCAGAAAGAACTCTTGCCATAGCTCAACAATATAGACTGAAAAATCCAGAAGAAGGATATTCCCCTTTTTTAGACTCCTACATAACTCCAATTATAGATGATTGTCTTGAAAATAATATTAAAATTATTTCAAACATTGGTGCTGCAAACCCCCTTGGGGCTGCTAAAAGAATACTCAAAATTGCAAAGGAGCAAAAAATAAGAAAGCCTAAAATTGGAGTTGTTGTTGGTGACGATCTGTTACATTACATGTCTAATGATGAAATATTAGAAAGTCCAACCATGGAAGGGTTAGATTTTTCCAATAACCAAATTACTGCTGCTAATGTATACTTAGGCGCAAAACCAATAGCTAATGCCCTTGAAAAAGGCGCTGACATAGTCATTGTTGGCAGAACTGTTGATAGTGCTTTAGCACTAGGACCACTTATTTACGAATATAAGTGGAAGAATGAAGATTTAGACTTACTAGGTTCAGGAACAATTTGTGGACATCTTCTAGAGTGCGGAGCTCAAGTAACGGGAGCTTACTTTGCCGATCCTGGATTTAAAGATGTTCCTAATCTTGCTAAAGTAGGCTTTCCAATAGCTGAATTTCATGAAGATGGGTCTTTTGTAATTACTAAACCAAAAGATACTGGTGGATTAGTAAGCAAAGCAACAATAACTGAACAATTATTATATGAGACACACGACCCCTCAAATTACCTAGTTCCTGATGTAACAGCTGATATGTCCCAGTTGATACTAGAAAATTGTGGTGAAAACAGAATTCTTGTTAAAGGCGGTAAAGGTAAAAAAGCCCCGCAAAGACTGAAAGCTACTATTTGCTGTGATAACGGTTATATGGGAGAAGCAGAAATAAGTTACGCTGGACCGAATGCATTAGCCAGAGCAAAACTTGCAGGTGAAGTAATTAGCGAAAGAATTCAAATTCTTGGACTTCAAGGTCAATTAAGAGTTGAAATTATTGGTGCTGGATCTGTTCACTTTTCTATGGATGAAACCTCATCTTACGAGTTACCTGATGATGGAGATTACAGAGTAAGAACTTCGGCAATTTATCCAAAAAGATATCAAGCTCAGCAAATGGTTGATGAGGTAATGTCTCTTTATTGTTGTGGACCTGCAGCTGGTGGAGGTGGCCGTGGATATGTTACACCTCAATCTTCAACGGCATCTATATTAGTTAGTAGAGAAGTTGTTAGTCCCAATGTTCAAATTAAGATTTTATGATAATTAAGCTGAAATATTTATGATTACATTAAATTTACCTGTACATTCGATCGCACATGCTAGAGCTGGAGATAAGGGTGATGTGTCTAACATATCTCTAATAGCTTATTTAGATAGTGGATGGCCAATTATTGAAGAATTAGCAACTAAAGAAAAAGTTTTTGAAATTTTTAAACATATGGGCGCAACAAAAGTAGACAGGTATGAATTACCAAATTTAAAGGCACTTAATTTTGTTATACACAGTGCTCTTGGAGGAGGAGTTAATAGTTCATTAAGACTTGATAGACACGGAAAAACTTTATCCTCTCACCTACTTCATGAGCTAATTATACCTATAAATAGAGAATTATTACCTGCTAACTCACCGTATCTTAATAAATTTAAGGATTAAAATAATGAAAGAAGCTGGATCACTTCTAGTTGAAATATTAGAAAATCAAAAAGTAGATAGAGTTTTTTGTGTTCCTGGAGAGAGTTATTTATCAGTTATGAATGGCCTTCAAGAAACTTCAATTGAGACTGTACTTTGTAAACATGAAGGTGCTGCGTCCATAATGGCTGAAGCAGATGGGAAACTTACAGGAAGACCTGGTATTGCGTTTGTTACAAGAGGACCTGGAGCTACTAATGCAGCTTCAGGGATACATATTGCACAACAAGATAGCACTCCCATGATTCTTTTCGTAGGACAAATTGGTAGAGAAATGTATGGAAGAGATGCTTTTCAAGAAGTTGATTACCAACAATTTTTTGGCGGAATGGCAAAGCTAGTTGTTGAAGTACAACAGGCTGATAGATTACCAGAAATTGTTTCACGTGCTTATCACACAGCAATGTCTGGAAGACCTGGACCAGTAATAATAGCATTGCCTGAAAATATGCTCACTGAAACAACTAATAGCAAACCTGTTAATTATATTAATAATTCATCATCAGCACCATCAACAAATGACTTAGCTCAATTTATTGAAGAAATAAAATCTGCTGAAAATCCAATCCTTATTTTAGGTGGATCTGTATGGTCAAATGAAGCTGCAGAAGATTTAGAATCTATATCAGAAATGCTTGGATTAACAATTTTAACCTCACATAGAAGACAAAGCTTTTATAATAATCTTCATGATAATTATGGAGGTGATTTAGGTTTAGGTGTTAATCCAAAACTTATTGAACGAATAAATAAATCCGATTATTTAGTTTTATTAGGCGGAAGATTAAGTGAAAATCCATCTCAAGGTTTTTCGCTTTTGGGAATACCTGAACATGATCAAAAATTTATTCATATTCACCCAGGACCGGAAGAAATAGGAAGAATTTATAAACCTCATCTTGGTATTACTTGTAGTCCAATATTTTTTGTACAAGCGCTTAATAACGCACTTAAGGGATTAAATACAAAGCCATCATCTAAAAATCAAATAATAAAAAACGAAGCCCATGAAGAATATTTAGAATGGGGTAATATGCCACTAGAAGCACCAAACTCAGGTGTTGATCTTACTTCTGCATTTAGGAGTTTAAGAGAAGATTTAGACTCTAATACTATTATTACTAATGGAGCTGGGAATTATGCTGTTTGGGGCCATAGGTTATTTCGATTTACCCAATTTAGAACACAACTAGCCCCAATTTCAGGGTCAATGGGATACGGATTACCCGCCGCAATAGCGGCAAAATTAAGAAATCCTGCTAAAACAGTAATAGCACTTGCAGGTGATGGCTGTTTTCAGATGACTGAAAATGAGTTTGCAACAGCAGTGCAATATAATGTAGGGGTAATTGTATTTGTAGTAGACAACGAGATGTATGGTACAATTAGAATGCATCAGCATAAAAGTTATAAAGGGAAATATAAACATACTGGTTTGGTAAATCCTGACTTTAATAAACTTGCTGTGGCTATGGGGGGAAAAGGATTTACTGTTGAAAAAACTGAAGATTTTATGAAATTATTCTATGAAGCAAAAGCATGGGCAGACAAAAATAATTTACCAACGCTATTACATATAAAAACTGGTTCTGAAATGGTTCTTCCAGGAAAAAGATTTAGTTCATTATAGTGCTATCTTAAAATTATTTAAGCTAAAATCATCTTCTAAAACAACTTCTTCAAATTTTAACTCTTTAATATTTCTAGCACAAACTTGTTCCATAACATTTGAAAGTTCATCCTTTAAAATATCATGAACATGATTTGCACCTTTATCACCTAACGCTGCAAGCCCAATTATAAATGGTCTACCAGTCATAATAAAATCTGCTCCTAGCATTAAACCCTTACAAATATCTTGCCCTGAGTAAAAACCTGAATCAATTATAATAGGAAATTTTGGTCCCAATTTTTTTCGAATTTCAGGAAGAATTTGCAGAGGACTTGGTGCAATATCTATTTGACGACCTCCATGGTTAGACAAATAAATTGCATCGACAATCTTTGAAGCTTTAATTGCATCAGTTACATGCATTAATCCTTTTAAAATAATAGGACCATTCCATATATCTCTAACTTCTTTAAGATATTCCCAGTCCAAATAGCGTTGCATTTGACTTCCAGCAAAACCTGCTTTGGATTTAGCGTTACCATGCCAAGTACCATCGCTGTATTGATCCATAGTTCCAAATGCAGGAATCCCATTTAGAAGTGTTTTGATTGACCATACAGGACAGATTGCTGCTTGAAAAAAAGTTCGAATATTTGTTTTTGGTGGAACAGAAACACCAGCCATTCTTAATCTTTCTCTTCTACTAGAAGCAGGTATATCTGCTGTAATAATAAGAGTTTTAAATCCTGAATTTTTAGCTCTCTTTAATAGATCATTCCTTATTGCTTTATCAGCTGGGGGGTATAACTGAAACCAACCAGTTCCTTTTAAATGTTTGCCAACCTCCTCTACAGATGCACATGCAACAGTTGATAAAGAATAAGGAATATTATTTTTAACTGACATTTTTGCCAATGATACTTCTGCACCAGGCCACATAAGGCTTGTCATTCCAACCGGAGCCATTCCAAAAGGTGCATCATACTCAAAATCAAATAATTTTGTTTTCAAATTTGGCTCAACTGTGCCTTTTAAGTACTTGGGAATTAAAAATATTTTGTTAAAAACTTTTCTATTATTTTCTAGGGCTTCGTCATAACCAGTACCCGCAAATAAATATTCAGAAGCAAAATGAGGTATCCTTCTTTTCGCTAAATTAACCATATCAGAAACTCTTGGATATTTATCAACTAAACCAGACAAAACCTACTCCACAAAATTATTAGTATTTTTTTAATTTAACATGTTATGAATAAATAATTAATAAAATAAATAAGTTAATGAGAAAAAAATGATTGAAAATCCTACTTTAATACAAATAAAAAAATCTAGTAGTAGAAACAGGCCTTCAATTGCACAAATTGATAGTTTTAAAAATATTCCAACTGGTTTCATATGTGATGCCTTAGACGGATATGCAGCTTTAGATACAACTATAAAACCGTTGATTATCCCAGGAAAAGATGTTTTGCATATTGTTGGACCAGCATTAACTGTTTTTTCAGGGGCAGCAGATGTGCTAGGAATGTCAATTGCGTTAAGTGAAGTTCAACCTGGTGACGTTATTGTTAATGGAGTAAGTGGTTTTCAAGGAACTGCAGCAGTTGGTGACAGAATTGCTGGAATGATAAAAAATAATGGAGGTGTTGGTCTTGTTACAGATGGTCCGATGAGAGACTTGGAGGGCATTAAAGAGACTGGTCTAAGCTGCTTTTGTACAGGATTAAACCCAAACTCTCCGTATAATAGTGGTCCAGCCAAAATTGGATACCCAATAGAAATAGGCGGTAAGACAGTTGATTCTGGAGATATAATTGTTGCTGATGCAGATGGTGTCACTGTTGTGCCATTTAACAAGATTGACAAAGTTATAGAAAAGTTACAAAGAATTGTCGAATTAGAAAATGAGATGGATGAAAAGGTAAAAAATGGTCTAAAAATTTCTCAAAAAGCACTTGATTATATAAAAAATGATCAAGTTTCGTATGAAGACTAAATTACTGATATATATTTCCATCTGTAACAGTTCTTAGATATTCAATTGTTATATCTTCATTTAACTGAATTACTTTAAAACCGTCATTTGTTATGTCTAGTACTGCGTAATCTGAATAAATTCTAGAAACAACCCCTGCTCCTGTGAGTGGTAATGTACACTCTCGAACCAGTTTAGGCTTTCCTTCTTTCGTCAAATGCTGTGTCATTACAAATACGTTTTTAGCTCCAGCAACTAAATCCATAGCTCCACCTACTGCTGGTATCCCTTTACCAGTTGACCAATTTGCAAGATCTCCTGTAACAGAAATTTCCATTGCCCCAAGTACACAGTAATCAATATGCCCTCCTCTTATCATAGAAAAGCTGTCAGCATGATGACAAAAACTCCCTCCCGGAAGAATGGTAACTGGTTTTTTACCAGCATTTATGAGGTCTAAATCAATTTCGTTCTCATTTGGTGATGGTCCCATTCCCAATAAACCATTTTCTGAATGATAAATTATTTCTCTATCTTCTTTAATGTATTGAGATACTAATTCTGGCATACCAATACCTAGATTTACATAAGAGGAATGAGGCAAGTCATTTGCTATTTTTGATGCAATTGTATTTCTGTCCCATCCCTTAATTAAATCATTTGTAAATATATTTGTCATGGATATGTCATCCCTTCTTCAATTGCATTGGTCTCAATAATAGGGTTTTCTATATTAATAACACTTTGAACAAAAATACCTGGTGTAATGACATGTTCAGGGTTCATTTCACTTGGTTCTAAGATTTTTTTTACTTGAACTAATGACTTATCTGCAGCCATACACATTATGGGGTTAAAATTCCTAGCAGTTTTATTGTATGTTAGGTTACCGTATCTGTCAGCTGTTTCTGCTTTAACAAAAGCAAAATCTGCTTTTAGAGCTTCTTCAAGGATAAATTTCTTTCCGTTAAAAATTTTTTCTTCTTTGCCTTCGGCTAAAGGAGTACCAACTCCAGTAGCAGTATAAAATCCAGGTATACCTGACCCGGCTGCCCTAATTCTCTCAGCCAAAGTCCCTTGTGGAACAACTTCTAATTCGATTTCACCTTTATTATATAATTCCGGGAAAGTAACTCCTTTGGCAGATCTTGCAAAAGAACAAATGACTTTTTTAACTTGCCTTTGACCAATTAATGCACCCAGACCCACTCTTCCATTTCCGGAGTTATTAGCAATAATTGTTAAATCCTTAGTACCTTTATCAATTAACCCATGCAATAACTCAATTGGACTTCCGGCTTCACCAAAACCACCGACCATAATTGTTGATCCATCAAATACATCAGACAAAATTTCGGTCATCTCTTTCTTTATTTTGTTGATTTGCATTCTAACCTTTCATATTGTTGAATTTCATTATCGAATGTTATAACAAACCTATACAATAAAATTATATCAAACTGAATGGTAATTAAAAATGAATTTTGAATATTCTGAAAAAGAAGAAAAATTTCGAACAGAAGTAAGAGATTGGCTCAAAGAGACGCTTCCAAAGTACTTGTCTGAAAAAGTAAAAAAATACCAAAGACTTACTAAAGAAGATTACGAATTATTTATGAATAATTTAAGTAAAAAGGGTTGGATTGCTTGGCATTGGCCTGAAGAATATGGTGGAACTGGATGGAATGCGATTGAAAAACACATATTTGAAGAAGAAATTGTAAAGGCATCAGCACCAAGAATTGTGCCATTTGGCGTAAATATGTTAGGTCCAGTCTTGATTGAGTTTGGATCAGAAGAACAAAAAAATTATTATCTTCCAAGAATTTTAAATAATGAGGATTGGTGGGCTCAGGGATATTCTGAACCTGGAGCAGGCTCAGATCTTGCAAGTCTTAAAACAACAGCAATAGATAAAGGTGACCATTATATAGTTAATGGACAGAAAACTTGGACAACTTTAGGTCATCATGCTGATAAGATTTTTTGTCTCGTTAAAACTGATCTTAATGTTAAACCTCAATTAGGAATTTCTTTTCTTCTTATAGATATGGACTCTCCAGGTGTTGAAGTAAAACCAATAATAACACTCGATGGTGAACATGAAGTTAATGAGGTTTGGTTCACTGATGTTAAAGTTCCTAAAAAAAATCTGGTTGGAAAAGAGAATGAAGGCTGGACATACGCAAAATATTTACTAACTTTTGAAAGAACCGGAATAGCTGGTGTTCCTAATTCAAAATCGGCTTTAAATCACTTAAAAATGGTTTCAAAAAAATCGACGAAAAATGGAAAACCACTAATTGAAGATCCAATGTTTTCTTCAGAAGTTGCTGAATTAGAAATAGATCTATTAGCCATGGAAATTTTCAACCTTAGAACAGTTAGTGCTGCTGCTGAAGGCAAAGCGCCAGGGATGGAAAGTTCTTTACTTAAGATTAAAGGAACACTTGTGAGACAGAAAACAACTGAATTACTTAGAAAGGCGCTTGGACCTCAAGCTTTACCATATTTACCCGAACAATTTGACGAGGGTTGGAATGAAATGCCAATTGGACCAGAATACGCTGGCCCTATTGCAAAGCAGTACTTTAATATGAGAAAAATTTCTATATATGGTGGATCTAATGAAATCCAAAAAAATATAGTCGCAAAAGCATCATTTGGTTTATAGGAAATAAGAATGGATTTTTCGTTATCTGAAGAAAGAAAAATGCTTCAGGAAACCGTAGCTCGTTTTTTTGAAAATAGTTATAATGATATCAAAAAAAGGAGTGAATACTTAGACATGAATGACGGCTTTTCAAGAGAATTTTGGAAAGAAAGTTCAAATTTAGGTGTGATAAGTGGTTTGATTTCACCAAGCTTTGGAGGCCTAGGAGGCTCAGGCGAGGATATCAGCATAATTTTTGAATTAATTGGAAAATCATTATGCATTGAACCATTTTTATCTTCTGGCTTATTATCAAGTACAATTTTGTCTTCTATAAAAAATCCTAAAACTGATCTAATAAACGAAATTATTGACGGACGATTATTAGTATCATTTGCTCATATGGAAATGAATAATAGATATGAAGACCATTTTGTAGAGAGTAAAGCCTTTTTCGAAAATGAAAACTGGAAACTAAATGGGAGTAAATCTTTTGTAATTAATGGTGATTCTGCAGATAAAGTTATAATTTCTGCGAGAATAGAAGGAAAAATTAATGACAAAAACGGGATTGGTTTATTTTTAGTTGATAATGATAAAATTAATAATAGATCCTATAATACAATAGATGGTTATAGATCAGCTGAGCTTAATTTTGACAATGTAAATGCTGAATTATTATGTAAGGATGAACTAGCTCTTGAGTGTATTATCAAAGCAAATTCTGCAGGTGCACTTGCTCTTTCTGCAGAAGCTGTTGGTATAATGCAAGTATGCTTTGATTTAACACTCGACTATTTGAAAACTAGAAAACAATTCGGTAAATCTATTGGGTCTTTTCAAAGTATACAACATAGAATGGTAGATATGATGCTGGAAATTGAACAAGTAAGGTCTGCTGTAATGTTAGCATCTTCTACATTTGAGACTAATTCATCAACACGAGATAAGAATATATCTGCTGCAAAAAATTTAGTAGGAAGAGTTGGCAAACTTATAGCTGAGGAGTCAATACAACTTCACGGTGGAATTGCAATGACATGGGAGTACTCAGTTGCACATTATGCAAAGAGACTCATCATGATTGATCATTTAATGGGTGATGCAGATTATCATAGGGATAGATTTAAGTTATTAAGTTAAGTTAAGTTAAGTTTATTTAGTTATCTATTAATAATTTAGAAGCTTTAATTCTAAAATCTTCCGGGACAACCATTGATTTCCTTTTTTTTAAATCAAATAAAACTGCAACAATCTCAATATCCATTATTACATCACCAGTACTATCGTCCACCATGTGGTGAATAAATTTTAATGATTTGTTTCCTATCTTTGTAAAATTAGTATGCATCGTAACTGCCATTCCAAGTGGAGCATCTTTATAATATCTCACAGAATAATCTAATGCAGCAGATCCGATATCATATTCATTTCTCCAATTAAAGTCTGCTCCACAATGTGTAAATAAGTGAGTAGCAGCGTCAGATATACAACCTATTTTAAATTGACTTGATCCCACTGCATTATGATCTAAATCCCAAGTGTTAACTGCACTTTTACAACTAATAAACGCACTTCTGGAATGATTTTTTAGCGGTCTACTATCAGTTAGTGGCCTTAAATTTGAAAATTCTAATTCATTTAAAAATGTAAAGCAGTTTGAAGAGAATAAATCTGAAATTATTTTTTTTATTTGTTCATTTACATCCAATGAAATAGACGTTTCAAAGTAAGCTGCAACATTTTCGTGATCTATGCTATAAACTTTGCTCAATAATAAAAGTTTATTATCTTCAATTGATTTAACTTTAAAAACTATCTCTAACACAGAATTTAAGTGAACTTCACGACTAAAAATACATCTTTCATTTAAAATGTTATATTGAATATTTTTACCAGAGTAGCTATTGATTTTATTAAAAAGACATTTAATTGCGTCTGCATGTTTTCCAAAATAATATTGGACATTCATGTGAGACATTTGATCACAATCTTCTTTTTTTACCAAATCCTTAAAAGCAGAATAAATACCATTTGAATTACTTATATCAATCTTAAATGATTTATCGACATTTTTAATAATTAAGACCAGAGATTGTTTTGATATTATTTGATCTTCATTATTATTATCTTTATTTGATAAAAATAATCTGTGAGTAACTATAATTTTATCTTTAGATGCTAAATTAAGTTCTGTATTAACGTAGATTGTCATATACTCAAATATTGATGTATCAAAAAATTCAGATTCTAAATGCTTTTGGCTATCTATTATTAAATTTTTTAAAATTCCTTTTGTAAAATGAGTTGCATCTTCAAAAAATTTTGTAGAACTAGATCTTCTTAAAAATCTTAATTCACTTAAATCATTAGGTTTAACAAGACCTTTAAAGGTTTCTATCTGTTGTATATTCATAATATCATTATTATTAGGAAATTTCCTAATTTTTATCTCTCATCTCTAATTTTGCAACGCTCATATTATGAACTTCATCAGGGCCGTCAGCTAATCTTAATGCTCTTGCGTAACCATATGCATAAGATAAGGGAAAGTCAGAGGTCACTCCACCACCACCATGAACTTGTATAGCTCTATCAATTACCCTAGTAGCCATATTAGGTGCTACAACTTTGATCATAGAAATTTCTTTTCTTGCAATTTTATTTCCAACTGTATCCATCATGTGAGCAGTTTTAAGAACCAACAATCTAGCCTGCTCGATTTCAGCTCTACTATCAGCTATAGCATTCATAACAACACCTTGTTGAGCAATTGGCTTTCCAAATGCAACTCTAGATTTTGCACGTGAGATCATTAACTCAAGGGCTCTTTCAGCTTGTCCAATCAATCGCATACAATGATGAATTCTTCCTGGACCTAATCGTCCTTGAGCAATCTCAAACCCCCTACCCTCACCCAATAAAATATTAGAAACAGGGACTTTAACATCTTTAAATTCAACCTCTGCGTGACCATGTGGCGCATGATCATAACCAAAAACAGGTAGATGTCTTAGCACGTTTACACCAGGGGTATCAAAAGGAACTAAAATCATTGATTGTTGCTTGTATTTATCAGCATTTGGGTCTGTTTTACCCATAAAAATCATTATTTTACACCTAGGATCCATTGCCCCTGAAGTCCACCATTTTTTTGCATTTATGATGTAATAATCGCCCTCTCTTACAATGCTTCCTTGGATGTTGGATGCATCCGATGATGCAACATCAGGTTCAGTCATTGCAAAAGAAGAACGAATTTCACCATTAAGTAAAGGTTTTAACCATTCTTCTTTTTGTAACTCAGTTCCATATCTAACCAAAACCTCCATATTCCCGGTATCTGGAGCAGAGCAATTAAAAACTTCAGCTCCAATTGGAGAACGTCCCATAATTTCACATAAAGGGGCATATTCTGTATTTGTTAACCCAGCACCTAAGTCACTTTCTGGCAAAAATAAATTCCACAATCCTTGTGATTTAGCTTTGGACTTTAGTTCTTCCATTATCTGAGGAATACACCATCTACCTCCTTCTTCGACTTGCTTTTTATAAATAGCTTCACTTTCGTAGACATGTTCATTCATAAAATTTGTAATTTTTTCTTGTAAATCCTTAACTTTTTGTGAATTTTCAAAGTTCATTTCATCCTCTAGGTTTTATTAAAATACATTATTTGCTCTATTTATCAGAGCATCTATTCTTTTTCCAAAATTGGAAAATCTCTCATCCTGTGTCTGCCCCTTTTGAAACCTATAAAAAATTTGTTGTAATATTACGGCAAGCTTAAATGCTCCAAAAGCATAATACCAGTTAATATTTTCAACATTGAAGCCAGTTTTTTTAGAATAATAATCTACTATCTCTTTTCTTGTAGGATATAAGATTTTATCTGCAGGCATTGAAGTTATTAATTTACAGTCTTCATTATCTGTTTCATCTATCCAATAATTTAACATATGACCTAAATCCATTAATGGATCCCCCCTGGTGCACATATCCCAGTCAAAAACTGCAATTGGATCAAATGGATCTGAATTACTCCACATGATATTATCTAACTTAAAGTCATTATGCAAAATTGTAACGGCTTGAGGTTGAGGTGAAGATGATCTTAAAAAACTTATTAATTTTTCAAATTTTGATCTTAAAACTTTGTCATCTGTAGATTTTTTCCATCTTTCTTCCCAACCATTTAGTTGCCTTAAGACAAAACCTTCTGGTTTGCCCAAATCACCTAAACCAACTTCATCTGGGTTAATTTTATGTAAATCAGAAAGAACGTCGATAATTTTAAAACTTATTTTTCTTAAATTATCTTTTGATGGAAAAATATAGGGCTCAAATTGTTTTCTTACAACAAATCCATTTCTTCTTTCAATAATATGAAACTTTGAACCAATAACTGTTTCGTCACCACAAAAGTATAAACTTTTTGGAGCTAGAGGAAATAAGGCATTCAAACTTGATTGAACTCTATGCTCCCTATACATATCATGAGAAGATGGAGCAATTGGCCCAAGGGGTGGTCTTCTTAAAACGTATTCTTTTTCATCTAATTTTATTAAATAAGTTAAGTTAGCGTGCCCTCCAGAAAACTGAAGAGAAGTCAAATTATTAAATTCTAATTTTAAAATATTTTTAAGATATTGACTAAGGTTTTCTAAGTCTAGTTGTTCGTCTTTTCTAACATCTATAAGCTCTTGTTCTTTATAGGTCATAATAATTTACAATATATTTCCAAATAATTTAAAATATAAAAATGCTGTAATAATTTTATAACTTTTTATAATGTTAAATAAAAGGATAACTAGTAAATATTATAAACAAATTTTAATACTTTTAAGGAATAACATGAAGGACTTATTTAATGTTGAGGGTAAAGTAGCTCTTGTCACTGGAGGATCAAGGGGTATTGGTGCTATGATAGCTGAGGGGTTTGTAAAAAATGGTGTAAAAACCTACATCACTTCGAGAAAATCAGAACAATGTAATAAAAAAGCAGATGAACTATCTAAATTTGGGGAATGTATTTCTATACCTGCTGATTTAACTGATATGAATGAAATGGACAAGTTAGTTAATAATATTATAAAAAATGAAAAACAACTCAATATCTTAATTAATAATGCTGGAGCTGCATGGGGCGCATCCTTTGACGAATTCCCTGAAAATGGGTGGAACAAAGTTATGGACACTAATGTAAAATCAGTATTTTTTTTAACTCAAAAGTTAGCAAAAATATTAGAACAATCTGGCAATAATTCTGATCCTTCAAGAGTAATAAATGTCGGTTCCATTGACGGAATAGGTATACCAAGAGCAGAAACGTATTCCTACCCAGCTTCAAAAGCTGCTGTACATCAACTTACTCGAGTTCTGGCTAATAGATTAGCTCACAGAAACATTAATATTAATGCTATCGCTCCAGGACCTTTTCAAAGTAATATGATGGCACATACTCTTGAAGAATATGGCGAACAAATTAAATCTTCTGTTCCAAGAGGTCGTATTGGTATCCCAGAAGATATGGCAGGTACTGCTATATTTCTTTGCTCTAGAGCAAGCTCTTACATTACTGGATCAATAATTCCCGTAGATGGTGGATCTTTAATTTCAAGAAGACATATGGAATAAATTAAATAATATTAGATTTGATCAAATTTAATGTAATTCATTTTCTCCAATAATTTTAAATAAATCATCTATAGTATCTTTTTTTATATTTTTAGTAATAAAAACTAAACGTGATTGCTTATATTCACTTGGCCATTTTTCCAACCACTCTAAAGGATGGAAAATATGCTGAACGCCATGAATAACGGCCGGACAACTCTGTCCTTTTATATTTAAGATACCTTTGATTCTCAGTATATTCTCGCCCATCTGACTCATAAGTAATTCCAGAAAAAAATTTACTGAGGTCATACTTACTGGTTGACTGGTTACCATTGCAAAAGTTTCGATATCGTCACCATGCCGATTTACGTCATGTTCGTGATGATGATCATGATGATCATGCGAATGAATAGAAGATTTGTTTTTTTCAATCTCCAACCACTCTCTAACGTTCCAGTCTTTATTTTGTGGATTATAATCATTAAGTCCTAGTAACTTTGATACTGGTAAAGAGTTCTTATCACTTTTAATTATAGTAACTTTTGTGTTAATTGCTTTTATTCTCTTGGTTAAAGAATTTACTTTTTCTTTATCTGCAATGTCGGTCTTACTTAATATAATTATGTCTGCAAAAGCTGTTTGCTTTACCGATTCTTCATGAGCTTTGTATGTAGATTCACCATTTATTGAATCAACAACTGTTATCACGCCATCTATTGCATATATTCTTTGAAGATCCAAAGATGTCATTAGAGTATGAATTATAGGAACAGGATCAGCCAGACCAGTAGTTTCGATTATCACATGATTGAAAGGTGAAACTTCCCCCTTTTCCATTTTTTTTAAAAGATTAAGAAGTGTTGTTTTTAAATCACCCTGAATTGTACAGCAAATACATCCATTTTGTAATTCAATTACATTTTCGTCAGTAGTTTCAATTAAATCATGATCTAAACCAACCTCACCAAATTCATTAATAATAATAGCTGCATTAGCCATCTGTTTTTGTTTTATCAAAGATGTTAAAATAGTGGTTTTTCCACTTCCTAAAAAGCCTGTTAAAACTGATATTCCTATATTTTTTGGAAATGAAGACATAATTTATTGAATTAGTTTGCTTTAAAATTAAATATATTGTTATGTTATAACATTACAGCAATCTAAAAAAAAGTGAACAAATGAAAAATAAATCTGAAAACTCAAATATAATTAAATTTAATCCAGACCCTTCTCGTGAAGAAGCTATGGGTGCTGTCAAAACACTTATTGCTTGGGCTGGAGACAACCCCAATAGAGAAGGTTTAATTGAAACTCCTAAAAGAGTTGTGGATGCTTATAAAGAGTTTTTTGAAGGCTACAGCCAAAACCCTGATGAGATCTTATCAAAGACTTTTGAAGAAGTTGAAGGTTACGATGAAATGGTACTGATAAAAAATATTAGATTAGAATCTCATTGTGAACATCATATCGTTCCAATTCTTGGTATAGCTCATGTAGCATATATGCCTAACAAACGAGTTGTTGGAATAAGCAAATTAGCTAGATTAGTAGATGTTTATGCAAAAAGACTTCAAATACAAGAAACATTGACTTCACAAATTGCTGAGACAATTCAAAGAGTTTTAGACCCCTTAGGAGTTGCTGTGATTATAGATGCATCTCATCAATGTATGACAACTAGAGGGGTTCATAAACCTGAATCTAGTACAGTTACCAAACGGATGCTTGGTGTTTTTAAAGATGATGCAGAAATAAGATCTGAATTTATGCAATTAATATCTTAAAAAAAAATACTTAACTTATTTTATGCCCACCAAATTGGTCTCTGAGTTTGTTTTTTAATATTTTGCCAGTTGCTCCCAAAGGAATATTATCTGTAAAAATTACGTCGTCTGGTATCATCCATTTTGCAACCTTACCATTATACATTTTTAATATATCATCTTTTGCAGGTGATTTCCCCGGCATTGGCTGAACAATTACAATTGGCCTTTCTTCCCATTTTTCGTGTGGAACAGATATGACAGCAGCATTTGCAACTTCTGGGTGACCAACACATATATTCTCTAAATCTATTGAACTTATCCATTCTCCTCCAGATTTGATTATATCTTTGGTTCTATCTGTTATAGTCATGAACCCATCTTGATCTATTTTTGCAACATCACCTGTGTCGAACCAACCACCATCTAGAAATCTGTCTTTCTCAGAGTTATCTTCAAAATACTCTTTTAAGACCCAGTAACCTCTTGAGAGCAATCTTCCTTGAGTTTCTCCATCCTCAGGCAAATCATTGCCATCATCATCAACCAACTTCATTTGATGTCCAAAAATTGTTCTTCCCTGAGGTAATTTTTGATCGTAATATTCTTTTGTATCCTTAGGTTCATCTCCTAATGCTGGCATATTTACAGTTCCTAGTGGGCTCATTTCTGTCATACCCCAAGCATGTATTACTTCTGCACCAAACTCATCTTCAAATCCTTCAAACAAGGTTCTTGGGCATGAGGATCCCCCAATAACAAGTCTTTTTACTGTATCAATTTTTTTGCCTGAATCTCTTAAATAATTTAATAACAAAAGCCAAATGGTCGGAACACCAAGAGAAATAGTAACTTTCTCATCATTCATTAGGTTTGTTATACTTTCTCCATCTAATTTAGCGCCTGGAAATACTAATTTTGTTCCACACATCGGAGCTGCATAAGGAGTACCCCATGCATTAACGTGAAACATAGGAACTACAGGCAAGACAACATCTTTAACACCGTAAGGAACAACATCTTTTAAATTCATTCCATAGGCATGAAGTACTGTTGATCGATGAGAATATAAAACTCCTTTTGGATTTCCTGTTGTTCCAGATGTATAACATAGTGAAGATGCTGTCTTTTCATCTAGTTGAGGCCAATCATATTGATCTGAATGATCCTTAATCAAATCCTCATAACAAATTACTTTGATACCACTTTTAATACTTGGTTTAACCATATTTTTATCGTCAGTCATTACAATAATAGCCTGTACGGTTTTAAAGTTTTCTGAGGCTTTTTCGACTAAAGGTAAAATATTTAAATCAACACATAAAACTTTGTCTTTTGCATGATTAACAATATAAGAAACTTGATCAGGATGAAGTCTAGGGTTTATAGTATGACAAACTAAACCACTTGATGAAGTTGCATAATAGATTTCCAAGTGTCTATAACCATTCCATGCCAATGTCCCCACTCTATCACTTTTTTTCAAGTCAAGTGATTTTAAGGCATTAGCTAATTTCTTAGTTCTTTTTCCCCAGTCAAAGTAATTATATCTATGGATACCACCTTCAACTGTATTTGATACAATTTCTTGACTGCTATAGTTTTTAATAGCATGTTCAAAAATAGTTGAAATTAATAGAGGATGATCCTGCATTAAACCAAACAAATTACTCTCCTATCAAATTATATTTAAATATATAATCACCTAAAATAAATTATTAATAGTACTATTTCAAAGTAAAATAAAATTAATTTATAGCTTTTTGTGTGAATAAGTTGTGTCGTATTTTTTAGATAAATATTCGCCAGCTATTATATTAGCTTTTTCAGATATTATGGTGTCAAATTGAGGATTAAAGAAAAATGGTATGGAAAATCTTTCATTATTATTTCCATATACTCGGTGTGGTGTAGCTTTTATTTTTTCCCCAGACCAAAATTCTAACATATCACCAAAATTCACAATAACCTCATCTTCTTTAGGATTAACTAACTCCCATTCGTTAGAAGGATTTTTAATTTCAAGACCAGGGTTACTATCTGTTAGTAGAATCGTTAAACAACCATAGTCAGTATGAGGAGCTATTCCATAATCTTTATTTGATAACGCAGACTTTCTGGGAGGATAGTAATTGCACCTCAACAACGACATAGGATTTTTGAATTTATCTCTAAAAAAGTTTTCAGAATAACCTAATGAAAACTCAATAGAAGAAAGTATGTTTATACCTATTTGCGTACATAGATCGTAATATTCGTTAACATTTTCTTCAAAATTAGGTAGTTGAGAAGGCCAAAGATTTTCAGAATAATAAGTTAGATTTTTAAACTTTGAACTAACTTTTTTAAACGGTCCTGAGTCAAAAATTTCTTTATAATCAGGATTATAATCTGGATTAACTTGTTCTCCACGTGGTGCACCCCACCCTCTATTTGAAGATGTTAAAGCCATATTTACTTCGTTCTTTTCCTCAAGAGTAAGACTAAAAAAAGCTTTATAGGTTTTAAAAATATTTTTTTTTACATTTGAATCAATAAGGGTATTTTTTAATAACAAAAAACCATATTGAGAAATTGCATAATTAAATTTTTTAGACTCGTCTTCAAAGGATGGATCATTTTGATTTACAATGATTTTATAATCTATTTTTGGTATAGTTGAATTCATAGTTATTAAATCATTATAAATTTTAAAATTTCAAGATTTAAACTAAATATTATGTAATAAGCTAACTTCAAGTGTATATTTAAAATTAAAAAATAATTACAGGTGTTTAAAATGATTATAATAAATAATCCTAACGAAATAAAAAATTTTATAAATAAGCCTCTTACTCCAAGTGACTGGTATTATGTTACACAAGAGAAAATAAATAAATTTGCTGATGCCACATCTGATCATCAATGGATACATGTTGACGAAGAAAGAGCCAAAAAAGAAATGCCTGATGGAAAAACAATTGCACATGGATATTATATGGTTTCTCTACTTCCAAAATTAGCTGCTCAAAATGCAGAAATTAAAAATACATCTAGAACTCTTAACTATGGATCTGACAAAGTACGTTTCATTAACATGGTAAAGGTTGGCTCTCATGTTCGGCTAAATAGAACAATAATTTCTTGTGAGGAAATGAAAAATGGAGGTTTTAGAGTTGTAAATAAGTGTGAATTAGAAATTAAAAATGATACTAAACCTGCTTTCATAGCAGAAACAATATCATTAGTATTTCCATAAAAATTAAGGAATTATTATGAAAGCTATAGTATGCAATAACTTTGGCCCTATTAGAGAGATTCAATACAAAGAAGTAGATGAACCAAACCTAAATGAAGATAGTATTTTAATTAAAGTTAATTCTGTAGGTGTAAATTTTCCTGACGGCCTTCTTGTTCAAGGAAAATATCAGCTCAAGCCTGAAACTCCTTTTATTCCAGGTATGGAAGTTGCTGGTGAAGTAATTAGCCTTGGATCTAAAGTCTCTGATTTTGTAGTAGGAGATCGCATTGCTGCACTATCTCAACTTAATGGATATGCAGAAAAAATTGTGGTTAACACATCTTCTACATTTAAAATTCCTGAAAATATGTCATATGATGATGGTTGTGCATTATTGTGTGCTTACGGAACATCACACTATGCTCTAAAACAAAGAGGAAATTTAAAAAAAGGTGAAACACTTGTTGTATTAGGTGCATCAGGTTCTACTGGAATAGCTGCCATCCAAATTGGTAAGATCATGGGGGCAAAAGTGATTGCTGTTGCTTCTAACAGTGAAAAACAAAAAATAGCTGAAGAAAATGGGGCTGATTTATCAATAGGATATGACAACTTAAAAGAAAAACTAAAAGAAATTTCAGGCGGTAAAGGTATTGATGTTATTTTTGATCCCGTTGGTGGAGATACTTTTGATACAATTGCAAGAACAATGGCGAGAAAAGGAAGATTATTAGTCATTGGATTTGCATCTGGAACAATACCTAAATTAGCAGTGAATTTAGCTTTGGTTAAAGAATTCAGTGTGGTTGGTGTTTTTTGGGGTGCATTTACCAGGGCTGAACCAGATGAATATAAAAAAAATATGATTGAATTATTTGACTGGTACCAAAAAGGTCTATTAAAACCACTAATAGAGGAAAATCATGCACTATCTGAAGCAGCTAATGTTTTAGAAAAAATTCTTGCAAGAGGTGCAAAAGGGAAAATTATTTTAAAACCATAAAACTTACTTATACAATTTCAATAATTTCAATCTTTTTTTATAAGTCCAAATAGGTAAGAAAGAAAGAACAAAGTAGCACTTACAATTACTATTGATGGCCCAGATGGGGCATCGACTTCTACGGAAAGAAAAATACCTAATATTACTGAAAAAATGCCAATCAATGTAGCAAATAGTGCCATTTGCTGTGGTGAACCTGCTAATCTTCTAGAAGTCGCAGCAGGTATTATCAACATTGCTGTTATTAGCAATAATCCTATAATTTGTAATGATACTGCTACAACAATAGTTAATACAGTTGTAAGTAATAGATTAATATATATAGGATTTATACCCTCAGCTCTTGCTAAGTCTTCATCTATTGTAACCAATAGAAGTGAAGACCAATTTATAGAAACAAGAATAATAACTAAAATTACGCCAAGATACATCCACCACAAATCATTTGAGCTAACTGTCAAAATATCTCCAAACAAAAACGCATGAATATCAATTTTAATTCTGTTAAGAGAGATTACAATGATACCAATGGAAAGAGCTAGATGAGCCAAAACTCCTAAAAGGGTATCTGTTGACAAAATTTTATTTTGCTGGAGCCACAGAAAAAGTATACCAAAAATCAAACATACAACAATAATTCCAAAGTTAATTCCAGTACCTAGCAAGATACCTAATCCAACACCTAATAACGAACTATGTGCAATAGATTCTCCGTAGTAAGACATTCGTCGCCAAACAACAAAACATCCTACAAGTCCAGATATTAAAGCAACCGCAATGCCTGCAAGTATACCTCTTAAAATAAATGGGTCAGTTATTTTTGTCTCCAATTAAAAAATTGCTATCACTGTGAGATGGATTGTTTGTATGTTGGTAAACGGCCATCATATTGGCCATGTCTTTACCAAACATAGAAATAAATTCTGGGTCTTGAGCAACTTGCTGAGGTTTTCCTGAACAACAAATATGATTAGAAAGGCACAAAACTTTTTTTGTTGAAACCATTACTAAATGTAGATCGTGAGAAACCATTAAAATACTAATATCTCTTTTTGAATATATTTCTTGAATCAGTTTATAAAAACTCAATTGCCCTGATATATCTAAATTTTGAGCAGGTTCATCCAAAACAAGTAAGTCCGGGTTATTTAACAAACTTCTTGCCAACAAAACTCTTTGCATTTCTCCACCAGATAAGACTGAAAGTTGTTTGTCCACTAAATGTCTAATATCAACCTCTGAAATTACTTGTTTGAAAGAAATATCATCATATTTTTTTCGAACAGTAATAAAATTTTTTACCGTTATAGGCATTGTATTAATTACATTTATACTTTGTGGCATGTACCCTATTTTTAATTTGTCTTTTTTCTGAATCTCTCCAAAATTAGGTTTATAAAAACCCATCAAACATTTTAATAGCATGGTTTTGCCAGCACCGTTAGGGCCAATGATAGTAATAAAATCATTTTTATTAATTTGTATATCGATGTTTTTTAAAATAGATTTCTGATGTTTGAAAACGCTAACGTTTGAAGCAGAAATTAAGGCATTAAATGTGTTCATTTTTGATTGCAGTCTAGACAATGTCCTTCAATTTCTAGTGTAGTATTACTAATAACAAAGTTATGATGTACAGCAGTTTTTGAAATTCTGTCTTTTAAACTGTCGTCACAGCATTCTTGATAAATATTACATTTTTTACAAATTAAAAAATAACATTCTTTATTAGCCTTAGGATGAAAACATCCTACATAAGAATTTATGGAATTTAGCTTATGAACAAACCCATTTTCTATTAAAAAATCAATCGCTCTGTAAACTGTTGGTGGATGCGAAGATTTGTCATTTATATTGCTTATTTCATCAAGTATTTCATAAGCTTTTACAGGTTTGTTATTTTTAACAATTATCTCAAAAACTTGTCGTCTAATTTGTGTAAGACCTAATTTATTTGATTTACAAATTTGTTCAACTTTATAAATTGTATCATTTAATTCAGTTGTGGATTTTGTTTTCATATTCATGCCCTACTCTACAATAATAAAGTTGACTTTGAAACAATATAATATATGTTATGTTATAACATTGCAACCGCTAATCAAGGACATATAATAATGTTTAAATTTCTAACTATTTTTTCTTTCATAATTTGTTATAGTTTCAATTTATTTGCTGCTGAAACAACAGGAGTTGTTACAACTATTCAACCAATAAATTCTTTAGTAAGTGCTATTATTGGAAATACTGGTAAAACAATTTCATTAATACCAGCTGAAATTTCTCCTCACGAACATAAGTTAAAACCTTCAGATACAAAAAAACTGCAAAATGCAAACATAATATTTTTTGTTTCAGATCATCTTGAGTCGAGTGTGGCTAAAGTATTTAAAAACCTTCCTAAAAACATAAAAATAATCAACTTAATGGAAGATACTGGAATTAAACATTTAGCAATAAGAGATAATGAAGCATGGGAACGTCATGACCATCACCATGGTCATGGAGATCATAATGACCATGACAAACATGCAAAAAAACATGACGATCATGACCATGATAAACATGAAAAGAAGCACGATGATCACGACCATGATAAACATGAAAAGAAGCACGATGATCACAACCATGATAAACATGAAAAGAAGCACGATGATCACGACCATGACAAACATGCAAAAAAACATGATGATCACGATGATCATGAAAAAGAAGATGACGTTCACATTTGGTTAAGTCCAGATAACGCAGTGAAAATTATCAAAAAGATAAATAAAGAATTGAGTTTATTTTTCCCAGAAAATGCCAAAACGTATGATCAAAATGCCAATCAAATGATTAAGAAAATTAATCAATTAAAAGTTGAATTAAAAAATGAATTATCAGGTATTAAAGATAAACCATTTGTAGTATTTCATGATGCATATCAATATTTTGAAAAAAGTTTCGGTTTAAATGCTGTTGGCTCTGTTACGTTAGAAGGAGATGTAGCTTCTTCACCAAAGCAAATATCTTTTATAAAAGATAAAATTATTAAATTAAAAGCTTCATGTGTTTTTCAAGAACCTCAGTTTGATAGTAAATTAGTAAAAATTGTGGTTGAAGGTACCAATGCACAAATAGGTACACTAGATCCTATTGGTATTAATGTAAAAAGTGGAGAAAATTTTTATTTACAATTACTCAAAAACATGGCTAAAAGTCTGAAAGATTGTTTAGGGTAATGATTAGAAATGTTTATTTGTGAAGATATATCATTTGATATAGACGGACAAAAACTATTTTCAAACATCAATTTAAATCTTAAACCTCAGAAGGACCTTTTAATAACTGGTCCTTCTGGAATTGGTAAAACAACATTACTTAGTATTTTATGCGGTATTCAAAAACCAACCACTGGTAAAATAACTTATAATAGTATTGACCTCTATAATTTACCTGAAAACAAAATAGACGAATTTAGAGGTAAAAATCTTGGTATTGTTTTTCAGAATTTCAACTTAATTAATACATTCACTGTTAAACAAAACATAGAAATTGCTCTTAGTGCTATTGATACAAAAAAATCAATTCCGTTTTTTAACCTTTTGGATAGAGTTGGACTGGCAAACAAATCACATATAAAAGTTGCAAACTTAAGCATTGGTGAAAAACAAAGACTTGCGGTGGCACGTGCATTTGTTGGAGATCCGAAATGGGTTTTTTGTGATGAACCAACTTCATCATTAGACGATAAAAATGCCAATATTATTGCTCATTTGATAAAAGAAGAAAGCTTGCGTTGTAAAGCTTCTCTTATACTTATAACACATGATAACCGCATACAATCTCTAATAAATTTCTCTAATATTTTAAAATTAGGAGAAGAGTTATAAATATTTTTTATATATCTATTTTGTATCTAAAATCTAAACCTTTAAACTTTTTGCTAAGTGTATTTCTAATGATTGTAGGAATTACAACCATAACTGTGTCTGTACTAGTAAATCAAGTCACCAAAGAAACTTTCAGTAAAAATAATCCTGGTTTAGATGCTGTAGTTGGTGCAAAAGGAAGCCCACTTCAATTGATATTATCTTCTATTCACCATATTGATATTCCTACTGGAAATATAAGCTATCAAAACGCTTTAAAAATTATTAAACATCCTGCCATTAAGAGTGCAACACCAATTTCATTGGGCGATAATTTCCAAAATTTTAGAATAGTTGGAACTAACAAAAGTTTCTTAAGGTTATATAAAGCAGATCTAATTTCAGGTACCACCTGGTCGAAACCAATGCAGGCCGTAATTGGTTATAATGTATCTAAAATCACAAAATTAAAAATTAACAAGTTTTTTGTTGGCTCACACGGCTTAATTGACACTGGAGATGTTCATGCAGAACAACCTTATAAAGTTGTCGGTGTTTTAAAAAAAACCGGAACTATTTTAGACAATTTAATTTTAACAAGTTTAGATAGTGTCTGGAACTTACATTCTGTTACAAATAAAGATAAATTAGAGATTACTTCATTGTTATTAAAATACAAAAATAAGACTTCATCTTTCTCTTTTCCTCGTCTAATTAACAAAGGTACAAACTTGCAAGCTGCCAGTCCTAGTTTTGAAATTTCAAAACTACTTAAACTTACTGGTAATGCTCATAGAATTGTTGATTACTTGAGTGTACTAATAATAATATTATCTTTCTTGGGAATCTTGTTCACTTTATTAAATAACATAAATGAACGGAAATATGACTTAGCAATTTTAAGAACACTTGGATTTTCAAGATGGAAATTATTTTCCATTATTTTATCAGAAGGAATGATTATTTCTATTTTAGGAAGTACTATTGGTCTAATATTTGGATACATAGTATATGAAAGTATGTACTATTTTTCTATTGTAGGTAGAAGCATGGAACTTGGACAATTAAATTTTTTAAATGACTTATTTTTAATATGGATAATTGTAAACATAATTGCGTTTATTACGTGCTTAATTCCATGTATAAAAGTTTACAAACAAAACATAAGATCTATTCTATTAAATAGTTAAAATTTATATTTTTATGACGTAAATTTTAGTGAAGGAGAAATTTTTGAGTTTAAGATTTCTAATTATAATTTTAATTACTATTTTTTGTCATAAAGCATTTGGGTTTGAAAAATTTAATCTTAATGATATTGACCCTAATGAAAATATTATTATCGAGGATATGTTTGAGCCATTAAAAGTTACAGGAGATGCTTTACCATGGCAATTATTTCGTAAGACAAAGGAAGTGGAAGATTGTACTATTGATAAAGATGGTTTTGATTACTGTCTTATCAAACCAATTTATGACGAAAATATCAAAAAGTATAATGGTGAAACTGTTACTATAATGGGGTATATGTTCCCATTAGAAGAATCTGAAAAACAAAGAAAGTTTTTAATAGGACCATACCCTTTAAGTTGTCCTTTTCATTACCATGTTGGTCCTTCTCAAGTGATTGAGATAAAATCAGACGATCCAGTAAATTTTTCATTTGATCCAATAACTATCAAGGGAAAACTCAAGATAAAATTCAACGAGGAGACTGGTTCATTCTTTTACCTAGAAACCATAAAATCATAACTTATAAAGTATCTGAAACACCCCATATATTCGTAACCTGACTTGATAAAACTCCACCATTTCCATGAGCGACAGATAATTTAGCATTATTAATCCATCCACCATCATGTCTTTTACCAACATCATCTCCTGAAGCATTTCTTAACTGCCTTAAAGCTTCTAAAGTTACAAAAAGACCGTACATTCCAGGATGTACACACGATAACCCACCACCGTTAGTGTTTACTTTTAGGCTTCCATCAGGTCCTATATTGTTATTTTGGACAAGTTCTTTAGCTTCTCCTTTTTTACAAAAGCCTAAGTCCTCTAGGAACAAAAGAGTATTTATTGTAAATGCATCATACAATTGAATAGTACTCATATCGTCAGGTGTATAACCAGACATACTAAATGCTCTTTCTCCACTCTCAATCGCTGAAGTTCTAACTAAATCAGGCATTTCAGAAATCATACGATGGTGATGTTCCATTGCCGCACCAAGAAGATAAATAGGAGTGTTTTTGGTGTCTTTTGCCCTGTCTGATCTAGTCATTACAACAGCCGCACCTCCATCTGTTACAAGACAACAATCTAATTTTCCAAGTGGATCAACAATAGGCCTTGCAGACAAAACATCATTTACGGTTAATGGACCATCTTGATGTGTATAAGCTCTAGGATTTAATAAAGCCCAGTCTCTTGCAGCAATTGCTACATTTGCAAGATCCTCACGAGACGCACCAAATTCATACATATACCTTTTTGCAGCCAAAGCATAGGCTGAAACTGGCATTCTTGGTTGGTACTGAGCTTCATAAGGCATTGCTTCTGAGATTGTTTTAAAACCTCCAATACTTTTTTGATTTGAGCCGTAAGCAACAACAGCTACATTGATCAAACCCGCATCAAGAGCCATTGCAGCAGTTAGAATATGAGATAAAAAACTTGATCCCCCTATTTGCGATCCATCTGCAAATTTTGGTTTTACACCCAAATACTCAGATAATGACATTGCCGCCATAGAATGAAAAGCAGTTGCAGCAAAAACTCCGTCAACTTCTTTTAATTTAATTCCTGCATCGTCTAAAGCATCATGAACAGCAGTTGCCATTATTTCCATAGCACTCCAACCAGATGCTAAACCACATCCACTCTCAGCCAGACCTACAACAGCAGTTTTACCTCTTAATTTATTTATATCATTATGATCCATTCATTTTATCCTTACACAATATCAAAAATTATAGCTGGTTCTCCATTTAATGAAGAAATTCTAGCTTTAACTTTTTGACCAATTTCAACTTTATCTGGGTCCACACCCTCAACTCTTGCCATCATCTTTGGACCTTCTTCTAGTGTAATCAAGGATAAATTAAAGTCTCCACCCCTTTCAGGTAATCTTCTATTACAAGAAGAACTATACACTACTCCATTTCCGGAAGCTTCAACCCACTCAAGATCACGCTCACCACTTCCAGGGAAAGCCACGCGAGGATGAAAGAAAAATTGATTGAGACTCTTACATCTTTGAATCATAAATTTACCCTCAGATAAAAAATTCTTAAATTGCTGTTCTGGTCCTACTGTACCTTTTAAGTTTTCCGGCATTTTATCCCCCGTCTTATTTTTTTATAATTAATGCATCAAGAGCTATTATCTCAGCCTCACTTACTAAAATTGGATTCATTTCTACTTGATCAACTTTATCTGAATTAGCGGCTATAAAGTTTGATAAATTTATAATTGCATTTAACAATGAATTAACGTCAACAGGCGGCTTCCCCCTTGCTCCAAAAAAAATATCTTTACTTTTTAATGATAAAATCATTTGCTTTGCTTTTTGTTTACTCACAGGAGCTTCTGCAAATACAATATCTTTCATTACTTCTGCATAAATTCCACCAAGGCCAAACATCACAATTGGTCCAAAAACTGGATCAATTTTAGCGCCCAAAATACATTCGATATCGCCCTTTTTCATCGGTGAAATCATAATGCCATCTATATGCGCATTAGGAGCATTATTTTTTACATTTTTAAAAATATCTTGATAGGATCTTCTTGCCAAATCTAAGTTATCTATGTTCAAAACCACACCACCAACATCAGTCTTATGTTGAATATCTGATGATACTATTTTCATAACATATTTATCTTTACCTTCTTTAAAATAAGAGGATAAGTCTTCAATATCGCTTATTAGAATTGGTTTTAATACTGGCAATCCAGCAGTTAAAAGCACTTCACTACAATCAATTTCGTTTAAATTCTTGTTAGGAATATTAACTTTATAGTTTTTAGCCTCAAAATTATTCAATCTTGAATTTTCATTAAATTTCTCCCCAAAAAACATAAGCGCAGACATAGCAACCACTGCCCTAGTAGGATCTTCAATACATAAAAATCCTTCTTTTTCATATGTTTCATATATTTCTTGTGGAGCAACCATGCAGTTTATAAAAATTTTATCTTCGTAGCCAGTCATTGCTTGTTTCAATGAAGCAAGTAATGGTTTTGAAAGAACCGGCGATCCAGCTACTGATGTCCAAAAACCAATTAGAGCGTCATAACCTCCTCTAGATAACATTAAATCAGTAAATTTTGGAACAATTGATAAATCATTAAAAAATTGAGCTGTTACATCCACTGGATTCATAGGTGATGCAAAAGGCACAAGTTCTTTTAAAATTTTTTGTGCATCTTGTGGCATAGGACCAACAGTTAATCCCTCATCTGAAGCTGCATCTGCCATTAAGACACCACCACCACCAGATATCGTGACTAACCCTAAATTCTTTCCTGCTGGGTATATTCTAGGTTTTGTAGCATAGGCAACATCTAACATCTCTTCTGTACTTCGTACCCTGTAAGCCCCATGAGCTTTTAAAACTTCGTCATAAACAGCATCTTCTCCTGCTAATGAAGCTGTATGCGAATTAGCAGCTGCAGCACCAACTTCAGATCTTCCAACTTTCATAAAAATTACTGGTTTTTTTTCTGATCTGGCAGTATCTAAAGCTTTGGTAAATTGGTTTCCATCTTTAACACTCTCAGCATATGCCATAATTGTATGAACATCTGGATCCTCAGCCATTAGTTGAATTGTTTCTCCAACTGATAAATCCACTTCATTTCCAGTTGTCATCCAGTATCTAATCCCAAGGCCTCTTTGGTGGGCAACCATATATATATGACTACCATAAGCGCCAGATTGGCTGGCAATTGATATTCCACCTGGCTTAGGAGTTGCTCTATCTATTGTAGAGGTGAAAGTTGGATAAAAATTGGTGGCAGAATTAAAAAGCCCCAAACAATTTGGACCTATTACTCTTAGACCACTTTGTTGACTGATTTTTTTTATCTGATTTTGATAAACTTCACCTTTTCCTCCAATCTCAGAAAACCCAGAAGAAAAGATCAAAGCTGTTTTAGCTTTTTTTTGAACTGCCTGCTCAATAACTGAAACTACAATGTTTGATGGAACTGCGACTAAAACAAAATCAAGATCATCTTTAACATCAAGCAAACTAGAGTATGCTTTTAGACCTTGTACAGTATCTCTATTAGGATTAATTGGGAAAATACCACCAGAGAAATTCTGTTCAATCATATGAGCTAAAGGACGACCTCCAATTCTACCTTTATTATCAGAAGCTCCTACAATAGCAATAGACTTGGGAGACATTATTTCATTTAGAGTTGTCATGACATGCCTTTTATTTATAGACAAGTTTAAATCAATAATTAATGTACATTAAATAATAAACTTGTTAAACGAAACTTAATTTATTTTATTAAAAAGTTTGAAAATTATGCCTAAGATTTTATTTCTTACCTGCTTTGTACAAATGATCTCTATGGTTAGTTTTGCAATTTGGCCAATTTATCTTATTGATCTGCAAATACAATGGAACTTATCTAATAGTGAAGCTGGTTGGATAAGTGGATCATTTTATATTGGATATGTAATTGCCACTCCTTTTTTAGTTAGTTTAACCGATACTTATGACGCTAGAAAACTATATTCCATTTCTTGTATTATTGGGTCCATAGGCTTATTACTATTTTCTCTTTTTGCTACAAACGCTATAAACGCATCTATTTTTTGGTCATTAGTTGGTGTTGGACTTGCTGGCACTTATATGCCTGGTTTACAAATTCTCAACTCTAGACTTAATAAAGTTGAAAGAGAAAAGTATGTTGCTGTGTATACAGCTTTTTTTGGATTAGGTGTTGCATTTTCATTTTCTTTGTTTGGAATTTTGAAAAATTACAATATTAATTGGGAGAATTCTTTCTTATTAGCTTCATTTATTCTTTTTATTTGTGCTTTTCCGTTATTATTATTTTCAGGGAAAGAAATCGAAGAACGTCAGGCAAAACCTTACCAAGGCATTGTAATAGTACTTAAATCAGTTTTCAGAACGTTTAGAAACAAGAAAGCGTCTCCTTTTATTCTTGGATATGGAGGCCATACCTATGAATTATTTGGATTTAGGAGTTGGACTTTTCCTTGTATAATTTTTCTTTCTAATCACTTTAATGTCTCTGTAAATGACGCATTTATTGCAAACAGTATTGGATTAATGGGGTTTATAGGAATTTTTACATCTATTTATGGAGCTAAATATTGTCTTGGAAAAAATAGAGCTCTAGTAGTTTCAAATATGGGTATGTTATGTTTCTTTGTATCAATTTTGACTGCAATTTCCTTTTGGCTCAGTTTCTGGTTAGCTCTTTTGATGCTTTTCATTTATAATGCCTTTATTACATTAGACTCTGGTTCTTTAACAACAGGAACAGTTATAAATGGAGAGTCTCACGATAGAGGTGTAAGATTAGCACTTCACTCTATGGTTGGCTTTTTAGGAGGAGCTATTGGTGGTCCAGTTGTAGGGTTGGTATTAGATAATTTTGGAGGACAGACAAGTCATTTAGCTTGGTTTATATCATTTTCATGTTTAGGTTTAGGGTCACTCATTTCAGCCTTGACATTTAAATATTACTTTTTCAAATATTAACAACATAATTAAAATTACCTTTAACAATGGAGATACTCTTATGAATACAAAAATTTTACTTAATGAACGCCCTCATGGCGAACCTAACCTAGGTAATTTTAAAACAGTTAAAGAAGATATTAGAACACCTAATGAAAGTGAAGTAGTTTTAAAAACTATTTACATGTCATTAGACCCTTATATGAGAGGCAGAATGAACGATGCAAAAAGTTATGCAAAGCCAGTAGAAATTGGAGAGGTTATGGAAGCTGGCGCTTTAAGTCAGGTTATAGAAAGTAAATCTAAACTATTTAAACCAGGAGATTTTGTTGAAGGTAGGACCGGTTGGCAGGACAATCCAACTGTTAATGAAAAAAAATTAAGATTAATTGATCCAAAAATGGCCCCACTTTCTACTTCTATTGGTGTTTTAGGTATGCCTGGAACAACAGCTTATGTTGGAATGCATAATTTTGCTAAACCACAAAAAGGAGAAACTTTGGTTGTTTCTGCAGCAAGTGGGGCTGTAGGCTCAACCGTAGGACAAATTGGTAAAATTTATGGATGTAGAGTTGTAGGTGTAGCTGGCACAAATGACAAATGCGAGTTTACTAAAGCTGAGCTTGGATTTGATGATTGTGTAAATTACAAGGATCCAAATTTTAAAGACAAACTTAAATCTGCTTGTCCTAATGGAATTGATATTTATTGGGAAAACGTTGGTGGTATAACTTTCGATACAGTCATGCCTCTCTTAAACGATTATGCCAGGATACCAGTTTGTGGCCTTATTAGTTTGTATAATGCTACAAGTCTAAAAGGTGGAGAAAAAGATAGGTTGCCTCTTTTGTTTAGACAAATTCTTACAAAAAGAATGATGATAAAAGGTTTTATTGTTTTTAATCATTATGATCAAAGAGAAGAGTCAATAATAGCCCTTTCAAAATGGATTAACGAAGGCAAAATCAAGTATAAAGAAGATTTTGTTGATGGCTTAGAAAATGCTCCAAGTGCTTTTATAGGACTATTAAATGGTAAAAATTTTGGAAAGTTAGTAGTTAAAGTTAATCCAGATCCTACTTTGTAAAATGTGTATAATTAGTTTTTAATTTAAACTATCAAAATTTTTATTTTGTTTAACTAAATCTTCTAATAATTTCGGAGGAGCCCAAAATCTAGTATCTTCTTCTGAATATTTTTGAATATTTTTCAGAATGTTATTTAGTCCAATCATATCTGCATATTTCATCGGACCTCCTCGCCATTTGGGAAATCCATAACCATTAGTAAATACAACATCGATATCTGACGGCTTAAGTGCTATTTGTTCACTTAAAATTTTAGTTCCCTCATATACCATTGCGGCAATATATCTATCTAGTATTTCTTGATCAGAAAAATTTTTACGAGTTATTCCAACTCGTTTCCTTTCTTCATTACATATAATTTCTATCTCTGGGTTTGGTGTAAGAAACTCTACACCTTCTCCATAAAGATAATAACCTTTCGAAGTTTTTTGTCCAAACCAGCCTCTCTCACATACCCTGTCAGCAATTTCTACATATCTATCATCTTTATGACGGAATGGCGCCTTTCTTTTTCTAGTAGCCCAACCAATGTCACCACCAGCCAAGTCAATGACTTGGAAAATTCCCATTGCGCATCCAAAATCTCTTATCACTTTATCAACGTGGAATGGACTTGCTCCATCCTCAACCATATGATATGTACCAACTAAATATTTTGAGAGAATTCTGTTACCAATAAAACCATCACAAACTCCTGATCTTACTGGTACCTTTCTCATTTGTTTTGCTAAATTAAAAGCAGTGGCGACAGTATCTTTGGATGTTTTTTCTGCTACAACAACTTCTAAAAGTTTCATGATGTTAGCAGGAGAAAAGAAATGCAAACCAATAACCCTACTTGGATTATCAACAACTGAAGCAATTTCATTTACATTTAAATAACTAGTATTGGATGCCAAAATACAATTTTGGCTACAAATTTCATTTAATTTCAAAAACACTTCTTTTTTAACATCCATATTTTCAAATACAGCTTCTATTATCAGATCTCTATCTTTTAGATCTGAAAAATCTATTGTTGCAGAAAACCTTTCCATAGTTTTATTTTTTTGTTCAGTTGTAATTCTATTCAATTTAACGCTTCTGTCATAAGTTGAATTAATTTTTGCTTCGGCCTTTTGTATGGCTTCATCATTTTGTTCAACCATAATCACATCAAATCCTGCATTCATAGCAGCCATGGATATGCCAGTACCCATTGTACCACCACCAATTATACCAATTTTGTTAAGTTCAGTTGGTATACCATCTTTTAATTCGAGTATTTTCGTATTGGCTCTTTCTGCAAAAAAAGAATGAATTAATCCTTGTCTTTGTGGGCTTTCAATACATTCTTCAAATAATTTTCTTTCATTTGAAATAGCATCTGCAAAATCTAATTTAAGACCTTCCTCTACAGATCTAATAATTGCATGAGGTGAAAATAAATTTTTAAATTTTTTTGATGCAATATCTTTAAATTTTAAAATAAGTTCGCTTGTTTCTTTTGTATCACTAATTTTATTTTGTATTTGAGAAGTAGGTCTTGGTTTAAACCCATCTTTAAGTAACTTTCTGGCATATTCGATGCCATTATCTAAAGTGTTGTTATTTTCAGTAATCTCATCAATGATACCTGATGATAACGCTTCTTTAGCTGGCACATGTCTGCCAGTAAGCATCATGTCTATAGCCATATCAACACCACATAATCTTGGAAGTCTTTGCGTTCCACCAGCACCAGGCAGAATCCCTAGCAATACTTCTGGTAACCCAACTTTGGTATTTGGAGCTGCAATTCTGTAATGTGCTGACATTGCAACCTCTAAACCACCTCCAAGGGGTGTTCCATGTAACGAAGCAACAACTATTTTATTTGAACTTTCAATTTTATCACAAATTTTTCCTAAAATTGGAGCGTCTGTTTTTTTACCAAACTCTTTTATATCAGCACCAGCAAGAAAAGTTCTGTGAGGAGCAGTTATAACAATAGCTCTAACGTTTTCATTTGTGGAGAGATCTTCTAAAGTTTCTAAAAGACCAATTCTTACGGCAGCGCTTATTGCATTAACTGGTGGATTTGAAATTTCTATCAGGGCTATTTCATCTATAATTTTATGTTTTACTACTGACATCTTATCCTCTACAAGATTTTATTTTTTGCTTCAATATACTCATTATTGATCCTATTGACCAACTCTCCAGCTGGAATAATACTTTTTACAGCAGAGATACCTTGACCAGAACCCCATATCTCTTTCCAGCTTTTTGGCTTTGAGGCGCCTGAGCTAAAATTCATTTTACTTGAATCACTTACTTCAAGATTGTCAGGATCAAGACCTTGAGCTTCGATAGAACCTTTTAAATAGTTTCCATGCACTCCAGTAAATAAGTTTGTATATACTATATCGTCTGCAGAAGACTCTGTAATCATTTCTTTATATCTTTGATCTGCATTAGCTTCATCGGTAGCAATGAATGCTGAACCAATGTAAGCTAAATCAGCACCCATTGCTTGAGCAGCAAGAACTGCTCCTCCATTTGCAATTGAACCTGATAGTAGTAGAGGACCTGAAAACCATTCCCGAATTTCTTGAATTAATGCAAATGGTGAAAGTGTACCTGCATGACCACCTGCTCCTGCAGCTACAGCTACCAATCCATCAGCCCCTTTATCGATTGCTTTTTTGGCGAAAAAATTGTTTATAATGTCGTGTAAGACAATACCTTTAGCCTGGTGGGCAACTTCGTTTACTTCAGGTCTTGCGCCCAAAGATGTAATCCATATAGGAGCTCCCCATTTTGCGCAAATATCAATATCTTTTTCTAACCTAATATTTGATTTATGAACAATATGATTTACAGCATAGGGCGCTGCAGGATTGTCAGGATTTTCTTGGTTATACTTGTCTAATTCTTCATTTATTCTTTTTAACCATATTTCTAGCATGTTCGGCTCTCCCTCACCTTCCCTGGCATTTAAACAAGGGAAGGAACCAATTACCCCTGCCTTACATTGAGCTATAACTAAATCTGGATTCGATATTATAAATAATGGAGACCCTATTACAGGTATTTTTAATTTATCTAAAGGGGGAATAAGTGACAAATCTGTCTCCTCTTAAAATAATTTTATCTAAGATATTTATTTAACACGCTAATAATGCACACTTCAATTATTTTAATTACATTATTAAAATTTTTTATATATTATAATATTAAATTTAATATTGGGGGATTAAATGTTTTTAAATGAAACTGATTTAGAAAAGTTTGATAAAGATGGATACTTATTCTTTCCTAAACTATTTAATTCTGATGAGGCAGGATTATTAAAAGAAGAAGCCGATAAAGTATATTTAGAAGATAGAAAAGAGGTTTGGAAAGAAAGTACAGGTGTTGCAAGAACTGCATTTGCCGCTCACAAATACAATGAAGCTTTTAGAAGATTAGCAGCTCATCCGAGGTTGATTGATCCAGTATCTCAATTGCTAGACGGTGATATCTACATGCATCAATTCAAATTAAATGCTAAGGCTGCGTTTGACGGGGCTGTGTGGCAATGGCATCAAGATTATGGAACTTGGAAAAGGGACGATGGAATGCCAGAGCCAAGAGCTATGAATATTGCGGTATTTCTTGACGACGTAACTGCTGCAAATGGTCCTCTTTTATTTATACCAGGTAGTCATAAGACAGGGGTAATCGAAGCAGGTCACGATTTAGAAACTACAAGTTATCCACTTTGGACATTGGATAATGAAAAAGTTTTAGAGTTAGCCGAGAGAGGTGGATGTGTTGCCCCAACAGGACCTGCCGGAAGTATGTTAATGTTTTCTTCTTTGCTAGTTCATGCCAGTCCACCAAATATTTCTCCATTTGGCCGAAGTATTGTCTATCTATCTTTATGTCATGTAGATAATCATATACAAAAATTTAACCGTGAAGAATGGATTGCACACAGAGATTTTACACCTATTACAAAGCTTGATGATAATTGCCTTAATGAATTAGTAAATATTGGTGTAAGCGCAGCTGAATAATAAAACTATTTTAAAAAAGGAAAAATTTTTTGATCTCGATTGAGTCAGTTTCAAATTTTAGAGACGTGTCTATTGGCTCTAAAATGAAAAAAAATTTGTTATTTAGATGCGCTAAACTTAGCACTCTCAACGACCGAGACATTAGCGTTTTAGAAAATTTAAACCCTCACGCCATAATTGATTTTCGTGACCCCAAGGAAATTAAAAAAGCTCCAGATAATTTATCTGCTAAACTTTTAAAGAAATATATTAATCTACCTATCTCCGCGAGTACTCTAAGTAGAATGGCTGCACAAAAAGAAATTGATGGAGATAGTGTGGAATCTTTCGAAAAAGTTATGGAAGATAGTTATCGGATGTATATTAATAATCATAAAGTGGTTTGGACAAAATTTTTTGAAATTCTTCTTAAATCAAAGAAACTTCCAATTATTTTTCATTGCTCTGCTGGCAAAGACAGGACCGGTATAGCAAGTTTTATGATACAAAGTATTTTCAAAAACCCTATGGATTTAATTTTTGAAAATTATCTTATTTCAAATGATTTATTGACTATTAAAGCCGCAACAGCTCAGCAAAGCACTAACTCTTCAAATCAGGACTCACTAGTTACAAAAAATATGTTATGCACCCTTGGTAAAGTCCAACAATCTTATTTAAATGCAGCTATTGACGAAATAGACAAAAAATACAGTTCATTAGAAAATTATTTCATTTCACAGCTAGGACTTAAAGTTAATGATATCCAAAAATTAGAACAAATATTTGGGAATAATTAGGACATGTTTTTACAAAGTTTGATTTCACAAAGAATAGATAAAAATGCACCTGTAAAAGTTGCCTTAATTGGGGCTGGAAAGTTTGGTTCTATGTTTTTAAGTCAAGTGCCAACCACCCCTGGTTTAGAAGTTGTAATAATTGCAGATCTTATTCCAGATAACGCAAGAAAAGCTTGTGAAAATGTTGGTTGGAGTGAAGATCTTATTTCTAATACCAAATTTGTTGACTCAGGAATTAAAGCGATAACAAAATCTGAAGTTGAGGTTGTTGTAGAGGCAACGGGACATCCATCAGCTGGAATTTTACATGCCCAAACAGCATTTCAGAATGGTAAACACATCGTAATGGTTAATGTTGAAGCAGATGTATTGGCTGGAGCGTATTTAGTTAAAGAGGCTAAGTCTGCTGGTGTTGTTTATTCTATGGCTTATGGAGATCAACCTGCTCTTACAGCTGAAATTGTTGACTGGGCTAGGTCTAATGGCTTTTATGTGACTGCTGCTGGTAAAGGTACTAAATATCTTCCTGAATATCATAAATCTACACCAGAAACGGTATGGAGTTATTACGGATTAACAGAAAAAGAAGCTAATGAAGCTGGGATGAACCCTAAAATGTTTAACTCTTTTCTTGATGGAACAAAATCAAGCTTAGAAATGGCTGCAATTGCCAATGCTTGCAATCTTAAAGTGCCCTCTAATGGTCTACTTTTCCCTCCTTGCGGTATGGATAACCTAGCAGAGGTTCTTAAGCCTAAGAATAATGGTGGTGTGTTAGAGTATGATGGACAAGTTGAGGTAGTTTCATCTCTTGAGAGAGATGGTAAAGATGTATTTAAAGATTTAAGATGGGGAGTTTACGCTGTTCTTAAAGCGCCAAATGATTATGCAGCCTCATGTTTTAAACAATATGGTATGAACACTGACAGCACTGGACAATTTTCTGCAATGTACAAACCATTTCATTTAATAGGTATGGAACTGAATATTTCAATTTTTAGCGCAGCTTTATTAAATCAATCAACTGGACAAACACAAACTTTTTCAGGCGATGTGATTGCTACATCTAAAAGACCCTTGAAAAAAGGTGAAATTCTAGATGGAGAAGGGGGAGCTACTGTTTGGGGAAAATTGATACCAGCAAAAGATTCTCTCTTAAACGAAACACTACCAATAGGTCTAGCACATGGAATAAAAATTAATAAGGATTTAAAAGAAGATCAAATTTTAACATGGAAAGATGTAGATTATCCTTCAGACAATCCCACTATTGCATATAGAAAGTCAATGGAAAAAAACTTTAGATCTTTATTGGACTAGTTGGTCCTTTATCTAATCTCCAAACAAAACCAGACATTCCTTCTTTAGGGAAAAAATCTTTAACTAGAGGATCATGTCCTGGAATGACTAAATCATTACTTGTTGCCAAGCTTTTAATTAACTTAAAACCATTTAACATATCTTCTAAGTCAACAACAATGGGAAAAGGTTTAGCCATTAGAAAGTTTTCATAGAAATGTGTGGCATCTGAGGCTAAACATAAATATCCATTTTCTGTTTTTACTCTTACAGATTGCAAACCTCTTGAATGACCACCTATTAAATGAACAGTTATTCCGCTTTTGATTGATCCAACTCCATTATAAAAAACTACCCTGCCGGAGTATAGGCTTTTAACCATCTCACATACATGTTCACCTGTAAAAGGCATTTTAATAGTTTCATGGCACATACATGGACCAGTTGCGTAAGCCATTTCTGTTTCTTGAAGATGAAATTTTGCATTTGGAAAATCCTTTAATCCTCCAGCATGATCATAGTGAAGATGGGTAATAATCACGTCAGTTACATCTTTAGCTTCAATGTTAATAGCTTTTAGAGCCTCTGATGGAGCTCTTTGTATTGGCCTATCTCTTCTTTTTGCTTCATCGTAATCATATCCAGTATCTACAACAATAATATCTTTTTCAGATTTTAGAACCCAAATAAAATAATCAATAGTATGAGCTTGATGAGAATGATCATCAAAAATGAAACTATCACTCCGCGTTCTATCTGCTCGTTCAGCATACTTTAACGCATAAACTTCCCAATTTTTTTCTATAGCTGTTTCCAAAAAATTTCCTTATTTAATTTTCGCTAACTTCTTCTAATCTATCAGTGGCAGGAGCAGGAGTTGGACTTATATTTGATATTAATTTGTAAGTTTCATTATCTAAAGAAATTTTGACTGAATCTAAAGAAGGTTTTAGTTGTTTTAAATTTCTAGCACTTATGATTGGAGCTGTTACTGCATCATTGTTTAAAACCCAAGCAACTGCTAAAGCAATTGGGTCATAATTTAATTCATTAGCTAAATTTTTTAGAGAATGGGCAGCTTTGTACATCCAGTCTTGACCATATCTAATTTTGTATTTTTCATTTTCATGTAGTCTGCCAGATGAGTTTTTACTTGACGACATTGATGAAGCATACTTACCAGTAAGAAGTCCACCTCCTAAAGGACTATAACTTATAACACCAATATCTTCAGATTTTGCCATAGGAAGAATTTCTACTTCAGCCTGTCTTTTAACAATATTGTACATAGGTTGAAGAATATCCACTGATGGAAAATTATGTTTTTGAGCAATTAAATTAGCTTTAAGAACCTGCCAAGCAGAAAAATTAGAAACACCTAGTTGAAAAAATTTTTTTTCTGCTTTTAATTTTTGAAGTGTTTCAAATGTTTCTTCTAATGGCACATTATCATCCCAATGATGTAAGAAAAAAATATCAACATAGTCCTGGTTTAACCTTTTAAGACTCTGTTCTAATTGTGATCTAATATTTTTTCCACTTGAACCTCCAACTGAACCTGCTTTTGTTATTAGAATAATTTTTTCACGTTCTTCTCTAATTAGGTTTCCAAGAATTTTTTCAGATTTGCCTCCAGTATAAACAAATGCAGTATCAAAAAAGTTAATACCACTTTCACGACATGCCTCGTACATTTCCTGGCTGTCACGTTCATCTGCTCCATCCCCAAACTGCATTGTTCCAAAACATAATGAAGAATTTTGTAAATTATTTGGACCATATTGTCTGATTATTTTCATTTAAAATCCTCTAGTCAATTTTATTTAAAATTATCCATCCAGGCAATTCCTTCATCTGTTGTAGTTCTTGGCTTATATTCAGCACCAACCATACCCTTATAACCTAATTTATATATTTCTGGGATTATATAAGAAAAATCTAATTCACCCCTATCTGGTTCACATCTACCTTTAACAGATGCTATTTGTGCGTGCCCAATGTAAGGTAAGTTGTCTTCAAATCTATTTATGACATTACCTTGATTGATTTGAACGTGATAAAAATCAAACATAATTTTTATACTATCAGAGCCTACAAGCTCACAAATCTCCTTTGCCTGCTCTACTCTCGTCAAAAAATATCCTGGATTATCATTTAAATTTAATGGTTCAATGACCAAGCCAATGTTACTATCTTTTACTAATTCTTTTGCAAACTTTAAATTATCTATAAACGTCACAAGAGATTTTGTTGATAAATCTGTAACACCTGCCATTGCATGAATGTTTTTTGATTTAATTACTTTTGCATACTCAAATGCTTGTAATAATGCATCTCTAGCCTCAGACACCCTTGAAGGAACAGCTAACAAACCATTATCACCTTTATCAACATCCCCTTTGATTGTGTTAATACCTATAACAGGCAAATTTACTTCATCGAGAGCTTTTTTAATTTCTTTACAATCATATTGATAAGGAAACTGAAACTCTACTGCATCAAAACCATTTTCTTTTGCTTTATAAATAGCATCAATTTGAGACATTTCTGTCCATAAAAAACCTAAATTAGCTGAAAACTTAAACATTACATTAGTCCCATTCTATATTAAATTTATTTACAATCTTTTCTATTTGTGAAGATTTTAACTCTATTGCACCTGTACCTCTTAAAATTAGAGCTAGTTTAGCAGTGGCCTCTAATTCTTCAACAGCATTTACAGCAGATTCTAAATCTTTACCAGAAACAACAGGACCATGATTAGCAAGAAGAACAGCGGATCTCCTGCCAGCCAGACCTTTGATTGCATCACCCATAGCCGGATCTCCTGGCACAAAGAAAGGAAGTAATTTTACCTTGCCTAATAACATAACGGAGTAAGGAGTGTATGAAGGCAACACATTATCTTTATTTATTCCAGGTATCATTGATAATGCTACTGAATAAGTTGAATGAAGGTGGACAACTGCTCCAGATTTTATTCCTCTTGTTTCATAAAAAGCCTGATGAAGTGGTAATTCTTTTGTAGGAGTTGTAGACCCAATAATTTCACCAGATTTCGTAACCTTGACTATTTGGTTTGGGTCAAGTCTACCAAAAGAAGAACCTGAGGGAGTAACTAATATATTGTTATCATCTAAACGTACTGAAATATTTCCGGTTGAACCATGTGTTAGACCTCTATCAAAAATAGAAGAAGCTAAAAGACACATTTGCTCTCTTAATTTATTTTCATTCATTTTAATACTCAATCCATAAATCTCAATTTAGTATCCAAATATCTTATAAAACCCACCGATAGTTGCACCTATAGCAATATGACTTCCAACTGCTAAAGAACAAGCAATAAATGGTGACGGGGTTTTTATTCCTAAAAAACCTTTACCTAAAACTGGCATAAAAAAAAACCAAGGAATAATTACACTTATCAATCCAAAAATAATACCATTCATAAGAGATGCGCTACATATTTTATATTCTAATAAAATGAAAAAAAATACCGAATACAAAATTGCAACGGAATAATGAACTATCCAGCCAATCATTAATTCATTTTTAATTGGCGATTCTTCATCTATAGTAGGATTATAAATTTTTCCTCTAGACACAACTAAAACAAACCATCTTCCAACCACACCCCAGTCAGAAGGATTTATATTATATAATAATTTAAGTAGCCTCTGCCACATATCCATCGCAAAACATGACACAATCCCAATAATAACTATGTGAAATATTTCCATCAAACTTCCTCTAATTTTAAAATTTTTCTAGCATTGGATAGTTGAACGATATAAAATACTATAATTGTTTATACGAAATATATCTATTGTTAATATATTCTTATATATCAACCAAATCAAATACAGGGGGTATTTATGGGTAATTTTAATGGACAAACTGCTGTTATTACTGGTGGAGCTCAAGGGATTGGACTAGCAACTGCAAAAAGATTTATTAATGATGGCTGTGAAGTTATGATTTGGGACATTGATAAAAAAATGGGTATGGAGGCTGCAAAAGAACTTAATTGCCATTTTTTAGAAGTTGATCAAACTGACAATCAAGTTGTAGAGCAAGTTACAGCTAAAACAATCAACCAGCTCAAGAAAATCGACATATTAGTATGTAGTGCTGGTATAGCAGGTCCTACTTTTTCAACTTGGGATTATCCAGTTGATGAATGGTCTAAAGTATTTGACGTTAACGTTAATGGTGTTTTTTATTGCAATAAACATGTTGTAAAAACAATGCTTGAAAACGGCTATGGTAGAATAATCAACATAGCATCAATTGCAGGAAAGGAAGGTAACCCTAATGCATCAGCTTACTCAGCATCAAAGGCAGCTGTCATAGGATTAACTAAATCTCTAGGTAAAGAAACAGCTGATCATGATATTGCGGTTAATTGTATTACACCTGCAACAGCGAAAACAAGAATACTAGATCAAGTATCACAAGAATTTATTGATTATATGCTATCTAAAATACCAAGAAAAAGATTTGTTACAGTTGATGAAATTGCATCTCTAATTACTTTTTTAGCGAGTAAAGAAAACAGTTTTACAACAGCTGGTGTTTTTGACATTTCAGGAGGCAGAGCTACGTATTAGTGGTGAGGATTTTAAGGAGATCCTCTGCACCTATTTTAAACTAATCACTAGGGAGGAATGTATTAGTTATAGAGTTCAATTAAACGGGGGAGTTTATTGAAAACATTTAATTTCTATGACGATTCATTTGATCAGTCATGTAAAGTTTCATCAGTTGAAAAACAAAGAATATATTTGCAAAAAATTTGAGCACAAAAAAAACTCATATTATTAAATGATTAATATTTGATCATTTTATATCTCTGAATTTAATTCCATAAAAGCGGAAAGGATGACAACTGCAAACAAAGCTAGGCCCATCCCCCTATTCACCCAAATTTGTTTATTAACACCTAGAGACCATTTTTTTAAACTTATTCCTAACCAAAGCCATAATAAATGTATTGGTATCCAAATAGAATTAACAATAATAAATTTTAAAATAATTTCAGTATTAAATGATGCCATTCCAAGAGATAAAACTACAAACAAATGACCTTGTACAACATAAGCTTTAGGATTAATAAATTGTAAAAAGATTCCTTCATATAATCTAGGTGCTTTCAAACTCTGCTTAAACCCAGTTTTGTTGTCAGACGTAGCTATTCGCCAAGATAAAAAAGATAAATAAGATAAAGAAAGCAACAAGAAAGTTATTTCTACACCATCAATTTCAAATAAAAATTGTTTGAAACCTAAAACTACGAATAATGCAACTCCATTAGTTCCAAAAAATAAACCAATGAGATACATCATACCAACTTTCCAACCAAAGCCTGCACCAACACCAGCTAAAGATAATACCCCTGGACCAGGAGTAACCATCATTAAAAAACTAATAATTATATATGTAATCATCTAAACTTATAAAAGGTTTTCTATACCTTGAACTTACAACAAAATTAAATTGTTAATTATATTATGGATAATATTAATGCAATTTTATAGGAAAAGTTTTCCAGGATTCATTATTTTATGAGGATCAAAAGCTTCCTTTACACTTTTCATAACGTTTACAGCATTACCTAACTCTTTGAGCATATATTTTCTTTTTCCTTGTCCTACTCCATGTTCACCTGTGCATGTGCCATCCATTCTAATCGCTCTTTCGGATATTCTTAGTAAAAAATTATCTAATTTATCTAACTCAGTTCTACTGTTTTTATCAATTAAGAGAGCAACATGAAAATTTCCATCTCCAGCATGACTTACAATTGGTCCTATTAATTCATTTTGCTTCATATCTTCTATAGTTTCTGTAATACAATCAGATAATTTAGAAATCGGCACACAAACATCTGTAGAATAAAGTTCTGCCTCTGGCCTTACAGCTCTACATGACCAATAAGCGTCATGCCTAGCTTTCCATAATTTATTTCTATCTTCATTATTGGATGTCCATTCAAAATCTTTTCCACCAAAATCAGAAGATATCTCTCCAAATACTTCCGATTGCTCATCAACTGAAGACTGACTTCCATGAAACTCTACCAACAACAATGGTGCTTCAGGAAGATTGGTTTTTGAATAATTATTTACAGCCTTTACCTGTGCTGTGTCCATAAATTCTATTCTAGCAACTGGAATACCAGCTTGGATAGTCATAATCACAGCATCAGTTGCATCTTTTACTGTTGGAAAACTTACTCTTCCACCAGCTATGACTTCTGGAATACCATAAAGCTTGAGAGTGATTTCTGTGGTTATACCTAAAGTTCCTTCAGAACCAACCATGAGCCTTGTTAAGTCATATCCAGCTGAACTTTTCCTTGCCTTGTTTGCAGTTTTAATAATTTGACCATCTGGTGTGACTACTTCTAAAGCAATAACATTATCTTTCATTGTGCCATATCGGACTGCATTTGTTCCAGAAGCCCGTGTAGCAGTCATTCCACCAATTGATGCATTTGCTCCTGGATCAATTGGGAAAAACAAACCTGTATCTCTTAAATACGTATTAAGTTGTTCTCTTGTCACACCAGGTTGAACAACAACTAAAAGGTCATCTTGATAAACTTTTAGTATTTTGTTCATATTATTCATGTCTATAGAAATTCCTCCATATGGTGCGTTAAGATGCCCTTCGAATGAAGAACCTACTCCAAATGGTATTATTGGACACTTATACTTTTTACAAATATTGACAACTTTTTGAACATCATTTTTTGTCTCAACAAATACAACACCATCCGGTAATTCAGATTCGTGTATTGTCATAGTATGCGTATGTTGTTCTAATATACTCTGAGTATTTGAAAATTGTTGCCCAAATTCTTCTTTTAATTTTTTTACACATAACTTAATACTCTCAGGATTATAATTATCTGAAGACCAAATCGAAGTGTTACCATCCATATTTAATTCCTCTAAAATATTAGATTTTATTTTTACAAAATTTTTCCAGGATTCATTATACCTTTCGGGTCTAATTCTTCCTTTATTAACTTCATAAAATTTACTGCAGGACCTAACTCATCAATTAGATACTGTTTTTTTCCCTGTCCTACACCATGTTCACCAGTACATGTACCATCCATACTAATTGCCCTATGAGCTAATCTTTCTAAAAAACCATTAGCTACATCAATTTCATTTTGGTCTTTGGGATCTATCAAAAGTTGAACATGAAAATTACCATCTCCAACATGACCAACAATGGGACCAAATAATTTATTTTTTTCCATATCTTCAATGGTCTCAGTTATGCATTCAGAAAGTCTTGAAATAGGAACACATACGTCAGTTGCAATATAATCCGCCTCTGGTCTGCAAGCTTTCACAGCGTAATAAACATCATGCCTGGCTTTCCATAATTTATTTCTTTCTTCAAGATTAGCGTTCCACTCAAAATTATTTCCTCCAAAATCTTTAGAAATTTCGTTGAATAATTCAGACTGTTCTTTAACAGATGATTTGCTTCCATGAAATTCTAGGAGTAACAAGGGCGATTCCGGCAGACTCAAATTAGAATAATTATTAACTGCTTTTACTTGCGCAATGTCTAAAAGTTCTATTCTAGCGACTGGAATTCCAGCTTGTATAGTCATAATAACCGCATCTGTTGCCTCTTTAACAGAAGGAAAAGTACACCTACCAGCTCCAATTTCTTCAGGGATACCATATAGTTTGAGAGTAATTTCTGTTATTACACCCAATGTACCTTCAGAACCTACGATTAGTCTTGTTAAATCATATCCAGCCGAACTTTTTCTTGCTCTACTGGCTGTTTTTATTATCTCACCATCTGGCATAACAACTTCAAGTGATAAAACATTATCCTTCATTGTACCATAACGAACTGCATTTGTACCTGAAGCCCTTGTAGATGTCATTCCACCAATGGAAGCATTTGCCCCTGGATCAATAGGAAAAAATAAACCTGTATCCCTCAAATATGTATTAAGCTGTTCTCTTGTTACACCAGGTTGAACAACAACTGTAGAATCTTCAGGGTGAACTTCAATAATATTATTTAGATTGTTCATATCTATTGAAATACCACCAAAGTTTGCATTTAGGTGACCTTCTAGAGAAGACCCTGCACCAAACGGTATAATGGGGCAACCATGTTCATGGCAAATTTTTACTGTTCTTTGGACGTCCTCTTTACTATACGCAAAAACGACTCCATCAGGTAGTTCTGGTGTATGAACTGTTGTTGTACTGGTATGTTGTTCACGAACAGATTTAGATATTGAAAATTGTTGACCAAATTCTTTTTTCAATGCCTCAACAGCTTTTTCAATATTATACTCAAATTTATTATAAAATGAGTTGTTGTGTATATCTAAAATAGTCACTTATAAACCCCGTATTTTCTGTAGTAACTCTACAATAAATATATTTTAAAATAAAGATTGAGTAAATTATTACATTTTAATAAATATAATAACCATAATATTTATATCCCAGGAGTTCTCAGAAAAATGCAGAAAAAAGCTATTTTTTTAGGTGAATGCATGATTGAGCTAAACGGAGATATATCTTCATTGGGAAATTCAAATGCACTAATGGAAGTTAACTTTGGCGGTGACACTTATAATTCAGCAGTTTATTTTTCAAGATTAACAAATAAGAACACCAATACCTTTTACTGCACAGCTCTTTCAAAAGATAACTTCTCAAAAAAAATGATGGAAAGATTCAAGCTTGAAAAACTTAACTGTGATCTTGTAAGGACCGATGGAAAAAATCCACCAGGCTTATATTCTATTGAAATTAATAAAAAAGGAGAACGAAGTTTCTCATATTGGAGAGATCAATCACCAACAAAATATATTTTTTTGGGACCAAAAGGAAAACGTCTTTTGAACGATATAAAAAATTCAGATATTTTTTATTACTCTGGTATTTCTGTTGGGATCTTAGATGTAAATCAAAAAGAGCAATTAATAAAAGTTGGGGCAACAGCAAATATTTCTAGCTTTGATTTTAATTTTAGACATCAATTACATAATGACAAAAAAGAATCACAAGTAATTTTTAAAGAAATCAATAATCACGTAGATATAAATTTTGTATCTTATGATGATATTAAACAGTTATTTAACACAAGAAATCCTAACCAAATATTTGATGTATTGAATAAGGCAAATAATTTAATTTTACTCAGATACAAAAATTTGATTATTTTTAAAAAATTTGACCAAGAAATTAAATCTATTAAAGTTCCTCATGGAGAAGTAGTAGACACTACTGCAGCAGGAGATGCTTTCAATGGCTCATTCTTGGCATTATTAAATAATAATAAAAATATTAGTATTGAGGAAAATATATTAAGATCTCATAAAGTTACGAGAGAAGTTATTAAACATAAAGGGGCTATTATAAAAAAAGACCAGATGCCAACAAATATTTAATCCGTGGGAGATTTGTAATATGAAAAGAAACCTTTTAATAATGTCAAAAATGCCTGACTATTTTGTAGATCTTGCTGATGCAAATTTCAATACCTTTAAATTATGGCTTCAAAAAAATGAAGATGATTATCTTAATAAAATTAAAAATGACATAGAAGCCATTGCAGTTTTTGGTGGTTATAAAATAACTCCTCAACTTATGAATAGCATGAAGAATTTAAAGTTGATTGCTTGTTATGGAGTTGGTTACGATGCTATTGATACTATTGCTGCAAAAGATTTAGGAATTAGAGTTACGAACACACCTGAAGTTCTTAACGATGAAGTTGCTGACACCGCTATAGCTCTAATGTTATGCGTATATAGACAAATAATATTAGCTGATGGCTATGCAAGAAATAATGAATGGCTTAACGGTGAATTTCCGCTAACAAAAAAGTTCTCTGGTACAAAATTAGGTATAGTTGGTATGGGAAGAATTGGTAGTACCATAGCTAAGAGAGCGGAAGCGTTTAATTGTGAGATTTTATATCACTCAAGGACTAAAAAAAATGTGAAATATAAATATTATGGCGACTTGAAACTATTGGCAAAGGAAGTAGATACACTTTGTGTAATAACCCCTGGAGGTAAAGACACCGAAAAAATAATCAATAGTGAAGTATTAGATAACCTTGGAAATAATGGCGTTCTTATAAATGTTGCACGTGGATCTGTTGTAGATGAAGAAGCATTAATTTATTATTTAGAAAACAAATTGATTTTAGCTGCTGGACTTGATGTTTACGCTGACGAACCAAAAATTCCCAAAAGATTGTTTGGTCTTAAAAATACAGTTTTATTACCTCATGTTGCATCTGCTACTGTTGAAACACGAAATGCAATGGGCCAACTCGTATTTGATAATATTAAAAACCACTTCGAAAATAAAAGTCTAATTTCACCTGTAGTATAAACATTTATGGTAATTTTATACCTGCACCTTGGGCATAAACTTTTGCTACCGCTGAATCGTCTTCATTTCCAAGACCTTTGTTAGAGGCTTTTAAAAATTGTTCTAATGCAATTTTTGTTAGAGGAGCTGAAAAACCAGATTTTTCTGCAATATTTAGGACAATACCAAGGTCCTTTGGCCATATGTTAATTGACGACTTTGGTGAATAATCACTATTTATAATATTGGGTGCCCTGTTTTCAAGCATCCATGACGTACCTGCACATTTAGAAATAACTTCTAAAAATCTTTTTGCATCAATACCTTGTGATATTCCAAATGTAATAGCTTCTGCCATTGCAGCAATGTGAATTCCCGCTAACATTTGATTAATTGATTTCATTGCAGAACCCGACCCAATTTTATCTCCAAACTCGAAAACTGTTTCAGAAGTCACATCTAAAATTGGCCTTGCTTTTTTAATAGCTTCTGAACTACCTGATATCATATATGTCAGGTTACCCTCTGCAGATTTTATTGACCCTCCAGAAATTGGTGCGTCTATGTATAACAAATCATAGTTAGAACAAGAAATGGACATCTCCTCTGCAAATTGAGGAGATACCGTAGTACAAACCATAACTAGCGTCTTTTTTTTAAGATTTTTAGCTATACCGTTGTCTCCAAATAAAATATCTTTAGTTTGCATCTCATTTAAAACAACAATAATTACTGCGTTTATGTTCTTATAAATTACTGTATGATTTTCACCACCTTCACCTATAAACTTTTCCTTTTGAGATAAATTTTTATCTTCTCCATATACGTTAAATCCGTTTCTTAGCAGGGATTTACCTATTCCAAATCCCATAGAGCCTAAGCCAACGAGCAAAATATTTTTATCACCTGATTTTGACATTTATTCTAATGATTATCTCTAGGTAACGACTTTTTTACTTTCTGGAATTTTACTGCATTTTCTAATACTGCCCCATCAGCCAACTCACCAACATATTTTCTTTGAATTTCTTGCCAAGGAGTTTGACTTTCGGGAAAAGTTGGAACGCCGTTTTTCTTTCGTTCTTCAATTTCTTTGTCACTCACTAACATATTTGCTGTGTACTTATTAAGATCAATGACAATAGTATCTCCTGTTTTCAACCACGCTAGTCCTCCTCCAGTTGCACTTTCTGGCGATGCATTTAAAATTGAGGGACTTCCAGATGTTCCAGATTGTCTTCCATCACCAATGCATGGCAGTTCAGTGACACCTCTTTTTATTAATTCATCAGATGGTTGCATATTTACAACTTCAGCTGAGCCTGGCCATCCTACTGGTCCGGCACCTCTTATGACTAGTATAGAATTTTCGTCCATTTTTAAGCTTTTATCATTAAGACGGTCATGATAATCTTCAGATCCTTCAAACACTATTGCTCGTCCTTCAAGAACTCCCTCTTTACCTGGTGTTGAGAGAAACTTATCTTTAAAAGACTTTGAAATCACAGAAGTTTTCATAATTGCTGAATCAAATAAGTTACCTTTTAAAACTATAAATCCTGCTTTTTGCTTCATTGGATTTTTAAAAGGTGTTATTACTTTTTCATCTTTAATTTTAATACCTTTCAAATTTTCAGATAATTTTTTCCCTGTAACAGTCATTACGTTTCCATGTAATTTGTCATTATCAAGTAATTCAGACATAATTGCAGCAGTACCCCCTGCTCTATGATAGCTTTCACATAAATATTCTCCAGCAGGCTGTATATTTGCCATTAAAGGAATATCATATCCAACATTTTGCCAAGCGTCAGTCTCCAACTCAATTCCAACATGTCTAGCAATAGCTGTAATGTGCCACTGCGCATTAGTAGAACCACCAATAGCAGAATTAACTACAATAGCATTTTCAAAAGACTCTCTTGACATAACATCAGAGGGAGTTAAATCATCTTCAATCATATCAACAATTCTTAATCCTGTCTTGTAGGCCATTTGACCTCTTTCTCTGTAAGGCGCAGGAATATTTGCATTTCCAGTTAAACTCATACCAAGAGCTTCGGCTAAAGAGTTCATGGTTGAAGCAGTTCCCATAGTGTTACAATGTCCATCAGACGGTGCAGAACTTGTTACTATATCAATAAATTGTTCATAATCTATTCTACCCGCAGCTAATTCAACTCTGCTATCCCAAACAGCTGTACCAGAGCCTGCAAGTTTACCATTGTGCCAACCATCAAGCATGGGACCACCGTTCAAAACTATTGCAGGTAAGTCGACAGTAGCGGCTGCCATTAGACAAGCAGGAGTGGTTTTATCACAACCTGTCATTAAAACAACGCCATCTATCGGATAACCGTGCAAAATTTCAACTAAACCTAAGTAAGCCAAATTTCTGTCAACAGCCGCAGTAGGTCTTTTTAAAGTTTCTTGAATTGGATGAACTGGGAATTCAAATGCGATTCCACCAGCGGCCCTTATACCCTCTCTAACTCTTTCAGCCAATTTAATATGAACCCTATTACAAGGAGAAATATCTGAACCAGTTTGAGCAATACCTATTATAGGTTTACTACCTCTTAATTCGCTTGGGGTTAATCCAAAATTCATGGATCTTTCTAAATACAACGCTGTCATACCTGGATTAGTTGGATTATCAAACCATTGTTGACTTCTATATTTAGGGTTAAAATTCTTACCTGACATTAATATTCTCCCAAGAAATAAACTAAAATTAATTAAAATAATCTTATAAATTAAATTATAATTAGTAAATAATAGTATTTCATTTTAATTTTTATAAAATTCTGTAACAATCATACTTGATTTATAAAAAATCTAAAGATAATTTCATCTTTTAATTTTTATAAATTGGGAGATTATAAAAATGGAAAGTGCTGAAAAGTTAACAGTCAAACTTAATGCAAATGATAATGTTGCCACCGCACTTAGAAAATTAAATACTGGTGAAATTACTCAAAATCTTAAGAGTATAAATGACATCCCTAAAGGGCATAAGATTGCCCTTAGAAAAATTTTTAAAGGCGAAAAAATTATAAAATATGACCAATTAATTGGTATAGCAAGCAAAGATATTTTAGCAGGAGAACATGTTCATGTTGACAATACAGATTTCAAATCAACAGACCATGATTACGAATTTTCTACCTCTATAAAATTACCTAATATGATTGAACCTGAAAATAGACCAAAATTCAGCGGTTATAAAAGATTAAACGGAAAAGTTGGGACAAGAAATTATATTGGTATACTCACATCTGTAAATTGTTCCGCAACCGCAGCAAAAAATATTGCTCAAGTTTTTACAGACGAAAAATTGTCAAAATACCCTAATGTTGATGGTGTAGTATCGTTTACACATGGTACTGGCTGCGGGATGGCAGATTCTGGTGATGGTTTTGACGCACTTCAAAGAGTTTTAATGGGATATATTCAACATCCTAATTTAGCTGGAATATTATTAATTGGGCTTGGTTGTGAAGCCAATCAGATAAAGTTTCTTCTGGATGCATATAATTTAAGAGAAAACCCTTTGTTTAAAACGATGACTTTACAGGATATGGGTGGTTTAAGAAAAACAATAAAAGAAGGGATAAAGTGTATTGAAACAATGCTCCCAGTAATAAACGAAATAGAAAGAACTGATCAATCTGTTGAACATTTAAGTGTTGCTTTACAGTGTGGTGGTTCAGATGCATGGTCAGGCATAACTTCAAATCCATCTCTTGGTCACGCAGCAGATCTTATTGTTAAAAATGGTGGTACGGCAATATTGGCAGAGACACCTGAAATTTATGGTGCTGAGCACATGTTAACAAGGAGAGCAATATCACCAGAAGTTGGCAAAAAACTTGTAGATAGAATACTTTGGTGGGAGGATTATGTAACAAGAAACAAAGGAAGTCTAAATAATAATCCTTCACCCGGAAACAAAGCAGGAGGTTTAACAACAATTTTAGAAAAATCATTAGGTGCAGCTGCGAAAGGTGGAACTACGCCTTTAAATGATGTTCTTTTATATGCCGAACAGGCTAGAACAAAAGGTTTTCTTTTTATGGACAGCCCTGGATATGACCCAGCTTCAGTTACCGGTCAAATTGCAAGCGGTTGTAATGTAGTAACATTTACTACAGGCAGAGGTTCATGTTTTGGTTGCAAACCATCGCCATCCATCAAAATAGCAACTAACACAGAAATGTATAAAAATATGGTTGAAGACATGGATGTTAATGCTGGAAAAGTAATTACCGAAAGTAAAAGTATTGAAGATGTGGGGCAGGAAATATTTGACTTGATTGTTCGCGTAGCATCTGGGGAAAAATCAAAATCTGAAGCTCAAGGTCTTGGAGACTTAGAATTTGTACCTTGGCAAATTGGGGCAACTATGTGAGAGATTTTTCATGATTGATTTAAAAGGTAAAACAGCTCTTTTAACAGCTTCAGGTCAAGGAATTGGAAAAGCAACTGCTATCGCATTTGCCGAAGCTGGTGCTTACGTAATAGCTACGGATATTAACGAAAATAGCTTAAAAGACCTAAGTACAGTTGTTGATGAAACTCATATTCTTGATGTTACAAATCAGGATGCAATCAAAACATTAGTAAGTTCTATTAAGGAACCCGATATATTATTCAATTGTGCGGGTATAGTTCATAACGGTACAATTTTAGAATCAACAGATGATGAATGGGATCATGCATTTAATCTAAACAGCAAGGCTATGTATTACATGATTAAAGCCGTCATTCCAACAATGATTAAAAACGGTGGCGGATCAATTGTTAATATAGCCTCCGTATCGTCATCAACCAAAGGGATAATAAATCGATTTATTTATACAGCATCCAAAGCTGCAGTTCTAGGGATTACAAAATCTGTTGCTGCTGACTATATAAAATCAGGTATTAGATGCAATGCTATTTGTCCTGGAACAATCCAAAGTCCATCACTGGAAGAAAGACTTTCTGCAATGGGTGATTACGAATTAGCAAAAAAACAGTTTGTTGCAAGACAACCGATGGGAAGATTTGGTGAAGCCGAAGAAGTTGCTAATCTTGCTGTTTATTTAGCAAGTGACGCATCTAATTTCACAACAGGTCAATTTCATATTATTGATGGCGGAATTTGTATGTAACAAATAAGTTTTAGAAAATATTTTTAGTTTTTTGTTTGAGAAAGGAAATAAAATGAAACTTTTACGTTTTGGAGAAATGGGTCAAGAGAGGCCTGGTATATTAGACAGCAATGGGAAGATTAGGGATTTATCAGGTCATATTTCTGATGTAAATGGAGAGACAATAAGTGAGGATGGCCTAAATAAAATTTCATCAATTGATCAGATGTCTTTGCCAATTGTTCCAGAGGGTACAAGACTAGGAGCATGTGTAGGCAGTATAGGTAAGTTTCTTTGCATTGGTTTAAATTATTCTGATCATGCTGCTGAAAGTGGTATGCCTGTACCTAAAGAACCAATACTTTTTTCAAAAGCCACTTCTGCTGTTGTTGGTCCAAATGATGATGTTGAAATACCAAGAAACTCTGTCGAAACTGACTGGGAAGTTGAACTAGGTATTATAATAGGGAAAAAAGCAAAGTATATAACCGAAGAAAATGTAGAAGAATATATAGCTGGCTACTGTGTCGTTAATGACGTTTCAGAAAGAGAATTTCAATTAAAAAAAGAGGGGCAATGGACTAAAGGGAAGTCATGCGACACTTTTGGACCTACAGGACCATATTTAGTCACAAAAGATGAAATACCTGATGTACAAAATTTAAACATGTTTTTGGATGTAAACGGCAAAAGAATGCAGAATGGATCAACTAAAACCATGATTTTCTCAGCTAACTACATCGTATATTATTTATCTCAATTTATGAGCTTAAATCCTGGAGATGTTATAGCAACGGGCACTCCACCTGGCGTTGGTGGAGGAATGAAACCACCAGTTTTTTTGAAAGTAGGTGATAAAATGACATTAGGCATTGACGGTTTAGGTCAGCAAAACCAAACTTGTGTACAAGGATAATTAAATTATCATATCTCTTGTTTTTAACTTAATTACAAATTGAGTTAGTTTTGAACCTTAACGATGCATGGTGTTTCTGTTTTTGCATTTATGTCAAAGATGGATCTTCCTGTATGATTGAGGTGCATCCCATAAGTATGAATTGAAAGAGCTATTTCACTGCCATTATTCCACACACTGTGAATGTCTTCAGGCAAACAGCAAGATGCATCTCCTGCAAATATTGTTTCTTCACTAGACTTTTCTAGCTCTGCAAAGCCATGTTTTGATCCATCATCAATTCTTTTATAACTAGTTTCGTGTTCTTGTCCTTGTATCCCAGCAACAACTGCCCAAGTTTTATGATTATGTGGTGCAAGACCCTTTCCTGGAGCCCATGCAATAGCAAAAACAGCTAAACTATGATCTTTTTCTTCATGCAATAAATGCAATCCAAAACCTTGTTCTTTATCAACATCAAAATATTCTGGTTTAATCCAACTTTTATTTGATGCTATTGTTTTTGACAAAGGTTTTATTCTTTCAATTATTTTTACTTCATCAGTCTCTTCTTTCACAACTAAGCGAATATCAGAGATATATCTATCAAGTGAATATTCAGTCATTGTCTCCCCAAGATTTTAAAATAGAAGTAATTAAATATTAAACTAAAAGAAGATAATTTTAAATATTTATAATAATATTACTTTGTAGTTTATAAATGTTAAAGAACTAACTTGCTAATCTACTTGCAAGTAATGCTCTTTTTTGTATTTCTTTGTAATCATTCATTTGTTCAGGAATAATCCAACTACCACCTACACATATTACATTTTTTTGACTTAGCCATTTGGAAGCGTTTTCTTGGTTAATACCACCAGTTGGACAAAACATTATTTCAGGAAAAGGACCATTTAAAGATTGTAAATATTCAATACCTCCTGTTGCTTGTGCAGGAAAAAATTTAAAAAACTTATAGCCTAAGTAAATTAAATTCATAATATCACTTGCATTTGAAATACCCGGTAAGTAAGGAAAATCAATTTCAATAGCATAAGTTGCGAGTGGTAATGTAAATCCAGGACTAACAGCAAATGTTGCACCTGCATCTTTTACAGAATTTAAGTCTTCATCACTTATAACTGTTCCAGCACCAACTTTTAATGAAGGAAATTTTTTAGAAGCAATCTCTATAACTTTTAGTGCACAACTAGTTCTTAGTGTAATTTCAACAACTTTAAGGTTTCCACAAATTAGTGCTTCAAACAAATATTCAACGTTTTTAACCTTGTCAATTGTTAACACTGGAATGACTGGAGACATTGAGAGTGTGGATTTAATGATATGATGCACAAAAATTCCAAAAATTTATTTTTTATTTTAATTTTCTATTTAAATATGTTGTTATTCAGAATTGTTCAATCAAAAATGTAATAAAGAGGTTTAGATGAAAATTTTAATAATGGGTGGAGCTGGAATGATTGGGCAAAAATTGCTCAACCTAATTTTAAAAAAAGAAGAAATTAATAATGAAAAGATCAGTGAAATTACATTATTTGATATTATAGACGCCCCCTATCCTCAAGATGCTATGATCTCAATAAAATCCACATCAGGTGACATATCAGACGAAAAAGTAAGTAAAAATCTTATTTCATCCAAGCCAGACATAATTTTTCATTTAGCTGCCATTGTATCAGGGCAAGCAGAACAAGAGTTCGATTTAGGCTGGAATATAAATGCAAAAGGAAGTTGGGGATTATTTGAAGCTATTAGACAACAAGGCGAAGATTACTGTCCACGACTAATTTTTACAAGTTCAATCGCAGTTTTTGGCGCCCCTTTCCCAGAGAAAATCCCAGATGATTTTTTTACAACCCCTCTTACCTCTTATGGGGCTCAAAAAGCTATCTCTGAGTTGTTATTAGCAGATTATTCAAGAAAAAATATGGTTGATGGCGTATCAATAAGATTACCTACTATTTGTGTGAGACCTGGGAAGCCTAATCTTGCAGCATCAGGTTTCTTTTCTGGGATTATTCGTGAACCTCTGAATGGCCAAGAAGCCATTCTTCCTGTAAATACTGATGTAAGACATTGGCATGCTACACCAAGAGCTGCAGCAGGTTTTTTAATTCATGCAGCAGAAATTGATAGTTCAAAATTAAATGACAGGATAACTCTAAACATGCCTGGCCTGTCAGTGACTGTTCAAGAACAAATAGACGCTTTAGAAAGTGTTGCTGGTAGTGATGTTGTAAAACTTATCAAACACCAGCCCGACCCAACAATTCAAAAAATTGTAAGTGGTTGGGCAAGAGACTTCGATACAAGAAGATCTATTGAATTAGGCTTCAAGGCAGAAACAAGTTTTGAAGAAATAATCAAAACTTATATCGAAGATGATTTAAAAAAGTAACCATTTTTACAAAATACAATTCTGGTAAAGATTTATGTGGCAATTTTGGATAGATAGAGGCGGTACTTTTACCGATATAGTAGCGAAAAAACCTGATGGAAAAATAATAATTGATAAACTTTTATCAGAGAATACTAATGCCTACAAAGATGCTGCGGTTGCAGGTATAAGAAGAATACTTAATTTAAAAAAAGAAGATAAAATTCCAACAGATATTATTTCCTCCGTTAAAATGGGAACTACTGTTGCTACAAATGCATTGCTGGAAAGGAAAGGTGACAGAACACTTCTGTTAATTACAAAAGGTTTTGGTGACTTATTGAGAATTGGCTATCAAAATAGACCATTATTATTTGATCTAAATATAAAATTGCCAGAGTTATTATATGAAAGAGTGATTGAAGTATCTGAGAGATTAAACGCTAAAGGTGAAATAATAAAAGAGCTAAACGAGGAGGAAGTTCGCAATTCATTGATCGAAGCAAAATCAGATGGAATAAATAGCGTTGCTATCGCATTCATGCATTCATATATCAACCCAAGCCATGAAAATATAATTGAGAAAATTGCTAAAGAAGAAAACTTCAATCAAATTTCAGTAAGTCATAAAGTGTCACCACTTATTAAATTAGTTGGTAGAGGTGATACCACAGTCGTAGATGCATATTTATCACCTATTCTTCGACGCTATGTAAATCAAGTTTCAGAAGAACTTCAAGATAACAAATCTACTAAATTAATGTTTATGCAATCAAATGGAGGATTAACAGACGCTAATCTTTTTCAAGGTAAAGATGCTTTATTATCTGGCCCAGCTGGAGGGGTTGTGAGTATGACACAAACTGGAAAGCAAGCTGGTTATCATAAATTAATCGGGTTTGATATGGGGGGAACATCAACAGACGTATGTCATTTCGCAGGAGAATATGAAAGATCATTTGAAACAGAATTAGCAGGTGTAAGAATTAGAGCTCCTATGATGCAAATTAATACTGTGGCAGCAGGTGGTGGATCAATTCTTTCTTTTAAAGATGGTAGGTTTCAAGTTGGTCCAGAGAGTGCAGGAGCAATACCTGGACCAGCATCATATGGCAAAGGAGGTCCTTTAACTGTTACTGATTGTAATGTCCTCTTGGGGAAACTAAATCCAGATTATTTCCCAAAAGTTTTTGGAGAAAATGGTGATCAACCTCTAAATTTTGAAGTTGTAAAGAAAAAATTTTTAGATTTATCAGAATTAATTTCCAAGGAAACAAATGAGCCTATGATGAATATTTTTAAAATGGCTGAAGGATTTTTAAAAATAGCAGTCGAAAATATGGCTAATGCGATAAAAAAAATATCAATTCAAAAAGGTTATGATGTAACGAATTACATGTTGAATTGTTTTGGAGGTGCAGGTGGGCAACATGCCTGTTATGTTGCAGACGCCCTAGGAATTTCAAATGTTATGATTCATCCATATGCTGGAGTTTTATCTGCTTACGGAATGGGACTTGCTGAAATCAGAAGTATAAGAGAAGGTCATTTTGAAAAAAATATTACAAACATTTCAGAGGCTGAAAACTTAGTTGAAACTTTATCATCACAAGCAAAAAAAGATTTAAATAATCAAGGCATTTCAGATGTTTCAATTATTTTTTTAAAAAATGCTTTTTTACATTATGAGGGTTCACACCAAAACTTAGAAATCAAATTTGACACTCCTAAAAATATGAGAAAATCTTTTGAACAAGAACATAAAAAAAGATTTGGTTTTTTTGTTGAAGAAAGAGAAATATTTATTGAAATGCTTACAGTTGAGGCAATAGGTAAAAAATCAGAAAATTATGATTTTTTAAATCCTAATAAATCAACACATAAAGCAACTCCTGTTGCCTTTAACAAAATGTATATTAATAATTCTGAGATCACTACTCCAATTTTTAAAAGAGAAGAATTACATATTGGACAAAGTATTTCTGGCCCAGCAATTATAGCAGAAACAACAGGAACTAACATAATTGATGATGGATGGTCAGGTAAAATAGATAAATTTCATAATTTGATTTTATCTAGAGTAAAAGAAAAAAAACGTCACA
>QBXO01000003.1 GCA_003284565.1 SAR116 cluster bacterium AG-321-K23
AAGAAACTTAGAAAATCCGCAATGTCTTATTTAGCTAGATATGAAGTTTCAGCTCACCAGTTTGAAAAGACAATGAAACGAAAACTATCTAACTTAAAAGCTAATTTAGAAGACTTAGATAAAATAAAAATAATAAGAAAATTAAAAAATGAGATGATATTAGCAAAATTTATTGATGACAAGCGTTTTGCTGAGACAAAAATTCGTTCAATCAGACGTCAAGGTGGTTCAGAAAGATTTATCTATGCAAAATTAAATGAAAAAGGAATATCAAATGATATAGTAAAATGTGCTATTAATACAGTAGACGAGGGTCATGAAAACGCAGAAATGATAGCAGCAATAAATTTTATTAAGAAAAAAAATATAGGTATATATTATAAAAAGAATTTAGAGAATAAAATTAATCAATTTGAATTAAAAAATAAATGGTATGGAGCTCTCTCAAGAAGAGGTTTCTCATTAGATATTGTTAAAAAGGTTTTTGAAATTAAAGATATTGAAAAAGCTAATTTAATTTTAGAAGATAATTTATAGAAATATAAAAGGATTAGAAAATGACTAATAAAGATTTATATGAACCATCCTCTGATATAATTAAAAATTCTCATGCAAATAAAGCTGAATATGAAAAAATGTATGAAGAATCTATTACTTCTCCTGAAAAATTTTGGGAAAAACATGGTAAAAGAATTGACTGGATAAAGCCCTACACAAAAATTAGTGACATATCCTATAATAAAGAAGATCTTCATATCAGATGGTATGAGGATGGAACACTAAACGCTAGTTATAATTGTTTAGACAGACATCTAGAAACCAAAGGTAATAATACAGCAATTATTTGGGAAGGTGACGACCCAAATGAGTCCAAACATATTAGCTATAATGAACTTCATGAACAGGTATGTAAATTTTCTAATGTATTAATAAATGCTGGTGCAAAAAAAGGTGATCGAATAACAATTTATATGCCAATGATCCCAGAAGCAACAGTTGCAATGTTAGCATGTACTAGAATAGGAGCTATTCATTCAGTTGTCTTTGGTGGTTTTTCTCCAGACGCTCTAGCTGGAAGAATTGAGGATTGTAATTCAACAATTATTATTACTGCGGATGAGGGTATAAGAGGAGGAAAAAAGATACCTTTAAAATCTAATACTGATGAGGCCATTTCAAAAGCTAAAATGTGCAAAACTACAATTGTAGTTAAAAGAACAGGAACTGAAATTAATTGGATAGACGGCCAAGATATTTGGTATCATGAAGAAATGGAAAAAGCATCAGCTAATTTTCCACCCGCTGAGACAAATTCCGAAGATCCAATGTTTATATTATACACTTCAGGATCGACAGGTAAACCTAAAGGAGTTCTTCATACAACTGGAGGATATATGGTTTATGCTTCTATGACACATCATTATGTTTTTGATTATCAAGAAAATGAAATTTATTGGTGTACTGCAGACGTAGGCTGGGTAACAGGACATTCTTATATAGTTTATGGGCCACTATCAAATGGCGCCACTACATTAATGTTTGAGGGTGTACCAAACTACCCAACTGTAAGTAGATTCTGGGAAATAGTGGATAAACATAAAGTTAATATATTCTACACTGCTCCTACAGCAATAAGAGCATTAATGGCTGAAGGCAGTGAACCAGTAAAAAAAACAAAACGAGATAGCCTGAGAATTTTAGGTAGTGTTGGAGAACCAATTAATCCAGAAGCATGGAATTGGTATAACAATATTGTTGGTGATGGAAGGTGTCCAGTAGTGGATACTTGGTGGCAAACTGAAACTGGAGGGATTTTAATCACCCCTTTACCAGGAGCCACTGATACAAAACCAGGTTCTGCCACAAAACCTTTTTTTGGAATATTGCCAGTTATTGTTGACAGTGATAACAAAGAATTAACTGGAGCCACTGAAGGAAATCTATGTATTAATATGTCTTGGCCAGGTCAAATGAGGACAGTTTTTGGTGACCACCAACGCTTTATAGATACATATTTTTCAACTTTTCCCGGAAGATACTTTTCTGGTGATGGATGTAGAAGAGATGAAGATGGATATTATTGGATAACAGGAAGAGTTGATGATGTAATAAATGTGTCTGGTCACAGAATGGGTACAGCAGAAGTTGAGTCTGCTCTTGTAGCTCACACAGATGTTGCTGAAGCAGCAGTTGTTGGTTACCCACATAACATTAAGGGTCAAGGCATTTATGCCTACGTTACTGTGAATATTGGGGTAAAAACATCAGAAGAATTATTGACAGAATTAAAACAATGGGTAAGAAAAGAAATAGGTCCTATTGCTACACCAGATTTAATTCAATTTGCCCCAGGTCTTCCTAAAACAAGGTCAGGTAAAATAATGAGACGAATATTAAGAAAAATAGCTGCCAATGAACATGAAGAGTTAGGTGACGTATCGACATTGGCTGATCCACAAGTTGTTCAAAATTTAGTGCAAAACAGAAAAAACACTTAAACATTATTTAGCTTGGTAAAATAGTTCATTAAAAACTTTATCAAAATTGGAAGAATAGCTACTAATATAAAACTTACTATAAGTGTAAGTGACATAATATCATTAATGCTATTAACTTTCGAAATTTCTGAGCCAGCATTTACATAAATTACTGTTGCAGGAAGCATTCCTAATTGACTTATATAGTAAAACCTAAAAAGCGAAATAGGTAACACTCCCATAATTAAATTTATTAATACAAACGAAATAGTAGGTATTAATCTAAGACTTAAAAGATAATAAATACCATTTTTGCTAAATTTATTGTCTATAATGAATTTTGTTTTTTTAAATTTATTATTAATGAAATCTTTTAAAAGATACCTCGATAATAGAAAACAAACACATGCCCCAACCGTAGATGCAAAGGAAACTATAATTACACCTTCAATAACTCCAAACAAGGCTCCAGCGGCAATGGTCAAAATAGTAGGAATAACGGGGAAAGACAAACCTGAAAATATTACATATAAAGTAAAAAATGAAATCCTTGATATATAAATTTCTTCACTAACCCATGTTTTCAGAAACGTAATATGTTCCTTTAATTTATCTAAATTGAAAACTTCTTGTAGATATATGTAAGATATTAAAAAAGTACTTATTAAAATAAAAATTAATAATGCGGGTCTTCTCATTATGAGTTAAACACCCCAAATCTTATCGGCAAATTCTGGATAAAATTCTGAGACCATATAGGAAATCTTATTTCTTAATATATCTATACGAGTTTTATTTGGCACTGACATATTTGTTATTTTATCATCAACGTCAAATTTAAATCCTGTAAGTTTAATGATATTTTCTAAGTTTTCATTATTATTAATTTTTAAAAGACAGAAACGTTTCTTTTGTTTGTTAAATTTGAATAAAGCTCTATTAGTTAATAGAAATTTTGGTCCTCCAGGTCTGTAGATATTTTCGTCAGAAAATCCAGGCGCAGAAATAAATTCTACCTTATCGACTAAAGTTCTTGGTGAATGTTCTTCTCTAAATAAAATAATTTGTGGAACTACAAAATACATCAAAGCTGACCCAAATGAACCTGGGAATCTTTTTTGTATTTTTTCATAACTACCAGTGCCTACTAAATTTATATTAGCTTCACCATCAATTTGAACACCTCCTAGAAAGAAAGTATCTATTCTGCCTTGAGCAGCACAATCAAAAAGTTCTCTAGCACCATCAGTAAAATTGTTATATTTATTTGAATGTAATATTGTAACTCTTAATCTATTGTTTTGAAGTTTAGCTTCTTCTTTTACCAAAAGAGCTGCTGCACCAGGAATTGGCGATGCAGCACCTACAGCTATATGCTTATCATTAACCAGCAAATCAGCTAATTCACTTATTAATAACTCTTCTCTTTTAAGTTCAATCAAAAAATTAAACCTTTAAATTAATTAGATAAGTAATTTTTCATGTAATCCTCAAAGCCTTTTTGTGTCTTTGCAGCAATAGAGTATTTTTTTATTTCATCATTATCTGCACCATAAACTCCCGGCAAAGCGCATGGCCATGCTCCATTTTTAACAACAGATATTCCATCAATATACAATGCCGGCAGACAAGTAGCAGCAGATAATTCATCATCAAATAAATCAATATCCAGAATGCGTTCAGTTGTAACGAATACATTTTTTGAGGCATGTGCAAGAGTTGCTAATTCCCGTCTCCTTCCAATTTGAATATTTCCATTTTTATCCACGCAAGGTGCATGAAATATTAATATATCTAATTGGACCGCAGGAAGTAACAAGATTGGTTCATTCTTGTTACCTGAAAATTTCATCGGATTTTCTATAATTTGCCAGTCTTTTCTGTATTTTTGTATATCCGAGCCAATTACTCCTCGAAGAGGCATAAATGGAACAGATTTTTCAGTAGCTTGAAGTTGAGCATGTAATGCTGGACATGTAGAATCTTTTATAATTATTTTACCTGACTCTACAGCTTCTGAAAATCTAGGAGCTAAACCAAATTCACCTAAAGTTACAGCTGCTGCTTCAACTTCAGAAACGCAACCGCTACCTATTAACATGTCGCCTTGAATAGTTGTCAATGGAAGGCAATATAATTTTAAGTCCTTTATACCTTTTTTTATTAGTTCTTTTGTGAACTCCATTGGAACTCCAGAATAGTCTGCAGGAATTCCAATTAAATCTCCATCTTTAACTTCATCAACAATTTCTAAGAGAGATAATTCATCAAATTGTTTCACTATATATTCTCCCTTATTTAAAATATTATGTTTAATATGAGCTCTTCTGGCCCTTATTATACTTCATTATTGATTCTTTTAACATTTTTTCTTCCTTACACCCAAGAAAACATATTTTTTTAAGTTTTTTTAGATTTGCTTCTGCTAACTTTAAATTTCCTTGTGTTAAAAACATCTCGCCTTGATATTCTAGTGCACCTTTGTGTTTTGGGGAAATTTTGAGTGCCTTATCATAATAGAAAGCTGCCTTATCTAAGTTTCCCATCTTTCTAAAAGAAAAACCTAGGTAATTATAAATATCTGCGTCCTTTTTATTATTTTTTTCTGCTTTCAAAAGGTTGTCTATTGCAGCTTCGTATGATTTATTATTAATTAATTTTACTGCATTGTAGTAGTAATTTGATTTAGCACCTGTAGATTTTTTATCGTCACCGCCACCACCAGCAGCAAACGATGTAAAACTTAATATAAAACTACAAGTAACTATTGTGGAAATTTGAATTATTTTTTTTAAAAATTTTTTATATGACAAGATTTACTCCATTTAAAATTTGAAACAAGTTCTTATATATAATTCATTCACAATTATTCTAGGTCAAGCATGAAATTTTTTATAATCACCCTCCTTACAGTTATGACAATTTATATAAAAAAAGCGACCAGCGATGTTTTACCAAACGATCTTTTTTCATCGATAGAAGTCGTTGAGTTACAAATGAGTTCCCTACAGACAAATACAAAAAATAACAATTCAGGTATATATCAATGTTGGTTATTTGCACATCCTGAAAATAAAAAATACACAGGACCCTTCAATAATTTTAAAAGAATGATATCCGACACATCTTATAAAATATTGTTAAATTCAAATAAATTTAAGGTTAAATTGCTTAATGAAAATAAAAATAATGCTACTTACTCAGTAAATGTAGACGCATATGATAATAAACGCTACAATTTGACATGGGTTTTAGAGAGAGCATCTATAAGCCAAGATTGTAAGAATTGTTGGATGACAACTTCGGTAACACAACCACAATTTATAGGACAGTTGAATTAAAACTTAGTGGAGAAAAAATATGAAAACCGCAAAAGATTACCTTCAAGAAGCTAATGATGTTGTGAAAAAAATTGATGTAAAAGAAGCAATAGAAAAGCATAAATCAAAATCAGCAATTTTTATAGATGTTAGAGATAGCTCTGATATAAAAAAAACAGGAACAATTTTAAATGGGTTAGAAATTCCGAGAGGACTAATTGAGTTTGTTGCAGACGAAGCAACTCCTTTATATAATGAAAATTTAAAAAAAGATTCTGAAATAATTCTGATCTGTGGCGTTGGGGGCCAAGCAGCATTGACAGGAAAAACACTTATTGAAATGGGATATAAAAATGTTCTTAATGTTGGTGGGATTCCAGACTGGGAAAAAAATGGTGGCCCAATGAAAAGATATTAAAATTACTTTACTTTAAATTTTTATGTCGCAAACAATCGCAATTTTAATGCCTGGAGATATGGGCCACGGCTGCGGAAAAGTATTTCGGAAAAATGATTTCAGAGTCGTAACTTGTTTAAATAAAAGAAGTGTTAGAACAAAACAACTAGCTGCATCTTCTGCTATAGAAGATTTAGGCACAATTGAAAATGTAGTGAATAATTCTGATATCATACTATCAATACTACCTCCTGAATTTGCTCTTCAACAAGCTAAGATAGTTAGTAAAGTAATTACAAAAATACAAAAACACATTACCTATGTTGACTGCAATGCCATATCTCCAGAAACGGTACTAAAGATCAATGATTCAATTTCTTCTAATTATTGTAATTTTATTGATGGAGGTATTATCGGTTTCAATCCAATTGTAGAAAATGGTCAAACAAGATTGTATGTATCTGGACCTAATACTCAACCAATAAAAGTACTGCACAAAAAAGGATTTATAATTAAGGATTTAGGTACAGAAATAGGTAAAGCTTCTGCTATGAAGATGGTATATGCTAGCGCCACAAAAGGAACTTTTGCGTTACACGCTGCTGTAATAACAGCTTCTAAAAAATTAGGTTTGTTTGATGAATATGTTGAGGAACTAAAATATAGCAAACCAAATATTTTAGAAGCAATGGAAAAGATGGTTCCCAAAATACCTATTGATGCTGCTAGATGGGAAGGTGAGATGTATGAAATATCAAAAACCTTTAAAAAAGAGAATATAACGCCTAAATTTCATCAGGGCGCTGCTGCTATAATGAAATTGGCTAAAAAAACTCCTATTGCTAGAGAAACTAGAGAAAATTTTGAGAAGTCAAGATCATTGTCCAAAGCAGTTGATATGTTCGTAAAGGCAATCAAAAAATAAAATTAAATTACATTTGCTTGATAATTAATTAACAAGTAAAGTAAATTTCAATTATGCCGATAATAAACAAAAAAATTTTTGAAGTATCAAAAGATAAATTTTTCTATGGATGGGTAATAGTAGGAATTGGAAGTCTTGGTATTTTTACTAGTGGGGCTGGCCAATCTCATACCTTTAGCCCTTTTATACCAGTGATTTCTAAAGACCTCAATATTTCTAGCACATCTATCACTTCAGCTTATATGATAGCTACTCTATTTGCAGCTTTTCTACTCCCAAGAATGGGAAAGTTAATTGACAAATATGGGCCTAGAAAAATTTTAATATATACTGTTATGTTCCTTGGAATTGGATGTATGATTTTTGGAGCTGCGTCAAATTTTCTTATGCTAGCTATAGCATTTGGTTTTTTGAGATTTTTTGGTCAAGGCTCTTTAATGCTTGGTTCTGCAAATATTATAACTCAGTGGTTTGATAAGAAAAGAGGATTTGCACTTGGATTAATGGGTTTGGGGTTTGCTATTTCTATGGGTTTACATCCTTATATTTCTGATTTTTTAATTACAAATTATGGATGGAGAATGGCATGGGTTATTATAGGCTTATCTACTTGGTTAATAATGTTACCACCATTAGTTTTCTTAGCAATAGATAAACCTGAAGATGTAAGTATTAGACCGGATGGGGTTTCAGAAAATAATAAAGAAAGTAAGAATAATGAAAAAATTTTTGGACTCAATCTTGAAGAAGCTCTGAAAGAAAAAAGTTTCTATATACTTGCGTTCTCGTTTTTTTCTATTTCTTCACTTGTAACTGCACTACATTTTTTTCAGGTTACAATTTTAAATCAGTACTTTGGAATGGCTAGTAGTACAGCAACTGCGCTTTTCATACCAACAATGGTTTCAATGATAATCTTTATTCCTATTGCAGGAAAAATTTTAGATAGATTTGAAACTCACAATATTATTGGAATTGCTTTATTGATTACAACAGCTTCGTTATTATCTATTACCTTTGCAAGCAACACTACTTTTTCTATGATTTATGCTCTTATTTTTGGAATAAATAATGGATTTAATTTAGCGTTGTTTGGCTATATCTGGCCAAGATATTTTGGAAGACTTCATGTTGGAAGTATTCAAGGCACAGGTCAAATGATATTAGTTGTAGGGGCATCAATTGGTGCAATGCCATTCGCAATTTCAATAGACCTTGGTTATAATTTACTTACAACTATAAGAATTTCTGCTTTATATCCTTTCTTGTCAGCATTTTTGTGTTTTTTCTTTTTAAGAGAATGTAAAAAACTGACAGAAATGAAGAAATAAATAGCATTGAATTTATTAAACTTTTACAAAAATACTTCGAATAATTTTAAAGCTATATTAGCAATGATTTTAGCTGTTTTTTGCGTTACGATAATGAGTGTTCAAGCCAAATTAGTTGGTATTGAATACCATGCTGTACAGATCACATTTGCTAGAGCCATGGTTGTAATAATTCTTTTATTACCTCTGATTTATAAGCTAGGGGGAATAAAATTTTTAAAAACAGATAAACCTTTCCTTCATTTTTTTAGAAGCCTTGCTGGACTTACGGGAAACATAATGTTTTTTTTAGCCTTTCAAAGATTACCTGTTGCAGATGTAACTGTGATTTCTCAAGCAGTACCTATTTTTTCTTGTATTTTTGCAATAATTTTTCTTAACGAACTAATAGGTTGGCGTAGATGGTTAGCTATTTTAATAGGATTTAGTGGAGTAATCATCGCAATAAATCCTTCCGGCACAATAGCTATTGCTTCAATTTACGCTCTAATTGGTACTTTGATGTGGTCAACTACTATTATTTTTTTAAGATTACTAGGTACTACCGAACATCCAGCGAAAACAGTCTTTTACTTTATGTTAGTAAGTTTTATCATAACTTCTTTTTTCCAACCATTTTTATGGAAGGAACCTTCAATGAAAGTTATTGCATTATTTTTTGGATTAGGCTTATCAGCTTTTTTAACACAATTATTAATGACATATGCGTTACAAAAAGCACCTGCATCAATTGTAAGCCCATTTAATTATACTGGTATTGTTTGGGCGATCATTTTTGACTACCTCATATGGAACTCACATCCTGTATTTACCACAATTTTAGGTGGAGTAATTATAACTTTATCAGGTATTTATATCTTCAAAAGAGAAGCAAAATTAAGATCTATTAAATAAATTATTTTGGAATTTATAGTATAATATTAATTTGAATATAAGATAACCAACAATCGGCATTACTAGAAGAGCATTGCTTAATGGTATATATTCACCAACAAATCCTAAAATTATACCTCCAACTGTTAATGATCCAAAAGAAATACTTGACCACCATGTTAAAACTCTTGCCCTATAAACTTCTTCAACTTCTAATTGAATAATTGTTTGAGTTCCAATACCAACTGCCGTTGTAGTAAAACCAACGATTGTAAAAAATACAGCCATTGTGTAAACCTCTGAAATAAGTCCAATAATACAGCTTATTACTAGACCAAGCATCAACATTGATACTAATTTGGTTTCAATTTTGCTTTTATTATTTCTAAAACCTATCCAAATTGAGGCTAATAAAGCTCCAATACCTGCCGTAGTTGTGATTAACGATAACCCAAAACTCCCTTGTTTTAATATTTCTCCTGCTATTGTTGGTTGAATTTCAAGCATTCCTCTTACAAAAAAAGCACTTATGAAAACTATAAATAGACCTTTTAGAATAATAGGAGTCCTTATCGCAAATTTTCCACCCTCCAAAAATCTATAAAAAAAATTTCCTTGTGAACCTTTTTCCTTAATCCTTTTTCTTAATGGCATATAAATTAAGACAGGTATTAATGGTACATAAGTTAATGCTGCAACTAAAAAAGTTGCTTCAAGATTAAAAAAAGCTATCAATCCTCCAGCAAAAGCAGGACCGACAACACGTGATCCATTAAAGGATGCAGAGTTTAAACCTACCGCACTAGAAAGTAAATTTTTTGGAACAACAATTGAGACAAAAACTAATCTTACAGGATGGTAACAAGCACTTAATAAACCTTGTAAAATAGACAAAGAAGCTAATGTAAGTAAGGTATGTTGGTCTAAATATTGTAAAAACCAAATTAATATTCCTATTAGAAACATTAATATTTTTAATATAATGCTTGCTACTCTCATATTCCAATTTTCAGCAAATACAGCAAAAAATGGTCCCAATACTCCAGCAGGTGCCATTAGAGCTAAAGTCACAAAACTTGTCCAAAATGTTGATTCTGTAATTTCCCAGGTAAGCCACCCAACACCAATTTTTTGGATCCAGAGGCCGAAAAGTGAAATTGTATTACTATAAAAATATAGACTAAATGACTTGTTTGATAAGGCATTCATGTATTTAAAAAAGTTTCTAAAACTTTATTAAAAGCTTTTGAGTCCTCACAATAAGGAGCATGGCCTACATTTGACAATTCTTCTACTTTTGCATGAGGTAATGATCTTTCTAAATTATTAGAACGTTCACTCGAGACAACAACATCTTTTGAACCTTTAAGAATAAGACATGGTTGTTTGACTTTTGATAAATAATTTGATGTATCTAGTCTTTGCATTGCCATTCCGCCTGATTTAATTGAATCTTCACTTATTTCTTCACTAATAGAGGATAAAAAGTTAAATATTTCCCCATTATCTAATTCAGGCAACATCTTATTTATTCTTAATTTACCGAATTCCTGATCAGATAGATTTTTCCTTTCTTCAAGTCTTCTTCTATAAGGGTCTCTTAGAGGGCTTCCAGGAGGCATCGCATATCCTTTATGGGTGCATGATAAAACTAGTTTGTTGACTGAATTACTATATCTCGACGAAATAATCTGAGCTAACATTCCACCCATTGAATGACCTACTAAGTCAAACTTATTAATTCCCAAATTAATCAATAAATTATTTACTAATGTTGCAATCATAGACATATCTGCATCAATAGGATCCGATTTTCCAAAACCAGGGGCATCTATTGCAATAACTGATCTTTTATTTTTAAAATGAATAAATTGATAGGCCCAACTTTTGCTATTTCCATTAAACCCATGAAGGAATAATATAGGAATCTTGTTATCAAATTCTTGATGTCTATAAGAAAGCTTTAAAGCCAATTCTTTATCATGATAAATACTTAATTTTGGAAGTTGATTTAAAATTTGCTGATAACTCAATGTCAAACTCCTATTTAATTATTTTATGGGCTTATTAGACTACAGAATAAATATTTATTAAATTAACTCATATTATCTTTTGACTCTAAGTAATTTTTAATTCAATGTTTTTTTAGAGTATTTTAGGAGGATAAAATGAAATTAATAAATAGATTATTTATTGTTTTGATCAGTTGTCTTTTATCAAGTATGGTACTAGCAAAAGATCTTACAGTTGGATTAAAATCTGAGCCAAGCTCTATTGATCCACACTATCATAACCTTGGTCCTAATAATGCATTTGCGACTCATATATATGGAACGTTAGTGGGATCAGACGAAAATCAACAACATTATCCAGATTTGGCTACCTCATGGAAACCTATCAATGACACAACTTGGGAATTCAAGCTTAGAAAAGGTGTCAAATTTCATGATGGCAGTGATTTTACAGCTGATGATGTTATGTTTACTGCGCAAAGAGCTCAAAATGTTCCAAAGTCTCCATCTGGCTTCGGTACTTATTTAAAAGGAAAAGAGTTTATTAAAATTGATAGTCACACAATTCATATCAAAACAAAAAAACCTTATCCTTTAATGCCAAACGATATAATGACAGTTAAGATTATATCAAAGAAAAATGGTGAAGGTGCCACTACAGCAGACTACAATAGTGGTAAAGCTGCCATTGGTACTGGTCCATACAAGTTTGTAGAGTGGGTTCCAGGAGATAAAATAGTTCTTAAAGCTAATGAAAATTATCATGGTGCGGGTACTGGTGCTCCTAAATATAAAAACGTCTTATTTAAGCCTATAAAATCTGGCCCAGCAAGAATTGCTGCTTTGCTTGCTAAAGATGTAGATTTTATAGATAACGTACCGCCGTTGAATGTTGCAAAAATGAAAAAGAACCCAACTATCAAGTTGAATAGCGGATCTTCTAATAGAGTTATCTATCTTCATATGGACCAATTTAGAGAGGACTCACCTCATATTAGAGCAATTGGTGGTGGTAAAATCAAAAATCCTCTAATGGATGTAAGAGTAAGAAAAGCCCTTTCTTTAGCAATTAACCGCGATGCTATGGTTAAAAAAGTAATGGAAGGTATCGCTGTCAAAGCTGGACAATTACTACCAGCAGGATTCCATGGTGTCTCTGATAAGATGAAACCTGATCCATACGATCCAGCAGCTGCAAAAAAGTTGTTGGCTGATGCTGGTTACGGTAACGGTTTTGAAATGACTATTCATGGTCCAAATGATAGATACATTAATGATGCAAAAATTGCTGAAGCACTGGCGCAAATGTTCTCAAGAATAGGTATTAAGGCAAAAGTCGAAACCATGCCAAAAGCAGTCTATTTCAAAAGAGCTTCGAGAGGTGGTCCCAACAAAAGCCCAGAATTTAGCTTTATGGTTTTAGGATGGGGTGCTGGTTCTGGGGAAGCTTCTTCTCCTTTAAGGGCACTATTACATACTTATGATAAATCAATTGGTATGGGTAGAGCGAATAGAGGTAGACATTCTGATCCTGTTGTTGACAAGCTAATTCAAAAGGCACTTGGAACAGTTGACTCAGATGCTAGGGGTAAACTATTAGCTGAAGCTACTGAAATTTCAGTTGGTAAAAATTATGGTGTTATTCCAATTCATTACCAAATGAATACTTGGGCAGCTAAATCTTCTTGTAGCTATACTCCAAGAACAGATGAAAGAACAATAGCTACATATTTAAATTGTAAATAACTTTATAATAAAAGAACCAGAGCATTTATGTTCTGGTTCTAATTAGTAAAGAATTCTTAAATGACAGCATTTATTTGTACGAGATTAGCTCAAAGCATACTTGTTTTATTTATTATGTCCCTATTAGTTTTTGGTGGCGTAAATCTTGTAGGTGATCCTGTTGAAATGCTAATCAATCCTGAAGCTGATCAAGCAGAGGTAGAGAGAGTAATTCGTGAGCTTGGTCTAGACAGGCCTGTTACTGAACAATATTGGTATTTTTTAGTAAATGCCTTTAAGGGAGATTTAGGAAGCTCATTCATTTTTGGGGAACCTGCCTTAAAGCTTATAATTCAGAGAATGCCCGCGACCCTTGAACTTGCACTATTTTCATTATTTATATCACTTATAATTGCAATACCATTAGGTATTTATGCTGGATACAAACCTGATAGTAAAGTAAGCAAAGTTATAATGGCTAGTTCAATTTTAGGCTTTTCAATGCCAACTTTTTGGGTTGGAATTATATTCATAATGATATTTGCTGTTCAACTTGGATGGCTTCCTTCAACTGGTAGGGGAGATATTGGGACTTTTATGGGCATAAATAGTTCTTTATTTACTTTAAACGGACTATCTCATGTTTTTCTGCCAGCACTAAATTTGGCTTTATTCAAAATTTCTTCAGTTATACGTCTAACAAGAGCTGGAACAAGAGAAATAATTCTTCAGGATTATATAACATTCGCAAGATCAAAGGGTATTTCAGAAAAAAGGGTAGTAATGATACATGTTTTAAAAAATATTTTAATACCAATTGTGACAGTTGTTGGCTTGGAATTTGGTTCTTTAATTGCCTTCTCAACAGTTACTGAGACTGTGTTTGCCTGGCCTGGAATGGGAAAATTAATAATTGACTCTATTTATAATCTTGATCGCCCAGTTATCGTTGCATACTTAATGATCATTGTAACATTCTTTGTATTCTTAAATTTAATAGTTGATATTCTTTATACATTTTTAGACCCACGAGTTAGAATCAAAGGGGATCATCAATGAATCCAAAACTTAAAAAATTTATTGAGTTCTGGAAAGACTTTTCCTCTAACAAAGTTGCTCTCGTCGCTTTTGTTATTTTTTTACTTATTTTGTTTGTAGCAATATTTGCACCTTTAGTATCCCCAACTGATCCTTACGATCTTAATACAGTGAGTATCATGAACAGTAGATTACCACCATTTACAGAAGATTTTTCTGGTAATTATTTTTTACTCGGAACAGATGGTGCTGGAAGAGACATGGTTTCAGCAATATTTTATGGATTACGAGTAAGTTTAGGTGTAGGTGTCTTATCGGGTATTTTTGCTTTGATAATAGGCTCATTTTTTGGCATTTCTGCTGCTTTTTTTGGTGGCAGATACGAGTCAATAATTATGAGAATTGTAGACATTCAATTAAGTTTTCCATCTATTTTAGTTGCTTTAATTATCCTAGCTGCTTTTGGAAAAGGTGTTGAAAAAACAATCATTGCTCTAATTTTAGTTCAATGGGCGTATTACGCTAGAACAGCAAGATCGAGTGCTCTTGTTGAAATAAATAAAGAGTATGTAGATGCCGCTAGATGTTTAGCATTTGGGAATACAAGAATAATGTTTAAACATATTTTACCTAACTGCATGGCACCATTGATAGTTGTTGGTACTTTACAGACAGCTCATGCAATTTCTCTAGAAGCCACACTCAGTTTTTTAGGTTTAGGACTTCCGATAACAGAACCCTCCTTGGGTCTTTTGATAGGAAATGGTTTTGAATATATGTATAGTGGTGATTTTTGGATTAGTATATTTCCAGGTGTAGCGTTACTAATAACCGTTGCTTCAATAAATTTAGTGGGAGATCATTTACGGGATATGTTTAACCCAAGACTACAATAAAATTTTAACTATATTTATCTAATTTATAGGCCAATCTAACTGCTGTCTTCCCTGGAAAAAGTCTTTTAGAAGGCATAATGAGTGTGGTTTCTTTGAAGGGAGCATATACATCTTCTTGGTTATCTCTTCCAATCAATGTACCCTTTTTTAATTTTTCAAAGCCTTGCCAATCTTGATCAAATGTGAAATTTTCACTTTTGATTGTAATAATTTTTCCAACTTTCAAAACATCATTACCAAAATTTATAGGTTTATTTTTATAAAAAAAATCATCTGCAAAATTTTTATCCATTATTGAAGTGGTCCGTAGAAATCTTATCATCGTTTCAATTGCAACAATTTCAGACGACTTGGCCCAGTGTTGCCCACATTCAACTAAAAGAGCATTTTTGTGACTTTCTTTTTTAGAAAAACCAAGATAATCTCTCATTCTCATTCCTTCATTATGTCCAGAATCAGATATTATTGGCATTTTCATCGCAACATCTAGTGCGAAATCAATACCTTTATTAAGCATTCCAGCCATCATAAGAGGAACACAAGGTTTTTGCATTGAATGTATATCTAGTAGATAATCTACTTCTGATACGATATTTTTAACTTCGTTTGCCCTTATAAATTCACTAGTTCTTTTTCTTTTAGAATCCTCTAAAACTCCTGATCCCCACAATCTATTAAAGTCTTCTTCAACCCATCTTGTTCTATTAGGATTAAGAGGATCAAATGCTAAATAGGCCTCAATATTCATAAAACCTAAAGTTAATTTTCCATTTATTGGTCTATAGTCATTTTTAAGAAACCAATCTAATGCCAGTGCGCCGCATGGTTCATTACCATGTACAATTGAAGAGATAAAAACATGTGGACCGCTAAAACCACTATCTAAGGAAATAATGTAGTCAATACCTGTATTAGATCTTTTGTAAGCAGAAATATCGGGATTAACCAATTCAACAGGAAATTCGTTTGTATAATCTAATTTAGGGTCATTCATGATTTTTAATTTTAAACCCTCATTCCATCAAATGGTTTAACGTAGTGATCTTTTCCTAATTTAATCATTTTAATATTTTCAGGTTCAAAACCTATTGGCTTTAATAAACTTGGAATTTCATCATTCATTAAGTTTAACTTCTTTTTTCTCATAGTTGGGTCTGCAACTGGAACAGCAGCCATCAATTTTTTTGTATAAGGATGTTGAGGATTTTCAAATATTTGGCTTCTAAGTCCAATTTCAACTATTTCACCTAGATACATGACTCCAATTCTATGACTTACTCTTTCAATTACAGCCATATCATGGCTTATAAATAGATAAGTTAATCCAAACTCTTCTTGGAGTTCCATCATCAAATTTACTACTTGAGCTTGAATAGAAACATCTAGAGCTGAAACCGCTTCGTCAGCTATTATTAATTTAGGCTCTAATGCTAGAGCTCTTGCTATACCAATTCTTTGTCTCTGTCCTCCAGAGAGTTCATGTGGATATCTAGAGTAGTATTGTTCATCAAGTCCAACTCGGTTTAACAATTTAATTACCCTGCTTTTAGAACCCAACTTAGGCTCTAATCCATGAACTATAATTGGTTCAGCAATAATTTGACCAACAGTCATTCTTGGATTTAAAGAAGCAAAAGGATCTTGAAAAATCATTTGCATCTTTTTTCTATACTGAATCATTTCATTATTATTCAAATCTGTTAAGTCTACACCTTCAAAAAAAACTTCACCTCTTATAGGTGAAGTTAATCCTATGATACTTCGTCCCGTTGTAGACTTTCCACATCCACTCTCACCAACTAACCCAAGTGTTTCTCCTGGTTGCAAACTAAAGCTAATATTTTCAACTGCATGAATATTTCCCCCTGCCCTTCCAAAATCTTGTTTGATTAAAAACCTTGTGGTCAAACCTTTCACTTCGAGCAATGGAGAAGAAGTCCTATTAACAGTATCTTTCATTTCTACAACTTCTTTTGTCGAAACTGTCTCCATATTTTTTTGATTATTAGAAGATTTTAAATTAAGGTTAATAAATTTTGCTGGTAATTTTTTACCAATCATACTCCCAAGTTTTGGAACAGCTGCTAACAATGACTTAGTGTATGGATGTTTAGGATTTTGAAAAATTTCAATGGCCGTGCCTTCTTCAACTTTTTTCCCACCAAACATAACAACAACTCTGTCAGCGACCTCTGCAACAACACCCATATCATGAGTAATGAACATTACTGACATGCCTATGTCTTTTTGCAACATTTTTATTAAATCCAGTATTTGTGACTGAATTGTTACGTCCAGTGCTGTTGTAGGTTCATCTGCAATTAATAATGAAGGCTTACAGCTTAATGCCATTGCAATCATAACTCTTTGTCTCATACCACCAGAGAGTTCGTGTGGATATTGCTTCAATCTTTTTTCTGGTTCAGGTATCCTCACCAATTTGATCATTTCAAGTGCAATTTCAAAAGCTTCTTTTTTTGTTTTTCCTTGATGCTTAATTATTGTTTCAGTAATTTGCATGCCAATAGTAAATACTGGATTTAGTGATGTCATAGGTTCTTGGAATATCATTGAAATATCATTTCCTCTGATATCTCTCATTGTTTCTTGATCAAGCTGGGCTAAATTAAGATTAAGATTATTTTTTGATTGAAGGTTTATTTCACCTGAAATTATTCTACCTCTAGAGTAATCAGTAAGTCTCATTAAAGATAGTGCTGTAACAGACTTACCTGAACCTGATTCACCTACTATTGCAATAGTCTCACCTTTATTGATGTTAAAAGAAATGCCATCAACAGCTTTTACAACTTTATCTTTTAGTTGAAATTGAACTTTAAGATCTTTTACTTCAACAACTGATTTAGAAGTTTTATTTTCAGTATTCAAATTACTTTTATTCATAAAATACCTTTTTCGATTTGTAATTTAATCTCATTTAACAAACGTCCAATATTTGTTTTTAAAAGATCAAAATTATCTGATTTTATTCTTGTTATTTCGTCCATATATAATCTTCTATTAACCTCAATTTGGACTGAATTCTTATTAATTTCAGGGTCACTATAAGCATCTACAAGTTCCATACCTTTGTATGGATCATTAATATCAACAGAGTAGTTTAAACTTCTCAAAAAATCTACAATAAGGTCAGTAAATTCTCTTTTACAAGATGTTCCATTTCTATCACCAATAACAAAATCTGGTCTCTTAGTGCCTTTTTCTTGATCAGACATTGCTGTAGCTTTGTTTTGCATTGAATGAGCGTTTATGTGATAAAATTTTCCAAAATTTTGATAAGTACTACTCATAATTTCTTTTAGTGTTTTATGGTAAGGTCTATGATATTTTTTAACCCTGTGAATGAATTCGCTGAATTTTATTTTGTTTGCATACATAGGCTCTCCATTTGGAGGAATTCGCAACCAAATCAAACCAATACCTAATTCACTCTTAATTGTAGGGTTGAATAAAATTTTTTCTTCTTTAACTTCAACATCAATAAGTTCTTCAATTGGAAAATCAGTTTCTGCTCGGTTGGGATCAATATAGGATCTAGGAAAATTAGCATTTAAGATTACACCACCTATTTCAGAGACATAATTATATAATTCGTCAACGTACGAATCTTCTGCCTGTCTTAATTTAGAAAACTCAGCCTGATGCTTAAAATCTGATGGATAAACAACTCCACTATGAGGAGAGTCAACTATTAAAGGAATAGATTGACCTTCTTCTCCAAGAACGTTTAAAATCATATTTACCAAAATGAATTCCTTATTTTCAAAATGTATAAATATTATTGAGTGTACTAAAAATGAATATCAAGCAAAAAATTAAAGATATAGTTCCAGAAATGATTGAATGGAGACATCAAATTCATGAAAAACCAGAAATTGCATATCAAGAAAAAGTTACATCGAAATTCATCGCAGAAAAATTAAAAGATTTTGGTGTAGAAGTAGTTCAAAATTTTGGTAAAACAGGTGTTGTAGGAATTATTGAAGGAAAACAAAATAAAGAACAAGAAAAATCTATTGCAATTCGAGCGGATATGGATGCACTCCCAATGACTGAAAAGACTAATTTGCCTTATTCTTCTAAAAATGAGGGTGCAATGCATGCATGTGGGCACGATGGACATGCAACAATGTTGTTAGGAGCTGCAAAATATCTATCTGAAACAAAAAATTTTTATGGAAAAGTTTATTGTGTTTTTCAACCTGCAGAGGAAGGTGGAAATGCAGGTGCGATGGCAATGATAAATGATGGCCTTTTTAAGAAATTTAAAATTGATAGCGTTTGGGGTATTCACAATTGGCCAGGTATACCCGTAGGTGAAGCAGTTATTCATGAAGGGTTTGCTATGGCGGGGGGTGATATAATTGTAATTGATATAAAAGGAAAAGGTGGACATGCAGCACAACCTCAATATGCAAATGATCCTATGGTAGCTGCTGGATTAACTATAACTGCATTGCAAAGTTTAATATCAAGACAATTGGATCCTTTTAAAAGTGCCGTCTTATCTATAACTAAAATTGTAGGTGGATCTGCATTTAATGTAATACCAGACAATATAACAATTGGTGGGACTCTTAGATCTACAGATCAGAAAAATAGAAATATGATGCTAGATAAAATAAAAAAGGTAGTGACTAACGCGTGTGCTATAAGTAATTGTGAAGTATCTATTGAAATTCGTCCAGGATATCCACCGACTATAAATAATAAGGAATGTGCAAAACTTGCTTCTAAAATTTTTAAAAAAACTTATGGCGAAAACTCAATTAATTTAAACGAAACACCAACTATGGGTTCAGAGGATTTTTCTTACATGCTTGAAGAAAAACCAGGAGCTTATATATGGCTTGGTGCAGGAGTAAACTCAGAAAAACTACATAGTCCATTTTATGATTTTAATGATGAACTCTTACCTGTTGGAGCTCAATACTGGTCAGATCTAGCTGAAAATATTCTAGTAGAATAAAGTTCATAAGAAAATTAGTTAAAAATTTTAATTTCATTATAATGATTTTAAAAATATTTATCTACAAAGATGCAGTTATGCCACCATCAACATAAAGAGTATGACCATTTACAAAATTTGAGGCTTCAGAACTTAAAAATATACCAGCGCCTACTAATTCATGAACCTCACCCCACCTTCCCGCTGGAGTTCTTTTTTTTAACCAAGCCGTAAACTCATTGTCAGAAACAAGAGCAGCATTCAAGGGAGTGTCAAAATAACCTGGAGCTATAGCATTACACTGAATACCATATTTTGCCCAATCTGTTGCCATACCCTTAGTAATATTTCCAACGGCACCCTTTGTTGCAGTGTAAGGAGCAATACCTGGTCTAGCGAGTGATGTCTGGACACTTCCTATATTTATAATTTTACCTTCACCTCTTTTAATCATGTGCTTTGCAACAACCTGACTTACATTAAAAACTGAAGATACATTTGTTTTTAATAATTCCTCAAACTTTTCTGGAGGAAAATCTTCTAAAGGAGTTCTAAATTGCATTCCAGCGTTATTAATCAAAATATCAATTGGTCTAATTTCTTGTTCAAATTTATCAATGGATTGCTTAACCTGCTCATAATCAGTAACATCAAAGCATAATTGAAAAATCATTTGCTTAGTGTTAATTGATACAGCAGATTGTTTTAATTTTTTAATATTCCTACCATTCAAAATTATATCTGAACCTGCTTCAGCCAAACCATTAGCTAAAGCATACCCAATTCCTTGTGATGAACCAGTTATGAGAGCTGTTTTACCCTTTAAGTCAAATAATTTTAATCCTGAGACCATTTCCTCTCCATTAATAATATTTGCAAAGGTACAGTAATAACAAAAAGATTGCTAATTATCTTTCTAAAATTTAAGTTTTATACTTTAATCATATAAAGGTATAATTGATGAAATCTCTAAAGATTCATGGCCCATTAGACTTGAGGATAGATGATTATCCTGTAGATAGTCTTGGTCCAAATCAAGTTGAAATAAAAATTGCCATTGGCGGTATTTGCGGAACAGATCTTCATTATTATAAACATGGTGGATTTGGACAAATTAAATTACGAGAGCCAATGATATTAGGTCATGAAGTTTCTGGATTTATTTCAAAAATTGGGTCAAATGTAAAAAACTTATCAATTGGACAATTAGTTTCTATATCACCATCAAGGCCATGTAATAAATGTGATTTCTGTTTAAATGGAAATCAAATTCAATGCATCAATATGAAATTTTATGGCTCTGCAATGCCATTTCCACATATACAAGGTGCATTTAGAGAAATATTAATAGTTGAAGATTATCAATGTATTCCCGCTGATGGCCTTTCTCCAGAGGAAGCTGCAATGGCAGAACCACTTGCTGTTTGTCTTCATGCCATAAAACAAGCAGGGAAACTTTTTGGACAAAAAGTTTTAATTACTGGATCAGGACCTATCGGTACTTTATGCGTAGCAGCTACTAGAAGAGCTGGAGCAGAAGAAATAATAGTTACGGATATTTCTAAAAATGCTTTGATGTTTTCAAATTCTGTAGGAGCAGACAAAGTTATTCATGTGCTAGAGGAACATGATGAACTTAAAAGCTATCAATTTAACAAAGGGTATTTTGATATTGCTATTGAATGTTCAGGATCAGTAAAAGGTATAAGTGACTCAATAAATTGTCTTAAGCCAAAAGGTACTTTGATACAACTAGGTCTCGGAGGAGATGTCTTGATTCCCCTTTTATCAGTTACAACAAAAGAATTAAATTTAAGAGGCTCATTTAGATTTCATTTAGAGTTTGAGCTGGCTGTTAATATGATGAAAAAAAAATTAATAAATGTAAATCCGTTAATTACCCATAAATTAGATTTTAAATCTGCTAAAGAAGCTTTTGAATTGGCAATGAATAACGAAGAACAAAGTATGAAAGTACAATTATCATTTTAAAGTCAATTTGAAGTTGACTCTTATAATTCAATCAATGCATGATTTAAAATCATATAATTAAAAAAGGAAGTTTAAATGAAAAATCTTAAAAATATAATACTTAGTTTTTCTGCATTAGCTGTAGCATCTACTTTATCTACTGTAGCTATTGCCAAGGAAATGCGTGGATGGAATATTCATAAACCAGGCTATCCTAACACAGTCGCTATGGATAAATTTGCAGAGTTAGTGAAACAAAAAACTGGTGGAGAAATTACATTAAAAATGTTTCACTCAGGTGTCTTAGGTAATCAACCTGACGCTATTGAACAAGTCAGAATAGGTGGAATTGAAATTGGTAATTTTAACTTAGGACCAATGGGACCAATGGCCCCAGAGGCAAATGTAGTATCTTTACCATTTATTTTTAAGAATATGGGACATATGCATCGCGCTTTAGATGGTGCTGCTGGAGATCAAATAAGTGCAGGAATGGAGAAAATTGGTATAATTGCACTCGCTTGGTATGACTCAGGTGCTCGATCATTCTACAATTCAAAAAAACCTATTATGAAACCATCTGACGTTAAAGGATTAAAAGTAAGAGTAATGAATAATGAACTTTATTCTGGAATGATCTCGGCTTTAGGAGGAAATCCTTCACCAATGGCATTTTCAGAAGTTTATCAATCACTAAAAACGGGTGTTGTTGATGGTGCAGAAAATAATTGGCCATCATATGAATCAACCGGTCACTTTGAAGTTGCAAAATATTATTCTTTATCACAACATTTGATAATACCTGAATGTGTTTGTATTAATGATAAAGTATATAACAGCCTATCTGATAAAAACAAAAAAGCAGTAAAGGAAGCTGCACGTGAGTCAGCAAAATTACAAAGAGCGTTGTGGGAAAAAAGAGCGATTTCCAGTCGTGAAAAAGTAATGAAAGCTGGGGTTAAATTTAATGAAATTCCAAATAAAAAAGCTTTTATGGATGCTATGCAACCAGTTCATACCAAATATTTATCAGCTAATCCCAACTTAGTTCCATTGGTTGATTTAATAAAAAACACCAAATAACATTTAAATCATTATTGGCCATATTATTATGGCCAATAATTTATATAAATTAAAAGGGCATTTATTATCCAAAAAAAATCTTCGCAATTAATTAAAACATTTATACATTCTCTTGACAAAATTGCTTATGTTTGTGAGGTGCTTACTGGTTTTGCACTTGTTACTATGACTGTTATATTTAGTTGGTTGGTATATGGAAGATATGTTTTAAATGCCACTCCAACATGGGTTGAGCAAGCTTCATTATTGCTAATTGTTTTTATTGGTTTTTTAGGAGCAGCCGTTGGGATCCACAAAAAAACACATTTGGGTGTAACTTTTTTTAGGGATAACGCACCCGCTCCAATTAAAATGATAATGGATTTAATAAATCACTTTTTAATCATGATATTTGGGTTTGTTATGATGATTTATAGTTATGAATTAGTTTTATTTAAATGGGCCACTCAAATACCTTTGATACATATGCCTGAAGGCTTGCGAGCAGTCCCAATTATGATTTGTGGTGGTCTGATTCTACTTTTTTCTATTGGTCATATTGTGAAGTATAAACACACTATAACTAATAATAAAAATCCTAAATGAGGTAGGCAATGGGTCTATTAATTATGATGGGAATTTTTGCCTTTGGAGTTATTATTGGCGTTCCTGTAGCATTTGCACTTGGTATTGGAGCCGTTTCAGCATTTTATTTCGAGGGATTACCACTAATTATTGCTTTTCAGAGAATTATTTCAGGCATAAATGTTTTTTCTCTACTAGCTATTCCATTTTTTATTTTCGCCGGGGAATTAATGTTTCACGGTGGAATAGCTGTAAGGCTTGTTAGATTGGCTTCTTCTGCTGTTGGAGCGATAAGAGGTGGACTTGGTGTTGTAAATGTATTTGCCTCAATGCTATTTGGTGGCATTTCAGGATCAGCCGTTGCAGACGTTTCAGCTCTTGGTTCCATCTTGATACCCGTAATGAAAGAAAAAGGATATGATGAAGATTACGCTGTAAATGTTACAGTCACGTCTTCCATAGCTGGAATAATGATACCTCCAAGTCACAATATGATTTTGTTTGCTGTGGCTACTGGAGGAGGGGTTTCAATTACTCAACTTTTTTTATCTGGAATAATTCCAGGTGTTGTTATGTGCATTTGCTTAGCATTAGTTGCATATTTGGTTGCCGTTAAAAGAGGATATAAATCTGAGTTGTTTCCTGGATATTATACTCTATTTATGCATTTTGTAACTGCCTTACCTGGCTTGTTTACAGCGGTGATAATAGTGGGAGGTGTGCTTTCAGGAATTTTTACTGTTACTGAGTCTGGCGCTTTTGGAACGATGTATGCCTTTGTTGTTACTATAATTGTTTATAGAGCATTGACTTGGAAAAATTTCAAAATTGCCGTCATTAATTCAGTAAAAACAACTTCTATGGTGATGATACTTGTTGCTAGTGCATCGGCTTTTGGATACATGCTTACATTTTACCAAGTACCATCTCAAATGATAAGCTTTATGAATGGTATATCGAGTAATCCCATTGTAATTTTATTAATGATAAATGTTATGCTCCTAGTGTTGGGTATGATAATGGATATGGCAGCTTTAATATTAATTTGCACACCAATTTTTTTACCCTTAGCTATGTCTTTAGGTATGGATCCACTTCAATTTGGCATGATTTTAATGATGAATTTGGGACTTGGATTATGCACACCACCAGTTGGAGCTTGCCTATTTGTTGGTTGTGCAATAGGCAAAGTACCAATAGAAAAAGCAGTTAAAACAATTTGGCCATTTTATTTCGCTATCTTTCTGGCCCTTATGTTAACCACATTTATTCCTGCTATTTCTCTAACATTGCCTAATTTAATCAAGTAATAACTATATGTGTAAATATATGAATAGAGATTATGAGCCACGTTAATGTAGATTGTGTTCTAGACATAAAAGCTAGTTTAGGAGAAAGCCCAATTTGGTCAGTAGAAGACCAGATTTTATATTGGGTTGATATTAACAATCACTTAATATGTAAATTTGACCCAATAAATAAAATAAATAGCATAATTAATGTTGGTGACTTTATTGGATGTTTTGCCCTTAAAAAAAACTTAAATATAGTGTTAGCTTTAACTAATGGTTTTTTTGAATTAGAACAAAAAAAAGGAAAAATATCTTTTCTTTGCAATCATAAGGATAACAATCCCAAAAATAGATTCAATGACGGAACAGTTGACTCTAGGGGAAGGTTTTATGCAGGAACTATGTCCTTAAATCCAACGAGTAAAGGAGAAGAACCAAAAGGAAGTCTATATTGCCTTGATCCATCAGGATATATAAAAAAAATTTTAGACGGATTTTATACCATCAATGGTCTAGCATTTTCTCCTGATTATAAGACAGCTTATGTTTCTGACAGTGCTCCGTGGATCAGGACCATATGGTCTTATGATTATAATTTAGAAGATGGTATTTGGTCTAATAAAAAAGTGTTTTTTGAAACTCACCAGATTAATGGAAGACCTGATGGAGGATGTATTGATGCAGACGGTTGTTATTGGATGGCAGGAGTTTCTGGATGGGAATTAGTTAGAATTACCCCAAAAGGTAAAATAGATATGATTATAAAAATGCCAATAGAAAAACCAACAAAAATAGCTTTTGGTGGTGCCAAACTTGATACTATGTATGTTACTTCAATAGGGAGTGACATCACAAAAGGAACTCATAAAAAACAGCCCAAAGCGGGGGGCATTTTCGCTTTAAGCATACCTGGCATAAAAGGAATTGACTTTCCTTTTTATGGTTAGAAATTATTTATTTCAATCTTTATCAAACCTTTAATTTTCTGATTGGGCATTAGGACGTTATAATTTATATTTTCAATTTTTTTATATGCTAAATTAAATCCATCAGTAGGATGACTTACTGGCTCAACACAAAAATACTTAGCATGTTCTGGAACATGTATAATTAAATGTTTGAAAATTTTATCTGTTTTGATCTTTACTTTTTTTCGATTTAAAACCCAAAATATTTCAATCTCTTCTTGGAAATTCTCATAACATATTGTTTTTTGTTTTTTCCATAACTCACTTCCTTTTTTATAATCAAAATTATTTTCTACAGTTTTAGTTTTGATAGGAAATTCTTCTGGACTACCTAACCATTCTCTTTCAGCGCAAAATTTTAATTTAACTTTGTCATCAAAATTAAAATATGGATGAATTCCAAATCCAAATGGCATTGGATTGCTTGATTTGTTTAAAATTTCTAATTTAAAAGCTATATTATTACCATCTAAAGTTATTGTTTGAAATGTCTCATAAGACCATGGCCAACCTAATTTATTTGCTAAATGCTTATAAGCAATAACAGCAGAGTTCTCTGTTTTTTCTAATATATTCCATTTTCCTAAATATGCATGCCCGTGAATTGCATTAGGTGGGTCATTCTTGGTTAATTTAAATTCTAATTGATTAAAATTAAACCTAGAGTTTTTTATTCTGTTTGAAAAAGGTACTAAACAAAAGTTTCCGCCCTTATAAGATTGTAAAGGTTTCTTATTTTGAATTTGAAAAGGACGAAAAATGGGAAATTCATTAAAAACTAACTTGCTTATTCTGCCTCCAAGTTCCGGTATGAGGTCTAATTTCAGTCTATCAGTTGTTAGTTTTATTACATTTAAATAACTCATATATCACGTATAGTAGTAATTTTTTTATTAGTATCTTGAGAAGCTAATAAGGAACTATTTAAATCTACACCTAATCCAATGCCTTTCATTGGTAGTGCAAAACCATTTTGCACTTCTGGTAGATTATCAACTAAAATTTTATAAAAACCATTATAAAATGATCGAACACTCTCTAAAATCATTACATTCGGATATGCAAGACTAATATGTAAGTTTGCAATCCAAACTACTGGTCCTGTGCAATCATGTGGGCACATCATCCTATTATTTCCGTGAGCTATACCAGATATTTTAATTGCTTCAGTTATACCTCCAATCCAACCTAAGTCGTAATGCATATAATCAATAGCTCCTGAAGAAAGAGCATCACGATACCAAATAGCTGTACCTAAAGCCTCACTACCTGCTATAGGTGAAATTGTGTTTTGCTTAAATTCAGCTAAATCTTTTAAATGAGCCATGTTAATTGGATCTTCATGCCAAAAAACATCAAATTCATCAACATGCTTAGCAATTTTTATTGCTGGAGCTAATTGCCATAGTGAATGATATTCTAACATAATGTCAATCTTACTACCAACAGCATCACGAATTTTTTTTATTCTATTTATACCTTTTTTTAGATCTTCTGATGAAATCATTTGACCTTTAGTGATAAAAGCAAATTCATCAAATGGCCAAATTTTCATTGCTTTAATACCTTCATCTAAAAGACTTTGCGCAAGGTCTCCTGGATTTTGTGTCTGGAGTTCAAGGTCATCATAGGTTTCTTTATTTTGCTTTGATTTAAGCTCACTCACTAATCGAGATGAAGAATTCGCATTCCAGTTATATCCACTAGCAGCACAAGTATTATAAATTGGTATTTTATCTCTGCACGGTCCGCCTAAAATATCAACTAACTTTAAATTACTTGATTTAGCTTTTAAGTCCCATAAAGCAATGTCAATTGCTGAGTTACCCCTATATTCTACAGATCTTGTGGGATAACCAATATATCTATTAGCAGTCCAATTTAATAAATTATCAGCATGTTCATTAATTCTAAGTGGGTCTTTACCTAATAAATAAGGAGCACAACTTTCATGAATATAACTAATTATTGCGTTTGGATTTCTAAAAGTTTCACCTAATCCTGTCAAACCTTCGTCTGTATAGATTTTAACCCATACTAGATTAGAAAAGTTTTTATTATTTATTGTTTCTATTGCGGTAATTTTCATTAAATTCAATTAAAAAGAAGTTATTATAAATGTTTTAATTCCTAAAAAGAAAAAAAATAAAACTAGTATAATGGCAACGCCTAATAAACCTTTTCCTAATTCTTTTAGCATTAATTCTATTACTTTTATTTTATTATTTTAATTTCAATAATATCATAACTCAAATCAGATTAGTATTGTATTGTATTGTTTCTTTAATTTAATCTATTTAACTAATATAATTATTTTATAATGAAAAAATTAAAAAAAACTAAAAGTACTTTTCCACCTGAATTAGCAAACAGTAATGGAGTTAAAATTAAAGTATATTTTAATGGACATATGATTGGTGCCGGCAAAATGCAACTGATCCAACTTATTAATTTAAAAGGATCTATAAGTTCAGCTGCTAAAACGATGGGCATGAGTATCAAAAGAGCAGACAAACTCCTCAAAAGTGTTGAAGATGCTTTTGCAAATCCTGTTGTTATAAAACAAAAAGGAAACAAAGGTACAATTATATCTTCGTTTGGGAAAGAGTTGTTAGATAAATATCTAAATTTATGTCAAGATTTATCAAAGGAATCAGAAAATTTTATTAGTTGGGCAATTTCAAAACAAACTCTTAAGTAGTTTTCAAAATCCTTATATTAAGATAATTTATCAATAACTGAAGTAAAATAATAATTGAAGTAAATTAAAATCATTCTTGATAAATAAAAGGTATATTAATTTTTATTTAAAAAAAATAAGGAAAATTAATTTGAATGCATATTATGAGGTAGTTCCTTGTGTTATTCTAGCAGGAGGTAAAGGAAGAAGAATGGGCGGGAAAGAAAAAGCCCTCGTAAACCTTTTAGATAGACCACTTCTTTCATATACACTTGAAAATATTTCCGGCAAAGTTGCTCCAATTGCTCTTAATGTTAATAACAATTTAAAAGAATTTAAAAAATTTGGTTATAAAATGTTGGAAGATCCAATCAAAGGACACCTAGGTCCATTAGTAGGTATTTTAGCTTCTTTAAATTGGGCAAAAAACTTAGATCAAAAATGGGTTTTAACTTTACCTTGTGATACCCCTTTTATTCCTAAAAATTTAATTGAGGCTCTAATTGAGGCTAAAAATGAAAATCCTGATATTGATCTTGTAGTTGCAAAATCAAGAGGGTTTAAACATCCAGTGATAGCATTATGGAAAACTAGTAATGAAATTAAATTAAAAAATGCTATTGAGGATGGAATTAGAAAAATTGATAATTTTACTTCTCAATTAAAAATCAAGTATGTAAATTTTGATAATCTAAATAAATCGAAATTTGACCTATTTACAAACCTAAATTCACCAAGGGATTTAATTACTGCAATGCAGATTCTTGGGAAACTACCACCTATTATTGGACTTGCTGGCTGGTCTGGCTCTGGAAAAACAACATTATGTGAAAAATTAATTGAAAATTTTACAAAAACTGGAATTAAGGTTGGAACAATTAAACATGCTCATCAAAAATTTGATATAGATAAGCGAGGTAAAGATTCGTATAAACTCAGAAAAGCCGGAGCCCAACCAATGGTAATTTCATCCAAAGAAAGATTTGCTCTTATTCAAGAAAATGACAATGAAGAAAAAAGTTTATTTGAAATTTTAGAGATTTTCTCAAAAAACCCAATTGATAATTGTGAACTAATTCTAGTAGAAGGGTATAAAAAAGAGTTTATAAAAAAATTGGAAGTATTTAGATCTGAGATAGATAAACCATTTTTATACCCTAATGATGAAAATATATTTGCAATAGTAAGTGATAAGAAAATTGAAGTACCTATTCCATATCATAATATAAATAATATTAGAGATATTTGTGAATTATTAATAAAAACTTCTGAGACACAACTATACAAATAATAAGAATTATCAAATTCCTTTATTTTCAAATGGATAAAATTTTAATAACTCACCTTTTAAAACATTTTTTTTATTGTAAGGTATTTCAACTAATCCATCAGCCCCTGTTAATGATGAAATTACACCAGAACCTTCTCTCCCATGCAGAAGAATAACTGATTGACAACCACTATTTTTTATTCTTGCTCTCAAAAATTCTGTTCTACCAATTTTCTTAGTATGTTCAAAACCTGAAGTAATTTTGAGAAAAAAAGGAGTAAAATTATTACCGCCTGCCATTTTAACTAAAGCTGGTTTAATTAAAAATTTTGAACACACAAATGCCGCAACTGGATTCCCAGGCAAACAGAAGATAAGTTTTTTACCTAAAATACTTGCTCCCATCGGTTTTCCTGGTTTTATGGCTAATTGCCAAACCAAGCTTTCTGCCCCAATATGTTTTAGTGCACTTTGTGTATGATCTTCAATTCCCTCTGAAGCTCCACCAGAAGAAATAACAACGTCACATTTTGACAAACACTTTAAATATTTATTTACCAACGCATTTTTTGTATCTTTTACTATTCCCATATCTAAAATTTCTAAGTAATTTTCGTTAAATATAGATCTAAGCATTGGTCTGTTTGAATCATATATTTGACCATAACTCTTTTTTTTTCCTGTCAAGTTTACGACTTCATTACCGGTGGATATGATTGCAACTTTTAATTTATTGAACACTTCAATTTCATTGTTTCCTGAAGCAGCTAACTGTCCAATATACGAAGGATTAAGAAAATCACCTTTTTTTATTATTATTTCGCCCTTTTTAATATTCTCCCCAATAGGTCTTACGTTTTGGTATTTCTTTATCTCTTCTTTAATCAATAATTCTGTCCCTGTTCTTTCACAATTTTCAAACATCACAACACTGTCAACACCTTTTGGAAGAATGGAGCCTGTATAAATTTCAACAGCTTCTTGAGCCATTATTTTTTTTGGATAAGGTTTACCAGCTTTTACTAATGCGACTACTTTAAACTTAATTTTAGGATTTTTTAAAAATGATTTATATAATATTCCATATCCATCTACAGCTGAATTAAGAGTTTCAGGTAAGTTTAAATTACTCTTTAATGTACTATAATTAAATCTTTGGTTGGCTTCATTCAGTAAAATTTTTGTTTTTTTATTTGATGGTTGAATATATTTCAATATTCTGTTTTTTGCTGTGTTTAGTTTGGTAAGTTTGTATAACATCACAATTATAAATTATAATAATTTAGACTGTTTGTTAAATAAATAAAACTCAAGCTATATCCTTTTTTGTACTTATCTAATGTAATAAATCAAATAAAATTATTTTATTTTTTTATCTAACATAATAACATGTAATTTTGGGGTACTTTATGATGACGGAATTATGGTCTTTACATGCTCATCAAATTTCAAAACTGTTTAGAAACAAGGAAATTTCTGCAACAGATATATGTAATAACTTGATAAATCATATTGAAGAAATAAACCCCAAAATTAATGCAATTGTCGTAAAAACCTATGAGGATGCAAAAAAACAAGCTAAAATTTTAGATAAAAAAATTAAAAATGGTAATAGACTAGGCTTACTAGCTGGAGTTCCAATTACCATAAAGGTAAATACTGACCAAACTGGCTATCCCAGTACAAATGGTTTAAGAATACAAAAAGATTTAATTGCTAAAAAAGATAGTCCGGTAGTAAAAAATTTAAGAAATTCTGATGCTCTAATGTTAGGTAAAACAAATACTCCTGCTTTTAGCATTCACTGGTTTACTAGAAATAGTTTACATGGTCATACTCTAAATCCTCATAATAATACTATCACTCCTGGTGGATCATCGGGTGGAGCTTCTTCTGCAACTGCGGCCGGGATGGGTGCAATAGGTCATGGAACTGATATAGCTGGGTCAATTCGTTATCCTGCTTACGCATGTGGAATTCATGGACTAAGACCAAGTATTGGTCGAGTTCCTATGTTTAATTATACTACTCCAGACAGGCATATTGGAGGACAGATCATGGCAGTAACAGGACCATTAGCAAGATGTATAAAAGACTTAGAAATTGCATTAAAAGCAATGAGTATAGAAAATTACGATGATCCTTGGTGGACACCAATACCATTTTCATTTCCAATTCCTGAAAAAAAAGTTGCTTTATTAACAAAAATCGAAGGTCTTAAAATTGATCCAGTAATAATAAATGAATTAAAAATTGTTGCTAGAAAACTTGAAGAATCAGGATGGGTTGTAGAAGAGCCCAAAGCACCAAATTTCCAAGAAGCTGCAAGTTATCAGGCCACCTTGTGGCTGGGTGAATTTAGAAGAACTGGCGGCGAAGCTATCAGGAGAGAAAATGACCCTGATGCAAATTTTATTTATAGTCAAATGTCTAAAAGATGCCCTGATACTAGTATAGAAAAATTTATGGACTCATTACAACACAGAGCAAGAATTAGCAGAGAATGGAATAAATTTTTTGATCAGTATCCTGTAATATTGTGTCCAATAACTGGAGATATACCATTTCCAGATTTAAAGGATTTAGAGTCAGAAGAATCGTTTGATTTAGTGTTTGATTCCATGCTTCCACTAATAGCTCCTCCATATATGGGACTGCCTGGGTTATCTTTTGCAACAAGTCAAACAAAACAAAAAATACCTTTGGGAGTTCAATTTATTTCAAGAAAGTTTCGTGAAGATTTATTATTAAATGTTGCATATGACTTGGAAAAACATTACCCCAAAATTAAACCAGTTTTACCAAGTTTTTAATATATTATATTAACAGAATAAAAATCATTTGAAAATTTTAAAAATTTTATATTAATATCAAAATAAATTTGTTTATTGTTTAAAATGTTCAAAACTAATGTGAAAATAACATATGCTGAATCATGGTTACCAATTCATCATAAATTTTTCATACATACTGTTGAATTTCTATCAGCAAGAATTGCCTTAGAAAAACGTTATAAAAATTTTATTTCTAATTCTAAAAATAAAACAGGAACCAAGTTATGGAAACATGCATTGAACTCAATGGGAATTAAAACACCAAATTTGGCTCCTATTACTGAAAGGAAAAAAGGAAAAGGATTGATTATTGCCGCCAATCATCCTTTTGGTGTTACAGATGGAGTGTTTTTATCCTGGTTTGCCTCAACATTTGATGATGATTTTAGAGTAATTGCCCATGGTGTTCTTCAAAAAGAGCCAACACTAGCAGACAATATACTTCCTATTGATTTTAGTAATAAAAAGAATGCTATGAGAGATAATGTAGTTACTAGAAAAACAGCTATTCAAATTTTAAAAGATGGGGGTGTAATAGCAATTTTCCCAGCAGGAGGAGTGGCCTGGGCAAGAAAAAAAGGACTGCCTGTTGAAGAAGATGACTGGAAACCAATGCTTGGAAGATTAATAAATGACTCCAAATGTGATGTTTTAATTACAAGATTTGGAGGTCAAAATTCTAAGGTCTTTCAGTTCGCCTCACGAATACATCAAACTTTTAAACAAAGCCTATATTTGTATGAAATTAGAAAAAGTTTAGATAAACCTGTAAAATTTAAAGTTGTAAAATATTTAAAAAATGAAACTTTACCAAAACTTGATGATAAAAATTTATCACTGTTTCTTCAGAGCAAAGTTAAATCTTCGGACTAAGCATTATATAGTTTACCACTTTTTTTAGATAATTCTGGTGGAGCAGTTGGCCTTTTTAGGAAGGTATCAACATCTTTAATATCTAAAAATTTATTGCCAGCCTTAATTATTTCCTCATTAGGTAATTTGTGCAAAGTGTTATATTTAGGGTGGTGGTGGTCTATAAAAGGGTTATTTCTAGCAGCATTGTAGCAACATAAAAGTGTCCAACGTCTGTTAGGTGAATTATTTTTATCAGACCTATGAAGAGTATTGCAATGGAAAAAAAGAACATCACCAGGATCCATTTCACAATAAATTAATTCTAAATGCTTTTTTGCCTCTTCAACTCTTTTTAAATCAACTCCCACTTGACCACTTTCTAATAATGCATGATCCACTCTTCCTAATTTATTTGAACCAGATAGAACTTGTAAACATCCATTTTCTTTTGTGCATTTATCCAAGGCTATCATTACAGTAGCCATAAATGGAAACAAACAACCATTATTATACCAATATCCATAATCTTGATGCCATTCCCAAGCGCCACCTTCATAAGGTTCTTTGGCAGTAATTTTAGAATGATAATGATAAACCTCTCCACCAAGGAGATCTTCCATTGTATCAACAATTTTTTCTGATCTAGCAGTGACACCATAAATACTATCGTCAGGATGATTCCATGCCATCATCTTGGTTGTTAATCCTTCAGAATCTTTTCTTTCATACAAGTGATCTCTTATAGCAGGGTCCTGTTTAGAAGCATTTTGCAATAAATTTGTTTCAACTTCATTAAAAAAATTTTTTACAATTACATATCCACTATCATGAAATTTTTTGGTTTGATCCTCATTAAGATATGACGCCATTTTAACCTCCCCCACATTATAGATATTAATGCATATTTTTAAAATTATGCCAATTATAATAATTAGACTTAATATCCTCATTGCAGGAAAATGCCTCAAAAACTTGCTCCAAAAATTTTAACAGATTTTTGTTTATAATTTTTTTATTTTTTTTATTGTATGTGTTCTTTAATTCTTCTTCCCAAACTATCATTGCACTATGGATTATTGCTATTGGTATAGGGTCAATTATTTTAATATTTCCATCTTTTAATTCTTTAGAGAAAATACTGGTTAAACTTTTAAATTCTTCTTCTAAATCTTGAATCTTTTTTTGCAATAACTTCGTTGAACCATAAAAGCTTTCTTTCGTATTTGGTGTTTGTTCCCATCTTCTATCTATTAATTCTTTTAGATAATTTGGGATATTGTCGATGTTGTTATTTAATTTTTTAAAATCTGCAAGAACATTATTTAATATTAATATATTTTCGTCATCGTTCTTAATATTAAATTTATCTCCTGATTTAAAATTTTCATAAATAAAATACATTCTTCGTGAAATTTCAATCAAGTTGGTAAGAGTAAGATTTACAAACATACTTTTTTTTGAATTTTTGATTACAGTCCGTAAATTAGATTCAATTTGCTCTTTATTCCTCAAAATTTTTATTTCCTAAAATTAAGGGCTTTATAATAGTTAATAGTAGATTAAAAAATTATACATCCAAAATTAACCCGATAACGAAGATGCTCCTCCGTGATCAGCAGACCAAGTCATTGGATCGTTGAGAAAACTCTCAACCTCTCCAATCTCGTCATTTTCGAAGTAATTAAATTCTTTTGCTACTTTTAATACATCCCACCAAGTTGCTAGAGAATGCATTTGAAGCCCAATATTATTTAAAGTTTGTCTCGTTTGAGGGAAAATATCATAATAAAATACTACAAATGTATGGTCAACTTTTGCTCCTGCTTCTCGTAATGCTTCACAAAATTTTATTTTACTATTCCCGTCTGTTGTTAAATCTTCTACCAATAATATGTGAGAGTTATTTTCAAAATCCCCTTCAATTTGAGCATTCCTTCCAAAACCTTTTGCTTTTTTTCGAACGTATTGCATAGGTAACATCATTCTGTCTGCAATCCAAGCTGCAAAAGGAATACCGGCTGTTTCACCACCCGCAATAGAATCAATGCTTTCAAAACCAATGTTTCTAGTAATTTCAGAAGCCGCAAAATCCATTAATGTGTGTCTAACTCGAGGGTAGGAGATTAGTTTTCTACAATCAATATAAACAGGACTGGCCCAACCAGAAGTAAACTTGAAGGGTTCTTTTGCGCTAAATCTCACCGCCTCAACTTCTATTAACATTTTAGCTGTAATTCTTGATATGACACTTTTTTCGGGAAAACTAGTTGAAAACATTTTTGACTGTTCCTTTATTTTCTTATTTAGATCGCAATTTTTTTGACATACTTTTAGATGCACTCTGACTTAACATTAACTTAATATCAAGCATTCTAATTAGAGACTGATTAAACACACAATAAAGAATTGTATCTTTTGAAAGTACATTATTAGTAATCATTTATAAATTTATTTAAAGTTGAGACACTTTTCATAAAATCTTTAATCTCCATTCTTTCATCAGGATTATGGGAACCCTTATCATTTCTGATAAAAATCATTCCTGTTTTAACACCTTGGTTAGAAAATATTGCTGCATCATGAGTGGCGCCACTTGCTACTGAAACTCTTGAAAAACCAAGTGATTCGCTTGCATCTAAAAGTTTTTCTACAACTTCTTGATTACACTCAGCAGGATCTGATTTGATCACATTGTCAAATTCAAAATGGACCCCCCTTTCTCTTTCTATTGTTTTACATTCAGACCTTAAAAGACCTTCTAATGCATCAAGAGTAGAAACATCTTGGCTTCTTGATTCAAAACTAAATAAAATTTCTCCAGGAATTCTAGACATGGCTTGATTATCAACATCAGTGTGAAAAATACCTGACGTTAGAACAAGATCTCCACCATGTTGTTCTATTGTATTCCAATGATCATCCATTCGAGTAATTAAATCAGCTCCTGCAAAAACTGAATCTTTTCTTAAATACCTTGGAATAGTACCCGAATGTCCTGCGTCACCTTTACATCGTATTTTGTGATGTCTATAATTACCTCTAATTCCAGTGACTATTGCAATTGGCCAATCTTTATCTACAAGAATAGGTCCTTGTTCAATGTGTATCTCTATAAAAACTTCTATTTTTTGACCGTTAATTATAGGAATAGATTTTTTTATGACATCAAGTTTTGCCCCTGAGGCATCCATTGCTTTAGACAATTTATTGCCTGTAGTTCTATGAGTGGAATTTAAGTCTTCTAAAGATAACAAACCAAATAAGGCCTTCGACCCAATACAATTTTTACCATACCAAGCACTTTCTTCACCTCGTAATACCAGAACCTTAACAGGTAAAGATGTTCTTATTTTTTTTTCTTTTAAATTTGCTAAAATTAAAAAGCCTGCAACTATTCCCGCGAGACCGTCATAATTTCCACCTTGAGGAACTGAATCCATATGTGATCCAACAAGGATATAATTCGTTTCAATAGACTTTTCTAACGAAAGAATTACATTTGCAGCATCGTCTTTTTCAATGTAAAAATCACATTCTTCTGCTAAATTTATCAAATAGTTTATACCTAGAGCCTCTCCAGTACCATACGATTCTCTTGATATTCCAATCTTATCTCTGGTCAATTCCTCTATATCAGAAAAAATTTTTATAGCTAATTCTTCTATCCATTGTTCTTCATGTAAAGGAACTTTATCATTTACCATTATGAACAAACCTCTCGTGTTTTTAATAAGTAGTATGTAATTTAACAATTAAAAAAATTAAAAGTTTTGCTCAGTTATAATATGAAATTATCATTACCTGACAAAGACAAGTTTATCTTTGCTTGATTTTTCAGCATTGTAATTATAACCATCTATATCAAAGTTTTTTAAATCTTCTTCTCTTTGCAAACGATTTTGTATTATGAAACGGGCCATGGCCCCTCTAGCATTTTTAGCATAAAAACTTATGATTTTTTCTTTACCATTTTTACGTTCCATAAAAATAGGAGTGATCACTTTTAACAATAAATTGTTATTATTTATTGCGTTGAAATATTCGTTAGAAGCGCAATTAACTAGAATTTTACTACCTATTGTATTTGCATGTTGATTTAAGTTTTCAGAAATTTTATTACCCCAATATTCATACAAAGATGAACCATGTTGTCCTTTAAGTTTACTACCCATTTCTAATCGATACGGTTCGATTTCGTCTAAAGGTCTAAGCAAACCATATAAGCCAGACAGAATTCTCAAATGTTTTTGAGCAAAATCTAGATCATCTTTTTTTAATTTCTCAACACTTAATCCTTTATAAGTATCTCCCGCAAACGCAAAAGCTGCAGCCTTTTTTTGTTGATTCCCAAACTCATTGAACCTTTTTTTATTTAATTCTGCCAAACTAGAACTAATACCCATCAAATTCTCTAATTCTTTTAAATTTAAGTTGCGAACAACATTTATTAACTCATCTACATTTTCTTTAAAATATGGTTCTGATACTTTTAATCCTTGAATCAAATTCATATTAAGTTTCTTTGCAGGTGAAACGACTACAATCATAAATATCTCCTTTATATTTTTTAAAAATAGTGCATATCTAATAAAATGTCTAGGCGAGCCTGAGACACTTAATTGCATATTTAATGTTTATTGATTGATAACCAAAGTTTAATAAGTAAAAGATTGTTATTATAATGGGATTAAACTTTTCGAAACAATTTTTACCAATTTTCTTACTAATTCTTTTAATCTTAGTTTGGACTTCAGTATGGTCGTTATTTAAAATTGCTATTGAAGCAATTCCACCACTTAGCTTTAGAGTAATCATTGGTATACCAGCTTTTGCTCTACTATTATTTCTCGGATTTAAAAAAGTTAAAACAGTCTATATTCCCAAAAATGACTTCAAACCTATTCTATTAATTAGTTTTTTTAATGTGACATTATGGCAGGTTTTAATGCTCTATGGGATAAACATGCTTGGTGGAGGAAGAGCAGCAGTTTTAACATATACAATGCCAGTTTGGGCAACAATTTTTGCTTCTATGTTTGGTTATGAAAAAATTAATATTTCCATAATAATTTCACTAATTTTTGGAATGATAGGAATATTTTTTCTATCTTTAGAAATAAATATTTTCGAAAATATGATTGGATTTCTTATCACTTTGTCAGCAGGTTTAAGCTGGGCGATAGGTACTATGATCGTAAAATATGGGGGAATTAAATCAGACGGATTAATTGTTGCAGGTTGGCAACAAATAATAGGTATAGTGCCTATAATACCCTTTGCATTATATTTTGATTTAAATAATTTTGGGTTAATAGATTATAAGCATATTTTAATAATTATATATGGTATATTTTTATCTAGTGCATACACATACTGGGCCTATTTTACTATATTACAAAAATTTTCAGTAAATGTTACATCTATATCTGTTATGGCTGTTCCAATTTTAGCCATTGTTGTTGATTATATTTTTGTGGGAGTAGAGTTCTCTAAATTTGATTTGCTAGCACTTATTTTTATTGTGTCTGGTATTTATGTAGTAGCTATGAAACCTTTTAACAAATAAGTAATCTAGTTAGTATAAAAGTTACTTAAATCTAAGTCTTTAGCGATCTGCATTTCTTTTATAGGTCCTCTAGAAATCTCAACTCTAGCTCCAGTTTCTCTTAATTTTTTTAAAATTTCTTCGCCAAACAATTTCCATGAATTTTCTTCAGAAGTTTTATCTGGCCAAATAGTCATTGAATATCTTTTTGTAACTGATATGTCGACTGATAATCTAAAAAGCATTCCAGCAGCAAATCCTTTTGTTTTACCCAATTCAACTAAAAGACTTGATGCAGCTTCTTTTGAAAAATCATTCATAAATGTTAGCTTTACAATTCTTGCATACAATATTTAATATACTTTCCATTTTTTTATATTCATGGCGGAGAGAACCACCTCGATATTTAATTTTAACAATCTAATTAATTTATATTTTATAGATTAATAGTTCTTCAGTCTACAAAAGTCTATTGGGATAAGTGTTTGATAAATTATTTATTGAAATAACACTTTTTGAATTACATATTAAGTAGTAAATGTAAGAAATAGACAATCTGTCCCCAAATAAAGAGAGTTAGAGAAGTTTATTGAAATGCTAATTTTTTTACTCATAGTTCTAATAATATTTGGAAATTTGATTTATGCTTATCAATGTATTTTCCAAACACGCAAGTATATTGAGAAATATGGCTTTGGTGAAGGCAGCGCAATTATGACAAGACTTGTTGGTACTTTTGCTGCTGGCTTTGCAATCACCCTAGTAATTGCATTACTCACTTCTATCGAAGGCGCTTGGTTACTATTCGTTTATGGTTTTGTGCAGGCATGTATCGGCGCTTTTGTTTGCTTTCAAACCATCCATAGTTATTGGGGTTCTGTTGAAGGCGTAAAGACATCTGCTGAAGGGTACGTTGCACCTGCTATAATAGCATTTTTAAACTTAATGGTGCTTGTTACTGGTTGGGACTTACTGTTTAAAATATAACCGCTGAAAATCCTGATGATATGAATGAACCAGCTAACACTATTGTTATAAAAAGTTTACTTAATAAGTACAAATGTAAAAATTAACTTTTTTACTAAATTATCAGCAATATTTTTACTTTAATTAATTTTTTGATTTTTTATAAGCTGGTTTATTTAAAGTTTTTAAATCTTCGTGACGTAGATAACCTCTTCACACCCTCTTTATGATTTGCTCTAATTAGGTTTTTTTATGCCTGACAGATATTTTGGAACTGCTTTTTGTTCAAAATATCTATCTACAAACTTTTCTATAATTTTTGATAGCCAATCCACTATCTTTTTCTCCTTGAAAGTTTTAATCTTCAATTTTATTTAATTACAGTTTTATTACAATTTTATTACAAAGATTATAAAGTTTAATAGTTTTCTGAATATATTTGGGTGAAGTAAGAGAGTTATCTTAATGGCGGAGAGGAAGGGATTCGAACCCTTGAGAGGCGTTAACCCCAACACGCTTTCCAGGCGTGCGCCTTAAACCGCTCGGCCACCCCTCCAAAAATAAGGACTTTACATCAACATTTTTTTTGGAGCAAGGTAATATAAGTAATTATTATATTGAAATATTTTTTATACATTTTAGATTAAGCTAAATGCATTAAAAAGGCACTGTAAAGTGATAATAGGACGAGTTTTAATTTTATTTGGAATATGTTCATTTATTCTTACCCTTGTAAGCAATTATTTAGATATTGTTTTTCAAGTAGAAGGTAAAAATGAAATTATACAATTAGGTCAATTTTGGTTCCATTTTTCACCTAATAGCCTTCAGATTGCAGAATCTTTTGTCAGCCGATATGTTGATCCTTGTTCGGCGTTAGATATTTTGGATTGTTCAGGGTTTATCTGGCATCCATTTATATCTTCTATATTGTTAATGCCTGCTGCACCTATATTAGCCCTATTGAGTTTTATTTTTATTGCTTTTGGACTTAAAAGATCAGTAAGAAAAAGAGAGAAACACAAAATTTGATTATAGAGCTTATATAAGCTATTTATCCCCCATTTTTAATGCTTCGAAAAAAGCATTCTGAGGTATCTCAACACTTCCAAATTCTCTCATTCTTTTTTTGCCAGCTTTTTGTTTTTCAAGAAGTTTCTTTTTTCTAGTTATATCACCGCCATAACACTTTGCAGTAACATCTTTTCTCATAGCTGATATAGTTTCTCTTGCAATAACTTTCCCACCAATTGCTGCTTGTAACGCTACCTTGAATAGTTGTCTTGGTATAAGATCTTTCAATCTTGTGCAGATAGCCCGTCCTCTCGTTTCAGCCTGATCTCTGTGAGAAATCATTGCTAAAGCATCAACAGAATCACCATTAACTAAGATTGAAACACGAACAAGGTCGCCTTTTTTATAATTATCAATTTGATAATCAAAGCTAGCATACCCTGATGTCATACTTTTTAATTTATCATAAAAATCAAAAACAACTTCATTCAATGGTAATTTATAAACAACCATAGCTCTAGTACCAGCATAAGTAAGATCTATCTGCTCCCCTCTTCTTTCGGTACATAACGTTAGAACTGAGCCAACATATTCATCCGGAACTAAAATAGTTGCTTTAATCCATGGCTCTTCAATGAAGTTTACATGATTTACATCTGGTAAATCTGCAGGGTTATGAAGTAGTTCGCTTGTATTGTCATTTTTGTGAACTTTATAAACAACAGAAGGGGCTGTTGAAATTAATTCTAAATTAAACTCCCTAGATAATCTCTCCCTGATAATTTCCATGTGTAAGAGTCCTAAAAATCCGCATCTAAAGCCAAATCCTAAAGCAGCTGATGTTTCAGCTTCAAAACTGAATGAGGCATCATTCAATGATAATTTACTTAATGCCTCTTTTAAATCAGAAAATTGAGCATTATCCATAGGAAATAAACCACAAAAAACAACTGGTACAGAAGGTTTGAAACCAGGTAACATAGTTTCGATAGGATTTCTTTCATCGGTAATAGTATCCCCTACTTTACAATCTGCGACAGTTTTAACTGAAGCTGTAATAAAACCGATTTCTCCAGGTCCTAGTTCGTCAACATTTACAATTTTAGGAGTGAATATACCAAGTTTTTCAATAGTGTGATTAACCTTTGTCGACATAAATCGTATCTTTTGACCTTTTTTTAAGCTTCCATTAACAACTCTTACTAAAGTTAATACTCCTAAATAAGGATCATACCAACTATCAATTAAGAGAGCTTGCAAAGGGGCGTTGGGATTACCCTTAGGAGGAGCTAATTTTTCAACTAAAGAGGATAAAACCTCTTTAATGCCTTGTCCTGTTTTAGCTGAAACTTCAATCCCATCCTCTCCAGGCAAACCTATTACATCCTCAACCTGTTTTCTAATCCTATCTGGCTCAGAAGCAGGTAAATCGATTTTATTAAGTACTGTTACAATTTCATGATCTGCATCTATTGCTTGATAAACATTTGCTAAGGTTTGTGCTTCTACCCCTTGTGAAGAATCTACTACAAGAAGTGATCCTTCACACGCTGAAAGAGATCTTGATACCTCATATGCAAAGTCTACATGACCAGGAGTATCCATTAAATTCAAAGTGTAAGTTATGTTGTCAGTGTGCTTGTACAACAACCTAACAGTCTGAGCTTTAATTGTTATACCTCTTTCCCTTTCAATTTCCATATTATCTAGAACCTGCTCTTTCATCTCTCTCTCAGATAAACCCTGACATTCTTGTATTAATCTATCCGCAAGAGTTGATTTACCGTGATCAATATGTGCTATAATTGAAAAATTCCTTATTAGGTTAATATCTGTCATTAAGTTCCTACAAAAAATATTATGGATATATACTGCAAATTAGTTTTAAAAAACCTATTTTGCAATATCAAAAATCTATTGAAAACTCTAATAACTTGACTAAACAATCATACAATTGATAATAATAATCTATTATGTGTAAAAATTATAATTCAATTCCTATTGAGGTTCTAAATTTATTAAGAAACCCGTGCTCTGAGGAGCCCGGGATAATTGTTACTAAATAGACAAATTAAATTTTGAACTTAAAATAAAAGGTAAAGAATTATGAAAAATAAATATGAAAAATACAGCGCCTATCCACCTGTAAAAATTTCAAATAGAAAATGGCCTGATAACAATATAACTAGTGCACCAATTTGGTGTTCGGTAGATTTAAGAGATGGCAATCAAGCTTTGATAGAACCAATGGACTCTGTCAGAAAAATGCGCATGTTTAAACATTTAGTCAACATTGGATTTAAGGAAATAGAAATTGGATTTCCCTCTGCCTCTGAAACAGATTTTAATTTTGTAAGAGAATTAATTACTGATAACCATATTCCAGAGGACGTTACCGTTCAGGTTTTAACTCAATCTAGAAAACCACTAATTGAAAAAACTGTCGAAAGTTTAAAAGATTGCAAAAACGCAATTATCCATCTTTACAATTCAACTAGCACCCTTCAAAGAGATGTCGTTTTCAAGGAAACCAAGGAAGGTGTAAAAAAAATAGCAACAGACGGGGCTAAAATAATTTCAGATCAATTATTTAAACTAGAAAAATCTAATATTCGATTACAATATTCTCCAGAGAGCTTCACTGGAACAGAGTTACCATATGCACTAGAAGTTTGTGAGTCAGTTTTAGATGTTTGGGAAGCAAGTGAGCAAAATCCTGTCATAATAAATCTTCCTGCGACTGTTGAAATGTCTACTCCAAATATTCATGCTGACCAAATTGAGTGGATGGGACATAATTTTAGTAACAGAAAAAGAGTAATATTATCCCTTCATCCTCATAATGATCGCGGTACTGCAATAGCTGCAACTGAATTAGGAATAATGGCAGGTGCAGAAAGAGTTGAAGGGACTTTATTTGGAAATGGGGAAAGGACTGGCAACGTTGATCTTGTTACACTTGGACTAAATTTATTTACTCAAGGTATTAATCCTAAAATAGACTTTAGCAAGATAAATGATTTAATTGATACGGCTGAGTTTTGTAATAGATTACCTGTTCATCAAAGACATCCATATGCAGGTACATTAGTACATACAGCCTTTTCTGGAAGTCATCAGGATGCAATAAGAAAAGGTATGGATATTATGGAAAAATCACCCTCAAAAAAATGGGCTGTTCCATATTTGCCAATTGACCCAGCTGATATTGGAAGAACTTATGAAGCCATAATTCGGGTTAATAGCCAATCTGGGAAAGGAGGTACAGCTTGGTTACTGGAAACAGACTATCAAATAAGATTGCCAAAAGGAGCAGAAGTTGAATTGTCATCAAAAGTACAAAAGATAGCAGATGATACTGGTAATGAAATTACAAGTGATATTATTTGGAAAACTTTTAATGAGAATTTTATTCTGCAAAAACCATTTGAATTAATTGATTTCAAAGTTGAAGGCGCTAATAGAGAAAATAATCTCGAAATAATTAATGCTAAGGTTGGTTTCAAGGATAAATTGCATCAATTTTCTTCTCAAGGAAATGGGCCTATTTCAGCATTTGTTAATGGGATGAGAGAAAATTTTGACTTGCATTTTACATTAGAAGACTTTGGTCAAAATACTAGAAGCGCCACCTCAAAAGCTGAATCTGCTGCTTATGTTGAACTTAAAATCAATGATGGTAAGGACTCCATTTATGGATGTGGAATTGATACTAGTATAACAGTAGCACCCATACTTGCAGTTATAAGCGCACTAAACAAAATCAATATTTAAAGAAAAATGACTCAAGAAGATCTTTATCTAGAAAGTAAAAAAGTTCTTAAAGTTTCTGGATTAAATTGTATAAGTTTTTTAAATAATATTTTAACATCTGATATTTCTAATCTTGTACCATTAGAGGCTATACCTTCAGCATTACTTTCTCCTCAAGGAAGGATCTTGTTTGATATTTTAGTAAGTCTAGATTTTCCAAATAATTCTCTAGATATGTCAATTCTTATTGAATATGACTTATTTTGTGAAGACGATCTAATTAAAAAGTTAAACATGTATAACTTAAGGAAAGAGGTAAAGATTGAAAAAACTAATTATAATGTGTTTGTAACTATGAACTCAAAAAATTATAGCAATTCGTTAAACGATAGAAGATTTTTAATTTCAAATATTCATATCAACAGAATTTATAACAAAGATAAATCCATAAATTATATAAATAAGAGTAGTTCATCTAATTGGTACGATTTGATCAGATATAAAAATTGTATTCCTGAAGGAAATAAGGAAATTGAAATGAACACCACTCTTCCTATGGAAATTAATCTTGATTTGTTAGGAGGAATAAGTTTTGAAAAAGGGTGTTTTATTGGTCAAGAAGTAAATGCAAGAATAAAATACAGGGGCTTAGTAAAAAGAAAATATGTTCCTATTAGTTTTAAAGATAAAAATTTTTCATTTTCTAATTTAGATAAAATTGATAAAAAAATTTTCCTAAAAGAACAAGAAATTGGCGAAGTTATTGCTTTGTCATTAAATGAGGTAAATAATGTTTGGTACGGAATAGCTAAAATCAAGTTATCACATTTATATCTATTTGAAGAAAACAAGAAATTAAATTGTGAATTTTTTGGGTCTAAATTAAAAATTAATTTTCCTAATTATATGCTTCCTCTTCCAAGGAAAATCTAAACTTCTTAGATTGACAAATGTTGTGTTTAAATTTAATTGTTATTTTACGTCTTTATTATTATTTTTGATCTAATACAAATTTCATTTGTATTATGTAAAGTTATATTCTTATATAATCCTTTGTGATAAGATTAATTGGAGTTTAAAAATGACATCATTACTTATGCCAAAAGCTACAGCTGTTTGGTTGATAGATAATACTACATTAACTTTTGAACAAATCGCTGAGTTTTGTAGTCTGCATGTCTTAGAAGTTCAAGCCATTGCTGATGGAGATGTTGGTCACGGTATTTTAGGATTTGATCCAATACTAAATGGGCAACTTACTCAAGAAGAGTTAGACAAATGTTGTAACGATACTTCTTTATTTCTTACTAAATCGAACTCTTCATTACCTGAACCTAAAAATAAAAATAAAGGTCCTAAATATATACCCTTAGCAAGGAGAGGCGATAAACCTGACGCAATTGCTTGGATTGTAAAAAATCATCCTGAAGTTAAAAATAACCAAATTTCAAAATTAATTGGAACCACAAAAGACACGATTGAAAAAATTAGGACTAGAAGTCATTGGAATATTTCCAACATTACAGCTAAACACCCTGTTTTATTAAGTTTGTGTACCCAAGATGATTTAGATGATGCAATAATAAAAGCTGGGGGCTCAATAGACTCTAATAGCGACGAAAGTTTATCCACTAATGATTAATTCTGTGTAAATATTTAAATTTTTTTATTATTGTTAGAGAAAAATATTGGATAATCAAAAAATAAAGCCATTAGTAGCTATTATCATGGGAAGTCAAAGCGATTGGGAAACTATGAAATTCTCCCAGGACATTTTAATTAAACTTAATATTCCTTTTGTTACTAAAATTATATCTGCACATAGAACGCCTGATAGAATGAACGACTTTGCAAAAACGGCAAAGGAAAGATCAATTCAGATTATTATTGCAGGTGCTGGAGGTGCTGCTCATCTACCTGGTATGGTTGCTTCCCATACTGACGTACCAGTTATTGGAGTTCCAATAAAAAGTTCTGCTTTAAATGGCCTTGACAGCCTTTTATCGATAGTCCAAATGCCTAGTGGAGTTCCTGTAGCAACCATGTCAATTGGTAAAGCTGGTGCTATTAATGCAGCTGTTTATGCTGCAAAAATTTTGAGTTTGTCTGACAATGAAATAAATTCAAAACTAACAGATTGGCTATCTTCTCAGACCAAACAAGTTCCACTTAGACCAAATATGAAAAATGACTAAACCAAATAATTTTCCAATATTACCAAATGATGAAAATATATTAGGTATTGTTGGAGGAGGCCAGCTTGGTAAAATGATAGCTTTATCAGCGTCTAAAGCTGGTTATAAAACACATTTATATTGTCCCAAAGGTGATAACCCAGCTGAAGCTGTTGTTGACAAAATTACAAACGGACAGTGGGATGATTATGATAAATTGGTTGAATTTTCTAATGAAGTATTTTGTGCAACCTCTGAATTTGAAAATATTCCATCTAAATCACTTGAATTATTATCTAATAAAACAAATGTAGTGCCTAGTAGTTTTGTCTTCAGATGTGCGCAAATACGATCCAAGGAAAAAGAAATAGCAATTAAGTCTGGCTTTTGCGCTCCAAAATGGTTTTTGATAAAAAATGCTGATGATTTAATTTCCTCAATTAGAAAAATGCCTCAAGAAGGAATACTTAAAACTAATTCTTTAGGTTATGACGGGAAAGGACAATTAAAAATTGACAAAAATTCAAATTTTTTTGAAGCTTGGGAAAATTTAGGTTCTGTAGAATGTGTTTTAGAAGAAAAATTAGAGTTCAAAAGAGAAATATCTTTAATGTATTTTAAAAGTCTTGACGGTTCTGATGGATTTTTTCCTCTGTCCGAAAATTATCATGAAAATGGCATATTAAAAAAAACATCAGCACCTGCTAATTTAGATACAAAAATTGCGACAGACTTAAAAACAAAAACAAAAAAATTAGCACAAAATTTAAATTTTTATGGTGTTTTAGCTATAGAGTTATTTGAATTATTAGATGGAAATATTTTATTCAATGAAATTGCACCAAGACCACACAATTCTTTTCATTGGACACTAAATGGATGCAATAGTAGCCAGTTTGACATTTTAGTTAGAACAATATGTGGATTACCAGTTAAAGATGTTGATTGTAACGGGAAATGGGAAATGACTAATTTACTTGGCCAAGATATAAATAATATGGATCTTTATAAAGATCAAAATTACATACTACATATCTATGGGAAAAAAAATGTAAAAGCCAACAGAAAAATGGGACATTATAATAGAAATATTTCCTAGTTATTCATGTGTGTGAAATTGAACGGTACATCCTGATAAACTTCGTTTATAAAATTTGTAAACAGTAAAAATGCATATGGTCTCCATCTGTTTATTGGTTCAAGATTAATGTCATCATTTGGAAAATAATTACTTGGAATGTCTATTTGAGTGTTTTGCGATTTATCTCTTAAAAATTCTTCCTTGAGAGTAATAGCATCATATTCTAAATGATTTAATATAAATAAATCTTTTGTTTTAGGACATCTTGCCATTCCTACTCCTGAGCTTGATGAAGAAGCTAAAATTTCAAGACCAGCTTTTGTAATTTCGTCTTTTTTATTCTCTGTATAACGTGAAACTGGCATTGGAAATCTATCAATAAAGCCTTGCATCAATCTATATCGTTTTTCGTTATTTAAGTTATGATCGTAAACACCAAATAACTTTTTTTCCATTGAGTGTTTTTCAACATTATGAAGGACTTTTAAAAGAGCTTGAGCTCCCCAACAAATGCCAATTTTTCTAAAAATATTTCTTGATGACCATAAAATAATTTTTTTTAATTCATCCCAGTATTTTACCTCATTAAAAGGTACAGTTTCAACAGGTGCCCCTGTAATTATAAGAACGTCATAGAAATTATTTTTTATGTCCTCTAAAGTTTTATAAAATTCGATAAGATGTTCTTTTCTAGTATTTTTTGGTGAGTATGTCTCTGTAGTCATCAAGGTAAGTTCTATTTGTAATGGAGATGCCCCGAGTAGTCTTGCAAATTGCACCTCTGTTTCCAGTTTTTTTGGCATTAAATTTAATAGCAAAAACTTTAAAGGTCTTATGTCTTGTTTTTCCGCAGCACTACTATCAATGACATCTACAATTTCATTTTGAAGAAGTTTTCTTGCAGGCAAATTGTCATGTATTTTAATAGGCATTTTTATAACTTTTAAGTTAATTAATTAATGCTTGAATTTTTAATATTATTTATCTTTTTTAAAAAGCTAAAAACAGATTTGATATTAATAGTATTCTTTAAATCGTTAAAATTATTTGCCAATTTTGTCACATCAGATAATGGCTTTTTTAAACGAGTAATCTTATTTATACCTTTTAGCCTTCTATCCAAGAAAAATTCAGTTTCAACATTATCATTAGAATTATCATTTAACCAAAATAATAACGTTGATGTATATACTGCAGCCAAGGATATTCTTCTTGTATAAAAAGAAAAATCTGTTGACTTATCACCGGCTATTCTCCACATGCTATTACAAGTTCTATAAAGTATATTCAAAGATATTTTTGCGTTTATCGGCATTGCAGTTAAAGAAATAGAAGTTCTAACAGCCTCTTTATATTTCTGACACAAATTTAACCTAATCATAATAATTTTTTTTATTTTTTCAGATACTCTTTCCGGTTTAAATTCTAATAAATCATATTTTTCTTTAACCTCTAAGTCGATAAGTTCTGAAAACATTTCAATAAAGTCAATTGAGCCATTTTTAAATAAATCTTTGAAAATTTTCATTCTGTAAGAAGAAGTTTTTTTCTTTTCAAAACCTATATCAATAGCTCCTTGTTCCATTGCTTCCCAAGTCCAACCATCGAAAGGGACATGAGTTAACATTGCTCTAATTAAATCAATTCTGATTTGGTTGTAATCTGATGTTTTAGTTTTCATTATCATTGCTATCAAATATTATGTTTATAATTAATTTATTATATGTAAAAATTCAATATAATAGAAATAAAAACATTAAATAACTTGCAATCACCTAATGTATTGTGTTATTGAGCATTCCTTATGTATAAATAGATATAGGTTCAAAATATGTACGTGTCCGTTCGAGACAATAATGTCGACCAAGCTCTTAGAGTTTTAAAAAAGAAAATGCAAAGAGAAGGCATGTTTAGAGAGATGAAAAATAGAAGAGCTTATGAAAAACCATCAGAAAGAAAAGCTAGGGAGATGGCCGAAAGTACAAGAAGAGTTAGAAAACTTATGAGGAAAAGGTTAGAAAGAGAAGGTTATTAATAATAAATTTGTAAACCTTTAGCATGAGCCGCATATTCTAATTGCGGTTTTTTTTTGAACTGAGAAAATAAATTTTGATTAAATTATATTAAATTTATTTAATACCTGCCGGAGTTATTTAGATGATCATAGGAAGCCCTAAAGAAATATTTAAAGGTGAGAACCGAGTAGCACTTACTCCTGAAAGTGCTAAACAATTGCAAAAATTAGGTTATACGTGTCTTTTAGAATCTGGTGCGGGTATTAATGCTAATTTTTCAGACAAAGATTATAAAAATTCTGGGGTAAAAGTTGTCAAGAATTCAAATGAACTTTGGAAGCAATCAGATATAATTTTGAAAGTAAGAGGGCCAGAAAAATCAGAATTATCAAAAATAAAACTAAAACATCATATCATAAGTTTTATATGGCCTAATCAAAACAAATCCCTACTTGAAACTTTAAAAAAGAAAAAAGTTACAGTTCAAGCTATGGATATGATACCCAGAATTAGTAGAGCTCAGAAAATGGATGCTTTATCTTCTATGGCTAACATAGCTGGTTATAGAGCAATAATTGAAGCTGGAAACCAATTTGGAAGATTTTTTACTGGCCAAATAACAGCAGCTGGAAAAGTTCCTCCAGCTAAAGTTCTTGTCATTGGGGCTGGCGTTGCTGGACTTGCTGCAATAGGTGCTGCTCAATCAATGGGTGCAATTGTAAGAGCTTTTGATGTTAGACCAGAGGTTGCTGAACAAATAGAATCAATGGGCGCAGAATTTTTAATGCTCAATTTTGAATCAGATGGCACTGGTGAAGGAGGTTACGCAAAACCTGCTTCTAAAGAATTTATAAAAAAAGAAATGGAATTATTTAGAAAACAAGCACCAGAAATTGATATAGTGATTACAACTGCTCTTATTCCTGGAATGCCTGCACCTAAATTATGGCCAAAGGAAATGGTTGATCTAATGAAGCCTGGTTCAGTAATAGTAGATTTAGCTGCTGAACAAGGTGGAAACTGCGAAGTTACTGTTCCTAATAAAGTTATAGAAACAAAAAATAAAGTAAAGGTTATTGGATTTACAGATTTACCAAGTAGAATGGCTACACAATCCTCTAGTTTATATTCTACAAATATACGTCACATGGTTGATGACTTAACCCCACAAAAAGACGGAACACCATTTACCAACATGGAAGATGATGTGATAAGAGGTGCTACGGTTCTTCATGAAGGTAAAATAACCTTTCCTCCACCAAAACCAAAAATTGTAGCTATTGCTAAACATGATACAAAAAAAATTAAAGAAAAGACGCCAGAAGAGGTGGCTCAGGATGAAATAAATGCAGAAAAAAAAGCCGGAAAATTACAATTCTTACTTTTAACAATTGGTGCTCTTCTGACTTGGTTCATAGGTTATTATGCACCATCAGAGTTTATGCAACATTTTATCGTCTTTATTTTATCATGTTTTGTAGGTTATCAAGTTATATGGAACGTTTCACATTCACTTCATACACCTTTGATGGCTGTTACAAATGCTATCTCAAGCATAGTGATAATTGGTGCCTTGTTACAAATGAGGACTGAAAACGATGTTGTGAGTATCTTAGCCTTAATTTCTATTTTTATTGCTACTATAAATATTGTTGGCGGTTTTATGGTTACAAAAAGAATGTTATCAATGTTTCAGAGAAGTTAAAAAAGGATTATTAGATGACTATTGGATTACTAACTGCTTCATATATAACATCTAGTGTACTTTTCATACTTGCATTAGGTGGGTTAAGCAATCAAGAAAAAGCAAAAAGAGCTGTCTGGTATGGTATTGTTGGAATGGTTATTGCTGTTTTTGCAACAATTTATGGTAATCAAGTTTTTTCTACCGAATGGATAAATTGGCTTATAGCTGCAATTTTAATTGGCTCTATAATAGGCGCAATTGTGGCTAAAAAAGTACAGATGACAGGCATGCCTCAACTGGTAGCCGCCCTTCACTCATTTGTAGGTTTAGCTGCTGTTTTTATTGGAATAAACTCTGCTATGTTACCCCACTCTGATATGAATTCTACTCAGTATATGATCCATAATGTTGAAGTTTTTATTGGGGTGTTTATCGGAGCAATCACATTTACTGGTTCTATAGTGGCATTTGGAAAATTATCTGAATTGATAACTGGTAAGGCATTAATTTTACCTGGGAGACACTTATTGAATTTAATCATGTTATTTTCCTGTTTAGCATTAGGTTATATGTTTTTGATTGGTGAGGGTAATTGGACACTAATAGTGATGACTATGATAGCGTTTGTTATAGGAGCTCACCTTGTTATGGCGATCGGTGGCGCAGATATGCCAGTTGTTGTTTCAATGCTAAACTCATATTCGGGATGGGCAGCAGCTGCAACAGGTTTTATGCTTGGTAATGACCTGCTCATTGTCACTGGTGCTTTGGTTGGATCTTCTGGAGCTATTTTATCATATATTATGTGTAAAGCCATGAATCGTAAATTTCTATCTGTTATTTTAGGTGGGTGGGGTGATGTAACAGGTCCTACAATGGATATCGAAGGTGAAATGAAACCAATAGATATAGATTCTGTAGCGGCTGCATTAAATGATGCAAATAAAATTATAATTGTTCCAGGTTATGGTATGGCAGTAGCACAAGCCCAAAGTACTGTTTCTGAATTAACCTCTAGACTAAGAGCTAAAAATAAAGAAGTAAGATTCGGAATTCATCCCGTTGCAGGAAGACTTCCAGGTCACATGAACGTTCTATTAGCAGAGGCTAAAGTTCCATATGATATTGTTCTTGAAATGGAAGAAATAAATGATGATTTTCCTGATACAGATGTGGTTATGATACTGGGAGCTAATGATATTGTTAATCCAGCTGCCCAAGAGGATCCTAATAGTCCAATTGCTGGAATGCCTGTTTTGGAAGTTTGGAAAGCGAAACAGGTTTTTATTTCAAAAAGAGGTCAAGGTAGAGGTTATTCCGGAATTGAAAATCCATTGTTTTTTAGAGATAATTCTAGAATGGTTTATGGAGACGCAAAAAAGTCTCTGGACACAATTTTACAAAGTATAAATTAATTTTATTTGCCTGACATTAAACCTGATTGTTTTAAAGCTTTACTTTGCCTCTTAGACAAAATCTTTTCATCAAAGTCACTAACCAAATCATGAAAAATTCTATACCAGTTAATTTCTGCTTTTAAATGCATGAACACTGATCCTAATCCGACGGCGGCTCTATCCATTAATACAAATTCTCTTGGAGGTTTGACACCTCCAATTTTTTTTAATTCTTCATGAACTTTTTCTGCCGTTTCTCTTCCATATTGTCCAGACTCGCTCGGATTGATCAACCTAACTTTATCTTCTAGTAAAGGTTGATATATAAAGTTTGCCCAAATATTTAAAACACCAATTAATTCTTTTGAAGGGTTTTCAAAACCCCAACTTTTGTAGGCATTTACTGCTTTTTCTTCATCACCATCCCTTAAAGCTTTATAAAGCTCAATTACTCCTGTTACAAAATCTGGTCTAAAGATACGTATACAACCAAAATCCATTAAATTAACTCCTCCATCGGGACGTATTGTATAATTTCCAAGATGAGGGTCTCCATGGATTACTCCATATTTATAAAATGGGATGTACCAAGCTTTAAACATATTTAAAGCGACTTGATTTCTGATTTTGATATCATTGTTTTTAGCAATAAAATCCATAATTTTTGAGCCATCTATCCTTGTCATCGTTAAAAGTCTATTTGTTGATAATTCATTAATAGGAATAGGAAGTGTAATTTGATCTAAATCAGATAACATATGCCTATACAATTTTAAATTTTTAATTTCATGGGAATAATTAAGTTCTTCTTTGAGCCTGTCTGACAACTCTTCATGTATTGCTTCAGTAGAAATTGCAGTATCGTATTTTTCATATAATGAAAATATTAATTTAAGTTGTTTTAGATCAGCTTGAACTGCAGAGCCCATATCAGGATATTGTAACTTACAGGCTAATTTTTTTCCTTTGACGTCTTCAGCAAAATGAACTTGACCTAAAGATGCTGCAGCTGATGCTTGTTTATCAAAAGCTTTAAAATGAGTTAACCAGTTTTCTCCTAACTCAGCTTTCATTCTTCTTTTAACAAAAAGCCAACCCATTGAGGGAGCATCTGCTTGAAGATGAGATAATTCATTTACATACTCTTTAGGTAGAGCGTCAGGAATTGTAGCAAGAATTTGAGCAACTTTCATAAGTGGACCTTTTAGCCCTCCTAATGCTGATCTTAAATCAGAAGCATGTTGTTCTCTATTTATTTTAATTCCTAAATATCTTTCACCAGCTAGTCTAGCAGCAAGACCTCCCATTGCGGTGGTCACTTTTGCATACCGTCTTAGTCTTCCACCAGTCATTGAAGAGCTTAGCTCGTCTTGAATATTACTCTCTTTACTCATAAAAGTTTAAACCTTTAAATATTTAGTTAATTTTCCAACTCTTCTAGTTCGTCCATTAATCCAGTTATCATCGTAATACCTTTTTTCCAAAAGCTACTATCATAGGCACTTAAATTAAAAGGTTTTAGCAAATCATTGTGACTTTTTGTTCCTCCTGATGATAACATTTCAATATAGTTTTTTGAAAAAATTTCTTTATCACTTTTTTGATATGCATACCAAAGTGCGTTAACCAAACCATCCCCAAAAGCATAAGCATACACATAAAATGGAGTATGGACAAAGTGGGGGATGTATCCCCACAAGAACCTATAATCTTCACCAAGATTAATATGAGGACCAACTGCATGAGACTGTGTCTTCATCCAAATATCACTTATTTCATCAGGTGTTAATTCAGATTTTATTCTTGCTTCATGAAACTGAACCTCGAATTGGTGAAATCCTATTTGTCTAGCGACAGTATTTAACATATCTTCTATTTTGCCAGACAATAATTGTTTTTTTTGTTCAATTGGACTTTTATCTAACAACTTTCTAAATACCAACATTTCACCAAAAACTGATGCTGTTTCAGCAAGTGTCAAAGGTGTTTCTGCCATTAATAATCCATTTTTACCTGCAAGAATTTGATGAACACCGTGACCAAGTTCATGAGCCAGTGTCATAACGTCTCTGATTTTTCCTTGATAATTTACTAATATATATGGGTGCAAAGATGGAACTGAAGGATGAGCAAAAGCACCAGATGCTTTTCCTTTTCTTAAGCTTGCATCTATCCAATTATTTTTAAAAAACAATTTTGCAAGATTTGAAATTTCTGGGTGAAATGAAGAAAATGATTCTAAGATAATATCTCTGGCCTCAGACCATTGTATAAGTTTTTCTGAAGATTGAGGCAATGGTGCATTTCTATCCCACCAATCAAGTTTGGTCTGGCCAAATTGATTTGCTTTCCATTTATAATATCTATGAGTGAGTTCAGGCATAGCTTTATCAACCGTATTTACTAGTTTGTCTACAACCTCATCCTCAACGTCATTGTCAAGATTTCTAGAGGACATAATTCTTTTAAAACCCCTTTTATTGTCTTCTATGAACCTATCTCTTGAAATCACATTAAGTATCATTCCAAAAATACGCTTATTGTTTTTTAAAATTTCAGAGAGTGATTTTCCTGCAAGTTTTCTTGTTTCTGGATCTGCATCAGACAACAAGTTTAAAATTTCAGCTTCAGTAAGTAATTTTTTTTTGAAAGGAAAACGTAATGCTGCTGATGTCTCATCAAATAATCTTATCCATGCAGACCTGCCGGTAGCAGATTTTTCAATCAAAATCTCTTCTACAAGAGGATCAAGAAGATAAGGGTTTCTTTTTCTTAATATATTTAGATACGGTTCCCATCTGTTTGCTTCTTTATCACTTAACCAATTCTTAATTGTATTATCATCTACTTTTGAAAGTTCTAATGTAACAAAAATGAGAGTGGATAGAATTTCTGTAATTTCATCAGATAAGGTCGAGTTGTATTTTGAAATTTCAGGGTCTTCCATATTTGTAGCAAAAGTTAAGCTACTATGTGTTGCAATCTTATAAATAGCTTCATTAATTTCTTGATATTCATTTATACAAATCAAAAAATCTGACGAACTTAAGTTATTTATTTGCCCCTTCCATTTTTTTAGAAAATTATTTGCTGACTCTCTTATATTTTTAATATCTTTGTTTATTTTTGGGTCTTTAATATTTTTATATATTTCTGAAAGATCCCAAATTGGTAATTCATTGTTAATTTTATTTAAATGCATTTCATTCATTTTAAATTTTCAACCTCAATTTATTTTATTTTAAAAAGTTATTAATATTATTTATAATTTCCTCAGGATTTTCTTCAGCTAGATAATGACCAGTATTTACACCATAACCTCTAACTTCTTGAACACAATATTTTTGCCAGATTTTTAGGGGTTCATACCATTTTTCTATCTTACCTTTTTTACCCCACAAAACTAGTATTGGCATTTTAATTCTTAAATTTTGCTTTCTACTTATGTTATCATCTTTCAAATCAATAGAAGCTGCAGCTCTATAATCCTCACAAATAGATCTAATAGTTTTAGGATTTTTAACACACTCTAGGTAATCGGCTAATGCTTTGGGAGCAAAAAAATCTCTATCCTTCTTCTCTCGTGAAGTATGTGCGAAGAACCACTCCTCAGGTGCTTTGTTAATAACTGATTCTGGTATGGGATATCTCTGTGCCAGCCAAAACCAATGATAGTAACCCATAGCAAATTCTTTGTTAGTTCTCTCAAAATGTTCAATAGTTGGTATTATGTCTAATAAGATTATTTTTATAACTTTGTCAGGATAATCTAATGCTAATCTATGACCTATTCTTGCACCTCTATCATGTCCAACAAGGTAGAACGTTTTATATCCTAACAAACTCATTAACTCATTCATATCTGAGGCCATGCTAACTTTTGAGTAATTTTGATGATCTTTAGATATTTTTGGTTTATAGGATTTTCCATAACCTGGAATATCTGGACAAATAATCGTAAATGTCTTTGTTAGAGCTGGAGCTACTTTATGCCACATTACATGTGTTTGTGGATTTCCGTGTAACATAAGCAAAGCCGGTCCATGACCAGCTTTTCTAAATCGGATAGATCCATTTTTAATTTTAATTGTAGAAATTTCAAAATCTTCAAAAAAGTTAATTGCCATTTTGATCCTTAAGGATTTTTATGAAAACTGATATTTGATCATATGGAAGATATAATCACCTAGAAATATAATACAACATCATAGATCTATTATTTCCTAATTTTACTCTTATAAACGTTTACTTAAGATTTTAATAATATATGGAGTTTTTTTTAAGGTTGAGATTTTATATAAAAATTATTTTTTTCTTTTGGTAATAATGAAGTTAAAAGTTCTTCATTAACATATTTTTAAGTAAAAATACTCTATTTCATATGGAATTAATTTAGATTTCTAAATAATATTTTTTAAATGATGGTGACCTCGACAGGACTCGAACCTGTTGCCTCAAGATTAGGAATCTTGCGCTCTATCCAGATGAGCTACGAGGCCACTCATTTAACCTAATATCATATAAAGATTAATTTTCAATTATTAGATGATCTTAATCAAATTGAAATATATCCTAGAAAGTTAAAAAAAATTTCTTAATATTAACAAATAATTAAATATAGGGGATTAATTAATGAATATCGATTTAGGGTTAAAAGATAAAGTAGCCGTTGTAACTGGAGCCGGTGGAGGAATAGGACGTGAAATAGCTCTTGCTCTTGCGAAAGAGGGAGTTTCTGTTGTTGTTAACGATATAGGTGTTTCATTAACTGGCGAGGGTGGTTCAGAATCTCCAGCTCAAGAAACTGTCGGATTAATTACTCAAAAAGGAGGGAGAGCTATCATTAGTAATGATAGTGTTTCTTCATGGAATAGCGCAAAACTAATAATTAAAAAAACATTAGATACTTATGGTAGATTAGATATTGTTATAAATAACGCTGGTATTTTAAGAGATACTATTTTCCATAAGATGGAACCCTCAGATTGGAATGACGTAATAAGTGTTCATTTAAATGGAAGCTTTTATGTAAGTAGGGCTGCTGCTCCATATTTTAGAGAACAAAACTCAGGATCCTACGTACATATGACAAGTACATCAGGATTAATAGGAAATTTTGGTCAGGCAAATTACTCAGCTGCAAAATTAGGGATTGCCGGATTATCAAAATCAATTTCTCTAGATATGAGCAGATTTAATGTTAGATCAAATTGTATTGCGCCATTTGCTTGGAGTAGAATGACCAATTCTATACCTTCAAACACTGAGGCTGAAAAAGAGAGGGTTGAACGATTAAAGAAAATGACTCCTGAAACCAACGCCCCATTAGCTGTTTTTTTAGCTTCAGAGGCTGCAAAAAATGTAAGTGGACAAATCTTCAGCGCAAGATTGAATGAATTATTTATATATAATCAAAACAGACCTGTAAAAAGCGTTCATTCAGAATCAGGGTGGACACCACAACAAATTGCCGAAAGAGCACTTCCTTCATTTAAAAATTCAATGACACCCAATGAGAGAAGTGGCGATGTTTTTAGCTGGGATCCAATTTAAGACTAGCCTAGAAGTTTGATTATATCTTTCATGTTTGTTACGGTGTGAGATGCTCCAAGGCTGTTTGCATCCTTATCGGTGTAACCACCTGCAACCGCAATTGATTCTATATTTGCTGCTTTAGCCGCGTCAATATCATTTGATGTATCACCAACCATGTAAAACATTTTGTTTGTTGTATTAAAACCTTCCATTGTTAATATTAACATATTTGGCTTTGGTTTTAACGGAATATTATCTCTTGCACCTACAATTGTGGTAAAAAATTTACTTAAATCCATTTCTTGAATTAATTTTTCAGTTACAAATTGTCTTTTATTCGTACAAATACCCATTAGTATTTTATGTTCATAAAAAAAATTAAGAGTCTCCATTACTCCAGGCATTAAAGTACTATATTTATAGGGCTGTTCTGAATAGTTTTGCCTATAATTATTAAAAAATACTTCATATAAACTTTCATCTCCACCACAGAAATCAACTACTTTTTTTGATAAAGACAACATACCTTCACCTACAAAAGTTTGTAGTTTTTGCTCAGAGATATTTTTTAAATTATATTTATTTAAAGTTTTGCTTATTGCGTGGTGCATATCAGGAACTGAATGAACCAATGTGCCATCTAAATCAAAAATAATATTAAAGTTGATTTTTTTCATATTTTAAATTTTATAGCGAAGATCTTTGATATTCTTAGAATAACTATCGACACCATCTCCATTAAAAATAGCTGAACCTGCAACAATTACATTAGCGCCTGCGTCAATTACCTTAGGGGCAATCACCTTATTAATGCCACCATCGACCTGAATCTTTACAGGTTTGTCATTTATTAACTCTTTAACTAATCTAATTTTGTCAAGAGATGATTCAATGAACACTTGACCACCAAAACCTGGATTAACTGTCATTAAAAGTATTAGGTCTAATTTGTCTAACAAGAACTCAAGACCTGAAATAGATGTAGCAGGATTAACAGAAACACCTGCTTTACATCCTAATTCACGAATACGATTCAAAGTTCTATCTAAATGTGGAGTGACTTCTTTATGAACAGTTATCATATCAACTCCTGCATTTACGTATTCTTCTAAAAGATCATCTGGGTTAGTAACCATTAGATGGGCATCAAAAGGTTTTTTTGAATAATCTCTTATGGATTTAATAATTGGGGGCCCAAATGTTAGATTTGGTACGAAGTGGCCGTCCATAACATCCAAATGTATCCAATCTGCACCTGCTTTATCAATAGCTTTAATTTCATCAGCTAAACATGAAAAATTTGATGTTAATATTGATGGTGCTATCAACACATCGGTCATTCAAAGATTCCTTTTTATTTCATAAAGTTTAAATTTGTTTTTTAAATTGTCTTACCGATAGCTACTGCTGTATCTGACATTCTATTAGAAAAACCCCACTCATTATCGTACCAGCTTAATACTCTAACGAATGTATTGTCCATTACTTTTGTTTGATCCATGTGAAAAATAGAAGAACGAGAGTCGTGATTAAAATCACTTGATACAAGAGGTTCATCTGTAAAGCCAAGAATATTGTTTAGCTCTCCCTTGGCAGATTCTTTAATAATGTTATTGATTTCGTCAACTGAAGTCGACCTTGAAGCATTAAATTTAAAATCAACAACTGATACATTTTGAGTAGGAACCCTTACCGAAACACCATCTAATTTTCCGTTTAATTCTGGTAAAACCAATCCAACGGCTTTAGCTGCGCCAGTAGAGGTAGGTATCATATTTCCAGCAGCAGCTCTCGACCTATAAAGATCAGAATGCATTGTATCCAATGTTGGTTGATCACCTGTATAAGAATGAATTGTAGTCATAAAACCTTGATTTATACCTACACCATTATTTAACGCCATAGCGACAGGTGCTAGACAGTTCGTAGTACAAGAGGCGTTTGAAATAACAAGGTGATCTTTAGATATTTTTTGATGATTAACTCCATAAACAACAGTAAGATCAACATCACTAGCAGGAGCAGAAACGAGTACCCTCTTCGCACCTGCGTCTAAATGCATTGAAGCTTTTTCCCGACTGGTGAATATACCAGTACACTCCATTGCGACATCAACATCAAGTTCTTTCCAAGGCAAGTCCATCGGATCTCTAATAGAAGTTACTTTTATAGGACCTTGTCCAACATCTAGATTATTGTCACGAATATTAACATCTGCTGGAAACTTTCCGTGAACGCTATCATATCTTAGTAAATGAGCATTTGTTTCTACAGGACCTAAGTCATTCACACCAACAACAACTATGTCATCACGATCTGATTCAACAATAGCCCTTAAAATATTTCTTCCGATTCTTCCAAATCCATTGATAGCAACTCTTACTGACATTATCTTTCCTTTCTAAATTTATAATCCAAATTATTACTTAACACTGAAATTGCTGGTAATTCCATACCCTCAAGCCATTCTAAAAAAGCTCCCCCTGCTGAGGACACATAAGTAAAATCATTAACTACACCAGCCTTGTTTAAAGCAGACATTGTGTCTCCACCACCAGCCACAGTAATTAAATTTTCATTTACTGTTAATTTGGCAGCCTCCTTAGCCAATTTAAAAGTTCCTTCACCAAATGGTGCTGTTTCAAAGGCTCCAACTGGACCATTCCAAAGTAGAGTATTAATATTTTGAAACACAGAACTTATTTTACTTACAGTTTTAGGACCAATATCTAAAGCCATCATTTCTGAAGGAACAGCATTTGAAGAGACTATTTCAAAATTTGCATTAGTTTCAAATTTCTCGGAAACTACAAGATCTATAGGAAGAATTATTTGACAGTTATTTAATTCACTTGTTTTTAAAATTGATTTTGCAATATCAATACAATCTTTTTCGTAAAGACTTTTTCCCATATTTAAACCCTGCGCAATAAGAAAAGTATTTGCCATTGCTCCACCTATAACCAAATAATCCATCTTAGTTAACAAGTATTCTATTATATTTATTTTTGATGAAATTTTAGCACCACCAACTAGTGCTGCAACTGGTTTGATTGGTGAGTTCAACACAGAAGTTAGGGCTTTTACTTCCTCATCGAGTAATAATCCAGAAAAAGATGGAAGAAATTTTGTTATTGCGTGTAAGCTTGCATGAGCTCTATGTGAGCAAGAAAAGGCGTCATTTACAAAAAAATCACAACCCTTAGATAATTCATTAGCAAAGTTGTTATCATTTTTAATTTCACTTTCATGAAATCTTAAGTTTTCTAATAATAATATTTCTCCTTGTTCTAGTGCGTTCTTTTGCTTCAGAACTTCTTTACCTATACAAGATGAATTAAAATATACCTTTGCATTAGTTATTTTGGACAAAACATTTACTAATGGCTTAAGAGAAAAATTTTTATCAAATTTTCCCTTTGGTCTACCTAAATGACTACAAATAACTAATTTCGATTGATTTTCTAATAAATAATTAATTGTAGGCATCAACCTTTCAAGCCTGGTTTGATCTTGGACAACACCATTAACAAGTGGAATATTTAAGTCAGCTCTTAAAATAACTACTTTGTTACTTACATCTTCATTAACTATACTTTTAATGTTACTTAACATCTAAAAAATTCACTCTTTGTAATAATACTTATCTTAACAATAATTTCGCAGAATCAATTATAGACTTGCTAGTAATATTAAAATGATTGTATAGGTCGAAAGCCGGCCCAGATGCTCCAAAACTTTTCATACCAATAAAGATCCCCGTTTCACCTATATACTTACTCCACCCCATTTCAGAAGCAGCCTCAATAGCTATACGTGGACAATTTCCTAAAACTTGATTTTTATATTCTTCACTTTGTTTATCAAATAATTCCCAGCAAGGAAGCGAGACGACAGTAGCTTTAATACCTTCTTTGTACATTATTTCAGAAGCTTCCATAGCTATTTCTATTTCAGAACCTGTAGATATCAGAGTAATATCTCTATCTTTTGAAATATTATTTAGAATATATCCACCACATGAAACTAAGTTTTTATTAGTTTTTTCAGATCTATAAGCTTTCAAACCTTGTCTTGACAAAGCCAAAACAGTTGGTCCGTTTGTTTTAAGTGCAACATCCCAAGCCTCTGCAGTTTCAACAACATCTGCTGGCCTTATCAAATTTAAATTAGGTGTTGCTCTTAATATTGCTAGATGTTCAACAGGTTGATGAGTTGGTCCATCTTCACCAAGACCAATAGAGTCATGAGTTAATACATAAATTACTCTTATAGACATTAATGCGGATAATCTTATTGATGCTCTCATGTAATCACTAAAAACTAAGAATGTTCCACCATAAGGTATAAAACCTTTATGTAATGCAATGCCGTTCATAATAGAGCCCATAGCATGCTCTCTTATTCCATAATGAATATAATTACCTGAAAAATTGCTTGAGGTAACTGTTTTCATTTCACTAGTTTTAGTTAAATTTGACCCGGTTAAATCTGCTGATCCACCTAATGTGTTTACGATAGTTTTATTTATTACTTCTAAAGCTTTTTGACTTGCTTGCCTTGTAGCAAGTTTAGGCAAATCTTTTTTCATTTGTCTAATAAAAGAATTCATTTTTCTTTGATAAGAATTAGGAATGTTTCCTTCTATAAACATCTGGAATCTTTTACTCCTAGGGCTTTCTTCTAATTTTTTTCCCCAAGCTTTAAAAAGTTCTTTAGATCTTTGCGTAGTTTTTTTCCACTCTGCCAAAATTTCTGAAGGTATCTCAAATGGTTTATTTAACCATCCCAAAGCTTTTCTCGTTGCAGCAATTTCATCAGCACCAAGAGGAGCACCATGAGTTTTGGCTGTTCCCGCCAAATTGGGTGCACCGTATCCAATCCTAGTTTTACACGCAATTAATGACGGTTTTCTTGATTTTTTTGCATTTATGATAGCTGTACTAATGTCAGCATGATTATGACCATCTATTATTTGAGTATGCCAACCTGCTGCCTTAAATCTATTAATTTGGTTTGAGGAATTTGATAAGTCAGTGGATCCATCAATTGAAATTTTATTGTCATCCCAGAAAACAATTAACTTTGATAACTTAAGATGTCCAGAAAACTCAATAGCTTCATGACTAACACCCTCTTGCAGACAACCATCACCTGCAATTACATAAGTATAGTGATCAACTAAATTACTACCAAACCTTGATGCCATTAACTTTTCACTTAAAGCCATTCCAACTGCAGTTGCAAGACCTTGTCCTAATGGTCCAGTTGTGGTCTCTATACCTTCTGCATGACCAAATTCTGGGTGCCCGGCAGTATTATAATTTAGCTGTCTAAAATTTTTTATATTTTCAATTGGCATATCTTTATAGCCTAAAAGATAGTGGAGTGAATATAGTAACATTGATCCATGACCAGCAGATAAAACAAATCTATCTCTATCTGGCCAATCTGGTTTATCTGGAAAAATATTAATAAAATCTTTGAAAAGAACAGTAGCAACATCTGCCATACCCATGGGCATTCCTGGATGACCAGAATTGGCAGCCTGCACTGCATCCATAGATAAAAACCTTATTGCATCAGCCATTTTAGAGGACATATTATCATTTGATCTTATGTGTCCTTGCATAAAAACACTCCTGAAAAATTAGTATAAAGAAATTAGGTTTATCAATAACATTTATGTAAAAAAAATTACATAGAAGTTTTCAAAAAAATTACAAACTTGAATATGATTTTTTATATTCTAAAACTTCCTCTTTAGAACCAAAAATTAATGGTGACCTTTGGTGTAATTCTTTGACTTCTAGTTTTAAAATTTTTTTATGTCCATCCGTGGCTTCGCCGTTAGCTTGTTCTACCAGAAAAGCTATCGGATTTGCTTCATACGTTAAACGTAACCTTCCATATTTATATTTTTCTCTAGCATCAGAAGGATATAAAAAAACTCCTCCTCGAATAAAAATTCTACTAGCGTCTGCTACTAATGATCCAACCCACCTCATTCCAAAATTTTTCTTTCTAGGTCCACTTTCTCCACTCTGGCATTCAGTAACATATTTTAATGTGGCACCGTCCCAAAATCTTCTGTATGCAGCATTGATTGCAAATTCATTAGTTTTTTCTGGTATAACGATATTATCCCTAATTAAGATAAATTTACCTTGCGTTTCATCTAATCCGAATAAGGCAGTTCCAGCACCAACTGTTACAAATAAAGTTGTTTGTGGGCCATAAACAAAAAAACCTGATGATTTTTGATGAGTTCCATTTTGAATAAACGCTTTTTCTAAAGATAAGTTATTTTTAGACATTATCGAAAAAATAGTACCTATTGAAACATTTACATCAATGTTACTTGACCCATCAAGTGGATCAGCGAAAACAATAAAATTATTATTATTTTTAAAGTCGATATACCCTTCTTGCTCTTCGGAGGCATATCCTGCAGCAGGAGATTTTTTTAGAAAATCAATTAAGATTTCATCTGAAATTATATCCAATGGTTTTTGAATATCACCATCTGAATTTAATTTTCTATCATTATTTGAGATACTTTCTTGTGGTTTGATACTTCTTATAATATTAGATATTTTAATTGCAGCATCAGCTAATGATTTGACGATTGATGAAATTTCTTCTTCTTTAGAATTTTTTAATAAATAATTATCAAGATCCATATTTAATTCTTCTAATACAATATTGAAACGAAATTAAAACGCATGTAAGTTTGATAAACATAATAAATTTTTTTTGTTTTGTGAATGCTTTATAAAAAACTAAATTTACCCATTAACTTACCACTAACAAATTACGAAGAATTTGAAGAAAATAAATCTATCGAGGATGTTGTTAATAAAATAATTAAGTCTAGTAAGCTTGGAGAAAAATTTAGCATATCAATATTTAAGAAATTTTTTGAAAATAATCTCTCTAAAACTACAAACCAAAAATTATTTTTTATATATCAAGAAATAATCCCAATTATTTTTCAAAATAAAAATAAAAATGAGGGACTATATCAACTTTTGAGATTTATTAATCAAATAAATTCAAATATAGATTATATAGAAAGGCTTAAAAATTCACCGTTCACTCATAAGAATCTAGCCAAAGTTTTGTTATTTTCTGGATTTGTAACAAACATACTTTCTAGTGACCAGAAGTTGCTTGAAGTTATTCAACCTGAATATGCGATAAGATTAAATGGTAATATATCTTATTATAAAAATTTATTTGAAAAAATAAATTTCAATAGTTTAGATACTGAAACAATGTTAGACACATTGAGAAAACAACACAGATTACTCAAATTTCAAATATTGTATGCTTTAATAAATCAAGAAATTAATATTGATAGAGCTTCAACTGAATTTTCCTACTTAGCCCAAGCTACAGTTGATTGCATTTTACAAATTGTCAATCATCTCACTTATAAAAAATATAGAGAAATCTGTGAGGATTATTGTGTAATTGCTTATGGAAGGTTTGGAACTTTTAATATGACAGCTAACTCTGATCTAGACTTAGTTTTTGTTTATAGTGAAAAATTAAACAAAAAAATTTATATAGATTTTTTTCGAAACCTAATAAATATATTATCTACTAAAACATCCGAAGGTATTTTATACGAAGTGGATACAAAATTAAGACCTTCTAGAAATCGCGGTCCTATTGCCTGTACATATGAAAATTTTAAAAACTATCATAGAACAAAATCTTTTTCTTGGGAAAAAATAGCCCTTAAGAAAGCACGTGTTATTACAGAAAATCAATTTAGTAAAAAAGTTTTCCACCTTTTGAACAAATTAAACTCTCTTCCCATATCAAACAAAGAAGTGGTTCAGGAAATTTTTAAAATGAGAGTAAATATTAATAAAAATAAAAATGAATCTGAAAAGTTAGACAAAAAACATTTACCAAAATGGTTTGAAACAAAATATGTAGCTGGTGGTCAAAGAGATATTGAATTTTTAAAATTTTTTTATCAAAATAAATTTAGTCTTATTGATCAACACGAAAAAGGTAAAAAACAACTATTGTTTAAAAGACTAGAAAATGTTTTTTTTAAATTAGACCAGGTTGTAAATATTTGTTTTATGCAAGAAAAACAAGAAAGTTTACCAAGTGCTGCTGTTAATTTATTAATAAATGAATTAGATGAAAAAGATCTTGGCTCATTGAAAGCATTAGTCAGTCGGGGAAAAACAGATATTTATAATACTTTAAATAAGATTTTAGAATCTGAAATAACTCCATAAAAATACTTAATTTACGAAAATAAAAGAATATAAATAATGATTAATTTTTAATCACTTATACTTTTTTGTATTTTTTTGATTAATTATTAATCATTTTTATAAATCATAAACAACTTACTTCATACAAACTTTGAAAGAAGTAAAATTCGATACATCTTGCGGTTAGTTAATTTACACGGAGAATTATTATGACTAATTTTATCAGGTTACTTATATTAATGCCTGCACTAATTGTAAGTGTTGTCGGAGTAGCAAATGCAGCTCCAGATGCTGAAACAGTATACATCTTGAATTCCTTCTCTTTTCTAGTTCATGGCTTTTTAGTCATGTTGATGGCAGCAGGATTTTGTATGCTAGAGACAGGTTTGGTCAGGGCAAAAAATGCAGTTGTTCAATGTGCCAAAAATATTGGATTATATTCAATTGCTGGTTTGATGTTTGCATTCGTTGGCTATAACTTAATGTATATGGATGTATCTGGTTGGATAGGTTCGCTTTCAATTTGGAGCCCTTCTGATGGTGAAACATTTGGTGGTGAAAACGATGCCACATACTCTTCTGGTTCAGATTGGTGGTTTCAAATGGTTTTCTGTGCAACTGCAGCCTCTATTGTCAGTGGAGCGGTAGCAGAGAGAGTAAAATTAAAAGCTTTTTTTATCTTTGTGGTCTTGTTGTGCGGTTTTATTTATCCAATCCAAGGATCTTGGTCATGGGGTGGAGGTTATTTGAGTGAAGCTGGATTTTTAGACTTTGCTGGTTCTTCTATCGTTCATGGTGTCGGTGGTTGGGCAGCCTTGACTGGTGCAATAATTCTTGGTGCTAGAAAAGGTAAATATTCTGAGGATGGAAGCGTTAATCCTATGCCTGGCTCAAACTTACCTTTAGCTACTTTAGGTACATTTATACTATGGTTTGGTTGGTTTGGTTTTAACGGTGGATCTCAATTAGCTATGGGATCTGGAGCTGATGTAGCGGCTATATCAAACATCTACATTAATACAAATCTGGCAGCTGCCGGTGGTGTAGTAATAGCGCTTATTTTAACAATGATGTTTTATAAGAAAACTGATTTAACAATGGCATTAAATGGTGCTCTTGGTGGACTGGTTGCTATCACAGCTGAACCTCTCGCTCCATCTCCAATGCTTGCAATATTTATTGGTGCAGTTGGCGGATTAATTGTTGTACTTACAATTCCAATGTTGGATAAGTTAAAAATAGACGATGTTGTTGGAGCAATACCTGTCCATTTATTTGCTGGAATTTGGGGAACAATTGCAGTTATTTTCTCAAACTCTGATGCAACGATTGGCTCCCAACTTTATGGCATATTTGCGATAGGTGCTTTTACAATCATAGCTTCTGCTGTGGTTTGGTACATAATCAAATTTACCATAGGAATAAGAGTTACAGAAGAAGAAGAACTCGAAGGAGTTGATTTAGCTGAGATTGGTATGGAAGCTTATCCAGACTTTAAGAAATAAACTAAGCTAAAAACATAAGAGGGGGAGCACTGCTCCCCTTTTTTATATCCCGAGTGACCCATAGCTTTGAGCTATTCTTTTAACTGCTACAATCATTGCTGCTGTTCTTAAATCAGGGATCTCATTATGTTTGTTCCAAACATAACTGATGACTTTATATGTTTCCAACATGGTATCTTCTAAACCTGAACGAACTAAATCTATTTCTGATGATCCTTCAATTGACTTTGACTTAAAATCAGCAGGAAAAGTTTTTCCTGTCATGTTTTCAATTCCTTCTATCAAATTTGAAACCTGATTTTCTTGGGCTCTTCGTTGTAATCTTCCAAGTCTAATTCTGCTTAAATTTTTAATCCATTCAAAATAACTTACTGTAACACCACCAGCATTAGCATATAGATCTGGTATGATTACTATACCTTTTCTGTTAAGTATTTCATCAGCACCTGCTGAAACAGGGCCATTTGCTGCTTCAACAATAAGTTTAGCTTTTATTCTATCAGCATTTGTTTCATCTATAACTAGCTCCATTGCTGCAGGAATTAAAATATCTGTTTCTTCTTCCAAAATTTCTGAACCAGACTCAACAAAACCCTTGAAACCCCGTATGGTACCTTTTTCAATTATATGATTTTTTAATGATGATATATCAATACCATTCTTGTCTATAACTGAACCATCACGTTCTATAACATGAGTAATTATTGCTCCATCTTCGATCGATAAAAAATAAGCAGCATAATATCCTACATTTCCAAGACCTTGTACTATTATTCTTTTTCCTTTTAAACCCGGGGTTAGGCCAGTTTTTTTTACATCTTTTTCATTTTGAAAAAATGCTTTAAGAGCTAGTTTAACACCTCTTCCAGTTGCCTCAGTTCTACCGGAAATCCCCCCTTTATTTACAGGTTTCCCGGTAACACAAGCCCATGCATTTAAGTCTGTTGGATTTAGCCGACGATATTCATCAGCCATCCATGCCATTTCACGTTCTCCAGTTCCAACATCTGGGGCTGGTACATTTTGAGATGGGTGTATTAAATCTCTTTTGGCTAATTCTTGAGTAAAACGTCTTGTAATTCTTTCTAATTCTTCTGGTTTCCACTCTTTTATATCAATTAAAAGTCCACCTTTTGATCCACCAAAGGGAACCTCTACCAAAGCACATTTATATGTCATTAACGCAGCTAAAGCTTCAACCTCTTCCTGATTTACAGCTAAATCATATCTTATGCCACCTTTTACTGGCTCAAAATGATCAGAGTGAACTGAGCGATAACCAACAAATGTAAATACTGTACCCCTAAGCCTAACCCCAAATCGAACTACATATGTGGCATTTGCCATCATAATTTGATTTGATAAATCTTCTGAGAGTGTTTCACCTCCATAAATTTTTTGAATATATTGAGTTGCTTTTTTAAAATTAATTTCAATAGAATTTAGGAATGCGTCACTAGCCATTATTCTTCCAATCTTTTAAGATTGCCCCCTTATAGAATTTGAAACTGATAACAATTTTTAATAAATAACACTTGCACAAAAAACAAAAAGTGAAAAGGAGTATCTATTGTCTATTTAAAACTTGAAAAAATTTATATTTTATTCATCTTAGAAATTAAGAAACAAATAAATCGTTATTTCAAATTAATAGGTCAAAAATGTTCTCAAATCTTAAAACTGCTTTTCAAAATATTACTTCAAAAGACAAGAAAGAAAATGAGTATGAAGGAGAAGACATACAGGCAGTCATTGTATTGCTATTAGAGGCATGTCAAATTGATGGAGATACTGGCAAAGCTGAGCTTGAATATATAAAGAAATTATTAGTTAATAAATTTAGTTTTACTCCAGATCAAGCTGAAAGGAATTTACTTGAGGCTCTTGAAAAGAGTGATGAGAGAATCGAAATTTTTTCTCAAATAAAAATCATATTAAATGAAATGGATCATGAAGAAAGAATTGATGTTATTGAAATGATGTGGGGAGTAATTCTTACTGATGGAATAGTTGATGACTTTGAAGCTAATTTAATGAGACGCATGAATGGATTACTTTATGTGTCAGGGGCAGAAAGTGCCTCAGCAAAACAAAGGGCTCTCAGTCAAACTAAATAGATTTAATTCAATAAATTTTAAGGGGCTACGACTATATGTTTTTTCATTCAATGAATTTTTCAATCGGGGAAGATAATGAAGCCTTGAGGGATACAGTATTTAAATTTGCACAAAAAGAGATAGCTCCTTTAGCTGACAAAATTGATAAAGAAAATTCCTTTCCAAGTCAAATATGGAAGAAACTTGGTGAATTAGGACTTCTTGGTATTACAGCTAATTCAAAGTATGGTGGTAGTGAAATGAGTTACTTAGCTCATTGTATAGCTATGGAAGAAATAAGCCGGGCTAGCGCTTCAGTTGGTCTATCTTATGGAGCTTTTTCTAATTTGTGTGTCAATCAGATAAACAGGAATGGAAGTGAGGAACAGAAAGAAAAATATTTGCCAAGCTTATGTAAAGGTGAAAAAATTGGTGCTCTTGCAATGAGTGAAACAGGATCTGGGTCAGATGTTGTATCAATGACACTCCATGCTGAAAAGCAAGGAAATAATACTTATTTATTAAATGGCTCAAAAATGTGGATAACTAATGGGCCTGATGCAGATACCTTAGTAGTGTATGCTAAAACAGACCCTAAAGGTGGCTCAAAGGGGATCACAGCATTTATAATTGAAAAAACAATGACAGGATTTTCTACTGGCAAAAAACTAGATAAACTAGGAATGAGAGGGTCAAATACAGCAGAACTTATTTTTGAAAATTGTCCTGTGCCTGAAGAAAATATTTTAGGTGAAGAGGGAAAAGGAGCTGCTATTCTAATGAGTGGATTAGACTATGAGAGAGTTGTTCTTGCTGCAGGTCCTTTGGGTATTATGGCAGCTGCTATGGATACAGTAGTTCCTTACATTCATGAAAGAAAACAATTTGGAAAATCGATTGGTGAATTTCAAATCATGCAAGGAAAAATAGCCGATATGTATACCACCATGAATGCATGTAGATCTTACGTATACGAGGTAGCGAAAGCTTGTGACAGAGGAGAGACTACTAGAAAAGATGCCGCTGGTTGTATTTTATATGCCGCAGAAAAAGCTACTCAGTTATCTTTAGAAGCAATACAAGCGCTAGGTGGTAATGGATACACCAATGATTTCCCTGTAGGCAGACTTCTTAGAGACGCAAAATTATATGAAATTGGAGCTGGAACTTCTGAAATAAGAAGAATGTTAATTGGTAGAGAGCTGTTCTTGGAAACATCACAATGACAGTATTAAAATCAAAGATTAATGCTAAAGATAAAAAATTTATTAAAAATCAGAAGCAACTTTTTATTGATTATAAACTTACCCAAAAAGCAGTTGAAATGGCTATTAATGGGGGTGGAAAAGAATTAAATGACCGTCATCAAAAACGTGGCAAAATGCTTCCGAGACATAGAGTTTCTAAACTTTTAGATCCAGGAAGTGCTTTTCTAGAGATAGGATTAACCGCAGGTCATAACATGTATAATAATGCGTGTCCTTCAGGTGGAATAATAACTGGAGTGGGAAAAGTTAATAACTGTGATGTTATGGTTATATGCAATGATTCAACTGTTAAAGGAGGTACATACTACCCAATAACAGTGAAAAAACATTTACGAGCTCAAGAAATAGCACTTGAAAACAACTTACCTTGCGTTTACTTGGTAGATTCTGGTGGAGCAAATTTACCAAATCAAGATGAAGTTTTTGCTGACAGAGAACATTTTGGAAGAATTTTTTTTAATCAAGCAAACATGTCATCTAAGAATATACCTCAAATAGCTGTTGTACTTGGAAGTTGTACTGCTGGAGGTGCATATGTTCCTGCGATGTCTGATGAAACTATAATTGTGAAAAATCAAGGTACAATATTTTTAGCTGGGCCACCTTTAGTAAAGGCTGCAACAGGAGAAATTACTGACTCGGAAAGTCTTGGTGGAGGAGAAGTTCACACTAAGATATCTGGTGTTGCTGATTATCTCGCTGAAAATGACGAACATGCCTTAGATTTAGCTAGAGAGTGTATTAAAAATTTAAATATTAAAAATTTTAAAAGTATTTCATCTTATGAAGAACCATTATATGACCAAAACGAATTAACTGGAATTTTTCCATCAGACCCAAAAGAAACATTCGATGTTAGAGAAATAATCATGAGAATAGTGGATGGATCTAAGTTTGATGAATTTAAGAAAAATTATGGAACAACTTTGGTTACTGGATTTGCAAAATTAAAGGGTGATTTATGCGGAATCGTTGCAAATAACGGAGTTTTATTTTCAGACAGTTCTTTAAAAGGTACTCATTTTATAGAAATATGTAGTCAAAGAAAAATACCTTTAATTTTTTTACAAAATATCACTGGTTTTATGGTAGGAGAAAAAGCTGAACATGGTGGAATAGCTAAAAATGGCGCCAAACTTGTAAACGCCGTTGCAACAACAAGAGTGCCAAAAATAACATTGCTAATTGGTGGTAGTTTTGGTGCTGGTAACTATGGAATGTGTGGAAGAGCCTTTGCTCCAAGATTTCTATGGACATGGCCTTGTTCAAGAATTTCTGTCATGGGAGGTGAACAAGCAGCAAGCGTTTTAGCCTCTCTTAAAAAACGAAATATTCTTAAAGAAAAAGGTAAATGGAATAATAATATTGAAAACAATTTTAAAAAACCAATTTTAGAACAATTTAAAAATCAATCGCACCCTTTATATGCCTCTGCTAGGTTATGGGATGATGGTATAATAGATCCTAAAAAATCTAGAGATATATTATCCACCAGTCTTAAAGTTTCCTTAAATAAAGAAATTGAAGATACTAATTTTGGTATTTTCAGAATGTAATTAATACGATGATCAATAATAAAAAGATTAAAAAATTATTAATTGCAAATCGTGGTGAAATTGCATGTAAAATAATAAGATGTGCAAAAAATCTCAACATACCAACAATAGCTATATATTCGAATGAAGATGCTAACAGCCTACATGTCCAACTTGCTGATGAAGCTGTAAATATTCCTGGGTCACTTATTTCAGAAACATATATGAATGGGTCAGCAATAATTAATATATGTAAAAAATTTAAAGCAAATGCCATTCACCCTGGATATGGCTTATTATCTGAAAATGCCGAATTTGTAAAAATTGTAGAAAAAAATAAATTAATTTTTATAGGTCCTAATAGTACAATTATAAAAAATATGGGGGAAAAAGACAAAGCAAAGCTTATTATGGAGAAAGCAGGTATCCCAGTAATTCCAGGGTACCATGGTGAAAATCAAAATAAGAATTTCCTTCAAAAAAAAGCCAATGAAATTGGATACCCAGTTCTTATAAAAGCAAGATCTGGTGGAGGCGGAAGAGGTATGAGAGTTGCTCATAATAAAGAGAATTTTTTTTCAGCTTTAGGAGAGGCTTCAAGCGAAGCTCAAACAAATTTTAATGATAAAAATATTTTAATTGAAAAATACATATCTAAAGCTCGTCATATTGAAGTACAAATTTTTTCTGATCAATATGGAAATGTAGTACATTTTTTTGATAGGGATTGCACGTTACAAAGAAGACAACAGAAAATCATTGAAGAAGCACCTTCACCAAAACTTAGTGGAGATGTTCGCAAATTTTTAGGTAACTTAGCTGTAAACGCATTAAAGTCTATAGACTATCAAGGAGCTGGTACAATAGAATTTATTGCAGATACTGCTGATGGCCTAAATAAAAATAAAATTTATTTCATGGAAATGAATACAAGAATTCAAGTTGAACATCCAGTTACAGAGAAAATCACATCAACTAATCTAATTGAATGGCAACTACATATAGCTAATGGTCTAAAACTTCCTAAGTCACAAAATGAAATAAATTTAAATGGTTGGTCTTTAGAAGCTAGACTTTACGCTGAAGACATAAATAAAAACTTTCTTCCACAAAGTGGTCATCTTCGTCATTTAAAATTTCCAAAAAATTATGATCATCCCAACTGCATTATAGATACGGGTAATAAAAAAGGAGATTTTATAAGTCCTTATTATGATCCAATGATTGCAAAAATAATTTCACATGGCAAAAACAGAAAGGAGGCAATAAATCATCTCAGAAATTGTTTATTTGATATAGAAGTTGCAGGTATAACTACTAATTTAAACTTATTAAAAAAATTATTAAAAAATAATCACTTTATGGAAGGAGATATTTACACAAAGTTTGTAGAAAACAACATTGAAGAATTTACGGATAAAGACATTGAACCTCAACTAAAAGCTTTAGCATCATTGATAATTTTTAATAATCTTACACCTTTACAACAAAATTATTGGTATAGTTGGAAACCAGCTACTTATCCAATAAATATAACTATAGGTCAGAAATTAACATCTTTTTTCATTACTAAAACTAGTAATAAGAATTTTGAAGTTGCATTTAATCATCAAGACTTTTATTTCTCTTCTGTTTCTTTTCTCAATTCAACTTTAACAGCAAAGATAAAAAACAAAAACTTTGAAGTAAAGTTTAATGTTTTTAAAGATAAATCAACAGGCAATAAAAATTTTACCTTTTTTAGTAAAGAAATTACATTTGATGCTGTTCTAAAGAATTCTCTGACTCAAATTTCAAATGAACAGAGTAATTATGAAGATAGTATTTTTGCCCCCATGCATGGAGTAATAAAAATAAATAATTTAAAAGTGAAAAATAGAGTTAAAAAAGGTGATGTATTATTAAAGTTAGAAGCTATGAAAATGGAATATTCATTAATTGCACCAAGAGACGGAATAATAAAAGAAATTTTTTGTAAAAATGGTGAACAGGTAACTGAAAATTCCATGCTCTTAAATCTACAAAAAGTAAAATAAAAGGTACTTGTTTGAGAAATTTAATAAATATTTTTGAAATGAGCCCAAGAGACGGGCTTCAAAATGAGAAAAAATTTATTTCAACAGATGAAAAAGTTTTTTTAATTGACCATCTATCTCAATGTGGTTTTAACAAGATAGAGACATCTAGTTTTGTGAGTCACAAATGGGTTCCTCAACTTGCTGATGCAGCAGAAGTTTTTAGTAGAATTAATAGAAATAAAAACACTAAATACACTGCATTAACACCCAATGAAAGAGGGTTTAATGACGCCTTAAATGCTAATGTCGATGAAGTAGCAATTTTTACTGCAGCATCTGAGACATTTTGTAAAAAAAACACTAACTGTGATATTGAAACTAGTCTGAAACGATTTATTCCAATAACCGAAAAAGCTTCAAAATTAAATATACCTGTAAGAGGTTACATTAGTTGCGCAACTCACTGCCCTTATGAGAATTTTGTTAATCCTAAAATAGTAGGTCAAATTGCAAATAATTTATTTAAAATGGGCTGTTATGAAATATCACTTGGTGATACGACCGGCAAAGGTACACCAGAGCAAACACTAGAGGTAGTAAAAGAATGCTTAAAATATTTATCAGCAGATAAATTAGCTGGCCATTTTCATGATACATATCAAAATGCGCTTGATAATATAAATGTCTGCCTAGAAAATGGTATCAAAACATTTGACTCATCCGTGGGGGGATTAGGCGGTTGTCCATATTCACCAGGAGCAAAAGGAAATGTAGCAACCGAAAAAGTTAACAAATTACTATTATCTAAAGGTTACGAAACGAACCTTGATAGAGATAAATTAAAAGAATGTAGTGTAATTGCTCATAAATTAATCTTAAACTGAAACCATGGCTGAAATTAAAAAAAATTCGATAATATTACAGAATAAGGGCGGAGTATCTCACATTATTTTGAACCAACCTGATAAACATAATGCTTTATCACCAATTATGATTGAAGAATTAAGTGATGCTTTTGAAAATCTATCAAAAGATGAAAATACTCGAGTGTTAATATTGTCAGCCAATGGAAAATCTTTTTGTGCTGGGGGAGATTTAGATTGGATGAAAAAACAAATTTTTTCTGATAGATCAACTAGAATTAAAGAAGCTAAAAAACTAGCAATGCTTCTTTTTAAAATGTATAGCTTTCCAAAACCTTTAATTGCAAAAGTTGAAGGAAATGCTTTTGGGGGCGGCATTGGAATTATATCTGTATGTGATATAGCAGTATCTTTAGATAATATAAAATTAGCACTAACAGAAGCAAAGCTTGGCTTAATTCCAGCAACAATTAGTCCATATGTAGTTTTGAAAGTTGGATCGAGCAATGCCATAGACATGTTTACCAGTGCCCGAACATTTTCTCCTCAAGAAGGACAAAAAATTGGTTTGATAAAGTTGTTTACTACGAGTGATAAAATAGATGACACTATAACAAACGAAATTTTACCCTTTTTAAAAAATGCGCCTGCTGCTTTATCTGCTTCAAAAAAACTAGTAAGAAATTTATCTCTAAAAATAGATGAAAACACAATTCGATTTACTGTTGAAGCTCTTGCAGATGTATGGGAAAATCCTGAGGCAATTGAAGGAATTAATGCTTTTTTTGAGAAGAGAAAACCAAATTGGTTAATGGAGAAGTAAATGGCAAAGATTATAAAACAAGGCCAAAAAGGTAATTTAACTAAATTAAATCTAGATTATGAAGGTACTAAAGAAGGAGAAGAGCAAGTAAAAAACTACTTAGAAATTGTTCAGCAAAAACTAGGTTTTACTCCAAATGTTCTTGCTGCTTTTGCAAAATTTCCAAAACAATTTGATGGTTTTACTAAATTGTACAACGCATTGATGTTAGGTGAGTCTGGGTTAACAAAATTGGAAAGAGAAATGATTGCCGTTACGGTTTCTTCAGAAAACCATTGCTTTTATTGTTTAGTGGCGCACGGATCTGCAGTTAGAGAATTATCAAATGATCCTCAATTAGGAGAGCGTATAGCTGCAAACTTTAGGTCGGCTGAATTGCCAAAAAAACAAGAGGAATTGCTTAATTTTACAAAAAAATTGACCAAAGACCCGTCTGAAATTTGTGAAAATGACAGAAAAAAATTAAGGAATGTTGGTTATAAAGATAGAGATATTTGGGATATTAGTGCCATAGTTGGTTTATTTAACATGACTAACAGACTAGCTTCAGCAACTGAAATGGAACCAAATAATAATTATCATAATTTAGCAAGATAAGTTTATGGAATTTAATCTAAATCAAACTCAGTTATCTATTATTGATTCCGTGAAAAATATTATGAAAAATTATGATGATGAGTATTGGCTTCAATGTGATAAAAATAGTAAATTTCCTCAAAAGTTTTACGAAGAAGTTGCAAGTGGTGGATGGTTAGGAATTTGTATGCCTAAAGAGTTTGGTGGCAGTGCTTTAGGCGTCAGTGAAGCATCTATTTTTATGCAAAAAATATCAGAAACAGGCGGCGGTATGGCAGCAGCATCTTCTATACACATTAATATTTTTGGACCACACCCAATAGTAGTGTATGGAAATAAGAAACAAAAAGATAAATGGTTGCCACCATTGATTTTAGGAAAAGAAAAAACTTGCTTTGGGGTCACTGAACCAGATGCAGGTTTAGATACTGGCAGATTAAAAACATTTGCCAAAAAAATTAACGATGGATATTTAGTTAATGGACAGAAAATTTGGACATCTACTGCTAAAATAGCTGACAAAATACTCTTATTAGCCAGAACTATTCCTATTGAAGAATGTAATAAAAACACAGATGGTCTGACTTTGTTTTATACAAATTTAGACAGGAAAAAAATAGAAGTTAGAGAAATTTCTAAAATGGGTAGAGCTGCAGTTGATAGCAATCAAATATTCATAGATAATCTTGAAGTACCTGAATTTGACAGAATTGGTGAAGAAGGAAAGGGTTTTAAATATATTCTTGACAGCCTTAACCCTGAGAGGATTCTGATTGCTGCTGAAGCTTTAGGAATTGGTAAAAATGCATTGTCAAGGGCAATAAACTATGCAAATGACAGAGTGGTTTTTAATAGACCTATCGGTAAAAACCAAAGTATTCAACACCCATTAGCCGAAAACTGGATTGAGTTAGAAGCTGCAGAACTACTCATTGCAAAAGCGGCTTACCAATACGATTCAGGTGAAAATGCAGGGGGAATGGCTAACGCAGCAAAATATTTTGCAGCTGAAGCTGGCTTTAAAGCAGCTACGCAAGCAGTCGTAACTTTGGGTGGTATGGGATATGCCAAAGAATACCATGTTGAGAGATTATTGAGAGAATCTTTAATCCCAAAATTGGCACCTGTAAGTGCTCAAATGATTTTAAATTATATCTCTGAACGTGTTCTTGGACTACCAAAATCATATTAATTGTTAGAAAGTTATACAATGATAGAAAAGAATAAAAATAACCATGCTTTAGATGGAATCAAGATTTTAGACCTTACAAGAGTTCTTGGAGGACCATATGCAACGCAAATACTTGCAGATCATGGGGCTGAGGTAATTAAAATTGAATCAAAGATTGGTGATGAGGTTAGAGCTTGGGGACCACCTTTTATAAACGAAATGGCCTCATATTTTATAAACGTTAATAGAAATAAGAAATCTCTGGCAATTGATCTTACCAAACAACAAGGAAAAGAAATAATTTTAGAACTTCTGAAAAATTCAGATATAATAATTGAAAACTTTAAAACTGGCACAATGGAAAAATGGGGCCTAGGTTATGAAGAAGTTTTAAAGAAAAAATTCCCTAGATTAATTCATTGTAGAATTTCAGGATTTGGAGCTAAAGGCCCACTTGGTGGAGCTCCAGGCTATGATGCAATAGTTCAAGCTATGACAGGTATGATGTCAGTAAATGGCCATGCTGACGGCGACGATGTGAGAATTGGAGCCCCAGTAGTAGATATGGGAACTGGGCTTTATTCAACAATAGGAATTTTAATGGCACTTCAAGAAAGAGAAAAATCTGGGATGGGTCAGTTTTTGGATATGTCTCTATATGATTCAGCACTTGCGCTAATGCATCCTCATACTGGTAATTATTTTTTGTCAAATAAACCAGGCAAAGCTACTGGAAATGCACATCCAAATATTTCACCATATGATAAATTTAAAACAGCAACAAATGAGATTTTTATGGGAATTGGAAACGATGCTGGCTTTCTAAGACTTTGTAAAGCTCTAGGTTTAGACCATCTTGCAAAAGATAGAAGATTTTTAACTAATGGTGATAGAGTTAAAAACAGAATAGAGTTAACCAAATATTTAGAAGATGCTCTACGTGAAGTAGATGGAGTTCACTTTTCTGAAAAATTACTATCAGCAGGAATTCCTGCAGGACCTGTAAGAAATATAGAGGAAGCTCTAAAACACCCTCAAACAAAAGAAAGAGAGATGACTATCTCAAAAGAAGATTACACAGGTGTTTCTTCACCAATTAAATTTAGTAGATCTAAAGCAGTTGGAGTTAAACACAAACCGCCTGTTATTGGTGAACACACAAGAGAAATCTTAAGAAAAAATGGTTACAAAGAAGATGATATAAATAATCTTTTTGAAAATGATGTTATTTTTGAAAATAATTCTTAATTAAATATATAGTTTATTGAAATAATAATCTCGTAATTCATGTATGTAATTTTTAAGCACATATTTATTTTCTTTAATTTCGGTAAAAATTAAAAAAGCATCTATTGCTTGAAAAATAAAAAGATCAATACCTGAAATAATTTTTGCTCCAACTTTTTCACCTTTTTTAATGAAAGCAGTTTTAGCAGGGGTATAAACTACATCAAAAATCCATTGTGTCTTATTAGGTATGAGATTGCCTAAAGGGCATCCTGGAAAATCATAATGACCAACAGGTGTACAATTAATTATGCCATCAAGACTAGATATATTTTTTTCTATTTGATCAGATTTAATTACAACACAGTTTGTATTTAAGAGATTTAAATCCTTAGATAAACTATCTGCTTTTATTTCATCATTATCAACTAGTAAAATCTTTTTTACTCCTAGAGAAGCTAAACCAAAAGTAATAGCCCTTCCTACTCCACCAGCACCAAATACAAGAATTGTTCCAGGAGTATTATTACCAAAATGAAAATTATACGTTTTTAAAAAACCGGTATAGTCTGTATTTTCAGCCGTAGTTTGTTTTTTGAATATAAGAGTATTTGCTGATCCAACATTTTTTGAATTCTTAGATACATTATCTACATATTTAATTGCTTTTTCTTTAAATGGAAATGTGACATTCACTCCTATGAAGCCCAAAACTTTGAGTTCTTTTAATAAAACTGTAAAATAAGTTTCTTCTTTATCTTTCAAATCAAACAATAAATAGTCTAGAGAAATTCCAAATATTTTTGCAATACGGTTATGAATGTCGGGAGCATTTGAGGATGAAATATTATTGCCTATTAATCCAATTTTCATAATCTAAATGGGCCTTTGGATAAGACGTATTACAATTGTACCGAACCATCTTTCTACCTGAACTCTAACGGGGATATAATCATTATTTGAATTTTTACCAAAAAATACTTTGAAATCAGAAATCTTATCTTCACTAGGTTTCCATTTTGTTTTAAGTCTATGACCACCTATTGGGAAAACTCTTAATCCACAAATCAGTACATTGCCTCTATATGATTTAGGTCTGTCATTATCAATTGTGTTATTTCCAATTGTTTTAATTTTTAAATTATATCTTCTTCTACCATCGAAAACTTTGAAGTTTTTTTCACAAACATTTTCTTTATTAATTTTTTCAATAACTCTAATAAACGCTGTTATTGGGTCAATTACATTAATCAAACTTGAATTTTGAATTTCATGGTATTTTTCAAGATCTATTATCGGAACATTTATATAACTTACATTTTTATAATCGTTGACCCATGTAATTTCCGTAGTCCGTTTTTTCTTATTAAACAATCCACTAGCCGAAAATTTATTTGGCAACCAAGAACCTGTAACTTTAATTGATGACGATTTTAGTTCACCTTTATATTCGTATAACGTGTCTAAAATTCCAGCAGTTTGTGATTTAATATTAATATTTAAGTTTTGAGATCCTAATCTAAAAAAAACTTCAGCTTTACCAACAATAAAATTTCCAAATTGAACCTCATAATAATAATTTTCTTGCTTGGCATTTACTGAAAAATTAAGTGAAGAAAAAACTACTAAAAAAATTAAGACATAAAAAAAAATATTCATAATTTGCTTTTTATCTAATTGTTGATTGCTCTTCCTTAATTGCTAGAACAGATGAAATAGTTGAAACACAAAATGGCACACAAAAAGTAATTAAAATTTTAATCCAGTTTGTTACTGTCATCGTTCCCAAAAAAATATGATCCCCATGATTAATTACTGCTAAAACAATGCCCACTATCAAAGCCATTTTAAAAGCTCTAAAAAAAACATCTTTTCTAAATGCTATATGAAACATCAACTTCCCACCAAAAATTTATATTATTTGCAAAAATTAACATAATATACAAAACTTAAAATTGTAATAAATTAAAAAGTTATTTTAGGTGAAATTATGTTAATAAAAATTTTTGTAAGAACCTTTGCATCTACTGAAGATTGTGAATTATTCGAATCCATACTTGAAACTAGATGGCCTAACTTACTTCAACAAGTTCAAGGAGTTAGATTTAGAGCTATGAAAAATCCGCAGACACCTAATGTAAGTGTTGTCTTATGGGAATTTCCTGATGCAGATTCAATGAAAAAAATTGATAAATTAATTGACGAAAATATTGCTAAATACGTCAAAACCTTATCACCTAAAACGATCCACTTTGTTGGTGGGGTTACTCAAGATTTTGGAGAAACAACATTTTAGAAAAGAATATGAAGCATAGTAATATTTTTCCTAGACATTCAAACTATGATCTTCCGATAGCTGTAAGAGGAGATGGATGTTATATTATTGACGATAATGGTAAAAAGTATATTGACGGCTCAGGTGGTGCAGCAGTGTCTTGCTTGGGTCATTCTGATAACACTATTAAGGATGCGACTATCAACCAAATAGAAAAATTAGCCTATGCCCATACATCTTTTTTTTCTAACGAACCTGCTGAAAAACTTGCAAATTTATTAGCTGAAAGTTCTCCATCTGGACTAGATAAAATATACCTTGTTTCAAGTGGCTCTGAAGCAGTAGAAGCTTCTTTAAAACTGGCAAAACAATATTTTATCGAAGTAGGAAAACCAAAAAAACATCAAGTCATATCTAGAAGGCAAAGTTATCATGGAAACACTCTTGGAGCTCTCGCATCCGGCGGAAATATTTGGAGAAGAAATTTTTTTGAAGATTTGTTAATTGAAACCAGTTTAATTTCTCCTTGTTACGCATATAGAAATAGAAGACCAGACGAAACTGACTGGGATTATGGACAAAGAGTTGCTAAAGAATTAGAAGATGAAATATTAAATTTGGGTGAAGACAATGTTATGGCTTTTATAGCTGAAACAGTTGTTGGAGCAACAGCTGGTGCTCTTACTGCTGTGCCAGGATATTTCAAACTTATAAGAGAAATATGTAATAAATATGATGTTTTATTAATTTTAGATGAAGTTATGTGTGGTATGGGAAGAACCGGATCTTTATTTGCTTGCGATGATGAACAAGTTATTCCTGACATTATTACTATCGCTAAAGGCTTAGGAGCAGGATATCAGCCAATTGGAGCTATGATATGTCAAAATTATATCTATGAAGCAATACAAAACGGAACTGGATTTTTTCAACATGGACACACATATCTTAGTCATCCAGTAGCATGTGCAGCTTCATATGCAGTTTTAAGTAAATTAATAAAGGATAACTATCCACCAAAAGTGAAAGAAAAGGGCAATTTACTTCAAAAAAGCCTAATAAAATCCTTAGGTCAAAATCAATATATTGGGGATATTAGAGGTAGAGGTTTATTCAGAGCTGTAGAGCTTGTAGCTGATAGATCAACCAAAGCTCCTTTTCCAAAAAATTTTAATGTAGCAGGTAAAATTAAGAAAAAGGCCATGGAAGAAGGATTAATTTGCTATCCAATGCAAGGAACAGTTGATGGAGAAAATGGGGATCATATTCTAATTGCGCCTCCGTTTATAATTAATGAAACTGAAATTAATGAAATTTCAGAAAAACTTAAAATCACTGTTGATTCTGTTTGTAACTTTTGATTTGATAATTTTATGTATTTAAGAATAGTAACAATTAAATGCCCAAATAAAACAGCAAAAAAATCTCTCAAACTTCTTAGTAAACAAGTTGGACATGAACAAATGAAGGTCGGTCTTATTAAAGAAACAAATGTCGATATTTCTGAGACTAATTTTTTAGTTGTAAAATACTGGATATCTAAAGCTCATTTTGAAAAAGGTAGGAGTAATTGGACTAAATTTAGTCAAGAATTAAATGAGATGGGAGCGATTGTATCAGCAGTTGGTGGAGAAGCCGACATTAACATGCTAGATAATTTTAATGATTATACCTAATTAGACGCCCAAATATCTCTGAGCAACTTTGCTTGTTAAATTATTTGAAAATCCATCCCATACTGTTTTTCCTTTTTCTAAGATATAAAATTTATCAGCTAAATCTTGTAGTTGTTTAAGTGATTTATCAATTATTAAAATTGAAACGCCTTTACTTTTTAAAATTGTTATAACTTTCCATATTTCTGACCTTAGAGTTGGGGACAAGCCTTCAGTAGCTTCATCTAAAATAAGTAAATCTGGATTTGTCATTAAAGCCCTTCCAATTACAAGCATTTGTTGTTCACCACCAGATAACGTAGACGCACTTTGATATTTTCTTTCAGCCAATTTTGGAAACAAATGAAAAACCATTTCTAACGTCCATTCTCCTTCTACCGAAGTTGCCGTAAGGTTCTCTAATACCGTTAAATTTGTAAATGCCCTTCTACCTTCTGGTACAAGACCAATCCCTAGTTGAGCAATTTTATAACTTGGCTGGTTTGCAATAGAAATATTTTTAAACTTAATCTTACCCTTATAATTACTTATTAAACCGCAAATCGACCTAATAGTTGTTGATTTTCCCATACCATTTCTACCAAGAAGCGCAACAACTTCACCCTTATTTATTTCTAGATTAACGTCAAAAAGAGCTTGACTTAAACCGTACCATGACTGTAGATCATTTATTTCAAGAAGTTTTACCATCAAATTTCATAGCCTAAATAAACATCTCTGACTAATTCATTCTGTCTTATCTCATCAACAGTACCTGTAGCTACTATTTTTCCATAATTAATTACCGAAACTCTATCAGCTAATGCGAAAACTGCGTCCATATCATGTTCGATTAATAAAATTGGCGAGTTAGACTTTATTTTTTTGAATAAATTTATCATCATGTTTGTACCACTTTCATCCAAACCAGCCATAGGCTCATCAAACAAAAAAACTTTAGGATCCATAGCTAAAGCCAAACCAACTTCAAGTTTTCTTCTGTCACCATGACTTAAGTCAGAAGCTGAAACATCACTTTTTTCTTGTAATTCAATTTCCCTTAAAATTTTTTTTGCATTTAAGTATAATTCTTTATTGTTCTTTACACTTTTAAAGAGTTGAAAAGTTTTATTTGATTTATCTAATAGAGATAAAATTATGTTATCTATTGCACTAAATTGAGGTATAATAGATGAAACTTGAAATGTTCTTGATATTCCAATTTTAGCTCTTTCAATGTCAGTTAAATCAGTTATATCTTCTTGATCTAATATGATTGAACCTATGTCATGTTTTACACTTCCAACTATTTGCTTAATTAATGTTGATTTTCCTGCTCCATTAGGTCCAATTAATGCATGTATTTCATCAAAGTGAAGGTCTATTGTAATCTCGTCAGTAACTTTAAATGCACCATATGATTTAGATAAACTTTTAATATTTAAAATTTTATTTTTCATATTTTAATTTCTTTTCAAACAAACTTAAAATTCCTGAGCGTACATATAATATCTCTAAAATAAGGATTAATCCCAACCAAAATTGCCAATTTTCTGTATAAACTCCAAGGGTTTGTTCTAAAACAATGAAGAAAGCAGCGCCAACAAGAGGTCCATAAAGTCTTGCAATTCCTCCAAGAATTACAAATACCATTATTTCTCCAGACATTTGCCAATTAAGAACAGACGGACTGACAAACCTGTTTAAGTCAGTATATAAGGATCCTGCTAAACCAGTAATTGTTCCTGAAATAATAAAAACCAGTAGCTTGACTTTGAAAGTTTCAATACCAACTGATTTAACTCTTTCTTCATTTTGTTTGACGGCTTGGAATGCCATTCCAAAAGAAGAATTTATCAATTTAGCAGAAATAAAAACAGCCAATAGCAACCAAAAAAGACATATCATGTAAAATGTTGTTGGATCCATAGTATTAACCATTGGAAATGAATTTCTCATATAAATAGATAATCCGTCTTCACCTCCATAATTAGGCCAACTGATTGCAAAAAAATACAACATCTGTGCAAATGCTAGAGTAATCATAATAAAATAAACACCAGTAGTTCTTAGAGATAAAACTCCTATTATAAATGATAAAAGTGCACTTGTTATTATTACAATGGGCCAAATAACTAACATATTAGAACTACCAGATGCTATAAAAGGCCAACTAAACATTAGTTCTGAGTTTAATGCATGAAAAGACAATATTCCTGTAACATAACCACCTAGTCCAAAAAAAGCTGCATGACCAAAAGAAATTAAACCACAATATCCAAGGGCTAAATTTAAACCAATACCTGCAATACCAAGGATTATAACTTTTGTTGTAAGTGTTATGTAATAGGGCTCTTCAAGAACAAATCCTAAAATTGGAATTAATAAAAGAAAAAATAAAATCCATTTATTTAGAAATTTTTCTATAATCATCTTAATTTTTTCCAAATAATCCTGAAGGTTTTATTATAAGAATTAGAGCCATTAGAATATAAATTAGCATTGAACCAATTGAAGAACCAACTGATGTTGCACTTGCAGGTTCCATAAAAATTTTCAGAACTTCAGGCAAAAATATTCTTCCAATCGTGTCAGTTACACCTACCAAAATAGAACCTATTAATGCCCCTTTGATAGAGCCAATTCCTCCAATTACAATTACTACAAAAGCTAAAATTAGAATTGGCTCCCCCATACCAACTTCGACTGATTGAATGGCACCAATCATTGCTCCTGCTAATCCTGCTAACGAAGCCCCCAATGCAAATACAATGGTATAAAGTTTTGAAATATCAACTCCTAGCGCTGAAATCATCTGACGATCATTCTGACCAGCTCTGATACGAACACCTAAACGTGTTTTAGTTATAAGTATATATAATCCAAAGGCTATCAAAAAACCCATCATTATTATAAACAGCCTATACTTAGAATAAATTAAATTATCTAAAATTGGTAAAGTGCCATTTAAGTTGCTTGGGATATCAAGAAATAATGGGAAAGCACCAAAACACCATCTTACACCTTCAGATAATAGCAGTATTAATGCAAATGTTGCCAAAACTTGATCTAAGTGGTCTCTTCTGTATAAACGCCTTATTATTATAATTTCTATTAACACACCTGCAATTGCTGCACCGGATAAACTTGCCAGTAAAGCAAGCCAAAAAGAACCTGTAAGGCCTGCAATTAATGCTGCACTAAAAGCCCCAATCATGTAAAAAGATCCGTGAGCTAAGTTTATTAGGCCCATTACTCCAAAAATTAGAGTTAATCCTGCGGACATAAGGAACAACATAGTTCCAAATTGTACACCGTTTAATAATTGTTCAAAAAAAAGTATGGATGTCATTTAAAACAGAAAAAGAATTAGGTGACTTCATTTAGAAATCACCTAAGAATATTTTACATTTTACATTCAGATACATATGCGTTTGAATGATTTTTCAATCCTACTGAAACAATCTTATTGGTAAGAACTTTACCTTCCTTGATTACTTCTCGGACATAAATATCTTGAATAGGATGATGGTTCGTATCAAAACTGAACTTGCCTCTAGTAGATGCAAAATCAGCCTTTCTTAAAGCATCTCTAAATTTGTCCTTATTTTTAATTTTAGCTTTTGACATTGCCGAAATTAAAAGTTTTCCAGTGTCGTAACCTTGTGAAGCATATAATGAAGGCAACCTTCCATATTCAGATTGGAAATCTTTAACAAATTTTTTATTAGCAGCGTTGTCAATATCTTTAGACCATTGTGAAGTATTTTTTACTCCTAGCGCAGCTTCACCAACTGCTTTGAGGATACCTTGATCAAAAGAAAAAGCAGGACCAACCACCGGTAGTTTTATACCTGACTGTGAAAATTGCTTCATAAACCCGATACCCATACCACCTGGTAGAAAAAAGAATACACTGTCAGCACCTGATGCTCTTATTTGAGCAATTTCAGCTGCATAATCTTTTTGACCTAACTTTGTATAAATTTCACCAGCTAAGCTTCCTTTAAAATATCTTTTATAGCCTGTGAGGGCATCTTTACCTGCTGGATAGTTAGGAGCAAGTATAAATGAATTTTTAAAACCAGCTGAGTTAGCATAACCACCAGCTGCCTCATGCAAATTATCGTTTTGCCAAGCAACGTTGAAATAATTTTTGTGACAACCTTTTCCTGCTAATTTAGATGGTCCAGCATTTGGTGATAAATAAAATTTACCTTGATTAACTGTAGCTGGTACAACAGCCATTGCTAAGTTTGACCAAATAATACCTGTTAAAACATCAACTTTGTCAGATTGAATCATCTTGTCTGCTAATTGAACAGCAATATCAGGTTTACGTTGATCATCTTTTGTTATAACAGAAATATTTTTTTTTCCTTTTACTGCAAGCATAAAACCATCTCGAACATCTATCCCCAAACCAGAACCACCTCCTGATAAAGTTGTTATCATACCGACTTTTACCTTATCTCCATGGGCAAATAATGGTGTAGAGCCCATTAAGATTAAAGCCGCTAATGTAGTTGTTAATTTTTTCATAATTAATCCCCTAATAATCCTATAAATAAGAATCAGGAGTATATAACAATTTACGCAAAGGCAAAGTAATAAAATTTTTTGTGTGCAGTTTAAAAATCTATTTCGATACCATTGATAGTAAACGTTTTTCCATTAAACCCTTTGTCCATTTTTTCAATGTCTGTCATATTTTCACTATCTACTCTTTTGTAAGGGTTTTTTTTCATCTGTTCTAGTCGAGTTTCTTTTTTTACCGAAACACTATTTTGTTTAAATTTTAAATTTTTTATCCATTTAATCATCTTTTTTAGATAACCTTCTGACTTGCCATTTGGCAATGAGCAAGCTTTTTAAATCTGTAGTTAGCAAATAATTTATACGTGATCTTAGCAATTGAGTATATGATGGGAGTTCTTACTAAAATAGATAAAATTTTCCAATATTTAAGTTTGTCCCATATCAATATGAAAGCGTCTACCCCAATTTTTAGATTAGATTTTTGGTCCGTTGCATGTAAATACATTAATGCATCATATTGAGAAACTTGAATTTCTTTAAGTTTTTTTGGATTTGAAGCTATATCATGCCACTCGAAGATATTTTTAGGAGCTATTCTTTTGTAATAATTAATTTCTTTATTACAAAGCCCACATTTTCCATCATAAAAAACTTTTGTTAATTTCATAAAATTATGACCCAGTATTATTTAGAATTTATAAAGTTATAAGTGATAATATTTATTTAAAATTAATTATTAAATTTTCAATGTTTTACAGATTTTATTTTGTTTATTTGTTTACTCTTAGAATTGGAGTGGCATATCAATTGCAAGTATTGTATGATTCTAAGGAGTGAAATTTGGAACCGCTATCAATAATTTCTGTAATTTTTCATCTAGCTACAGTTTCACCAGAAGTAAATAATTTTTTTAAATATGATAAAAATTCTGATCTTACAAGAACGCAAGTTATTGAGTTTTATAGATCTAATATGAAACCAAACATAATTGAAAAAAGTAATAATTAAATTCATAATTTAAATTCTTAACAGATTAATCATTTAACTTCTTGTATTTCTTGACTCATACTTTTTATTCGTAATAATCAAACTATTCATTTGGTAAATAATTTGAAATTTTCTAAGTTTCTATATTGTTAAATGGGGTTGAGTATTAAACCACTCAAAATATACCATTTGAAATGGTATTTATAACCAGCTTTTGCTGGAAATCATTATGGAGGAAATAAATGATTAAATCTAAAACACTTTTTAAAGTTGGAACAGGTTTGGCTGCTATAGTTTCTGCTATTGCTTTCACAACCAGCCCAACTTTAGCATCAAAAAAACCTGCGATTGAGGTTGTAACTCATGCTGGAGCTGGCGGTGGAACTGACGTTAACTCAAGAATGATGATGCTTCGTTCAAGAAGAACTCTTAAGCAGGATATGGTTGTTGTTAATAAAAGAGGTGGCGGTGGTGCAGCTGCAATGAATTATTTTATGACAAGACCAGCCGACGGTAATACAATATTAACTTTTACAGTTGGTCACGCAATTACAATGGCTATGGGTAAAACAAAGTTAAAAGTTAGTGATATGGCTCCAATAGCAAGAGGCACTAATGATCCTCAAATTCTAATGGTAAATTGTAAAAAAAGTCCTTACAAAACACCTGAAGATTTTGTTGCTGGCATGAAGAAAGGTGACAAGATGACATTTGGAGGAACTCATACTGGTACAATTGATCATATTACTGTTTATTTATGGGCAAAAAAACTAGGTCAAAAAATGCCAAAATATATCCCATTTAAAGGTGGTGCAGAATTAGCGACAAGACTTGTTGCCGGTGAGGTTGATGTAGGAACACTTAATTTATCTGAAGCAGCAGCACCAGTTGAAGCTGGCGATGTTTGTCCACTTGTAATATTAGGTGAAAACGCTATGGCTCCTATTCCAAAAGCTAAAACAGCTAAGTCTCTTGGAATTGATCTAGTTCTTTCAACAACAAGAGGTTTCGTAACTCATGCTGGCGTTGATAAAGCTAGAGTTGCTGACCTTGAAAAAGGAATGGCGAAAGCGATGAAACATTCTATGTATCAGGCATATTTAGCTAATTCAGGATTAGATAATACTTCACCTCAACCTTCTGGACCTTGGGGTAAGCAAATCGCCTTTATGGTTGGTGAATTTGGACCAGCTCTTAAAGAAATGGGCTTAATGAAGTAAAAATTTATTAATGCCCTCTTATATAAAAGAGGGCATTGAAATAAACGTTATGTCTAATAAATTTTATACAGTTCCATTATTCCTTACTATATTTTCAATTATTGTAATTGGAATATCTTTGCAGTTAGATACTTCACCTGAAATGATTGTAGGTGACAGTATGCAAGCCAGATCTTTTCCCATTTTTTTAATGGTTCTAAAGCTTATTTTAATAGCTGTTCTGACATTCCAATATAAAGCTAAAAATCCGGATCATATTAAATTAGAAAAATTTCCTACTTGGGGTAGTATGGGCTTATTTTTAATCTTTTATTTGCTCACAGTATATACGGATATGTTTATTGGAATTTTTGTTGTTATGTTGTTAATGGGATTATTATGGGGTGAGAAGAGAATTTGGCTTTCTTTTTTAACAGCAACCTTGACACCCTTATTAATTTTTTTATTGTTTGATTTTGTTTTAAAAATTAGATTTCCACGGGGAATATTAATGAATTTGTATTATGGATAGAGTATCAGATTATGTTTGAACAAGGATTAATGGCAATGCTCTCTGTAGCAACTGATCCATATTTACTTTTTTTAATTTTTATTACAACTATTTTAGGCGTTGTGATAGGAGTATTGCCAGGTTTGGGAGCAACTACTGGGGCTGCACTATTATTACCTTTTACTCTTACCATGGATCCGGTTCACGCTATAGCTGTCCTTGCGACAATTTATGTTTCAGCGACCTTCGCTGGATCTATAACTGCTATTTTAATTAACACACCAGGAACATCAGCTGCTGCTGCAACAACATTTGACGGTTATCCTCTTGCTCAAAAAGGTGAAGCAGGAAGAGCATTGGGAGTTGCTGTGATTTCAAGTACTGTTGGTGGTGTATTTTCTGTAATAATTTTATGTTTTGCAGCACCATTGTTAGCCAGAGTAGCGTACGAATTTCGATCACCTGAATATTTTGCTTTAACAGTATTTGGCTTATCGATGCTTGCCAGTATAAGTGCTGGTGGCGCTGTGAAAAATTTAATAGGCGGAATATTCGGAGTTTGGTTATCAACAATTGGAGCAGAACGAGTAACAGGAATTGAACGATTTATGTTTGGCAACTACGAGCTCTATGAAGGTATTCATTTTGTTCCAATATTTATTGGACTTTTTGCGATATCAGAGCTTTTAGTTCAATCCAAAACAGTTAATAAAATTGTAAATACTGTCAGTATGAAAGCTGTTAAACTCCCGACAAAAGAAGATTATAAAAAGATTTGGAAAACAATATTGAGATCCTGCGGAATTGGAACTTTTATTGGCGTTTTACCTGCGGAAGGTGCAACTGTTGCATCAATGATTGGATACTCCGAAGCAAGAAGATGGTCTAAAAACAAAGAGGAATTTGGTAAAGGTTCTATTGAAGGTATAGCTGGTGCTGAAGCAGCGAATAATTCTGCAACTGGTGGCGCAATGGTACCAACAATGGTTTTAGGTATTCCAGGAAGCGGGACTACTGCAATTATATTAGTTGGATTAATGGTTCACGGTTTAAGACCAGGTGTATACCTTTTTACAGAACAAGTTGAAAAAGTTTACCAAATTTTTGGTTCAATGTTTTTTGCTAATATTATGTTTATGCTTATGGGGTTATATGCTGCCAAATTTTTCGCTAGAGTATCATTAGTACCTACAGCAATATTGTGGCCAATTGTTTTTGGGCTTTCTGTAATTGGCGCATACGCTTTCCAAGGTCAACTTTTGGATGTTTGGCTTGCATTAATATTTGGTATTATTGGTTTTTTTGCAAGAAGACATGGGTTTTCTGTGGCCCCAATTGCTGTC